>URDR01000004.1 GCA_900546645.1 uncultured Bacteroides sp. | reverse complement strand
TAGGGCTTACTCGGGACTTGCACCCGTTAGACAATGCTCGTGCCGAGCATACAAACAAAAAAGACGCCGGGCTTCTGAGAAGTCCTCAAAGCCCGGCGCCTTTTCTTTATTACAGCCGCCAAAGATGAAAATGAAGAAGCATAACAAAAACATGCTTTGCCTCTGAACTGTCAAAATGATTACAGCCCTTATTCAGAAAAACTAAAACCCTGACGTTTTTACTGTAATCATTCCCATAACGATGGCATAGAAATAAGTCAGCAGCAACACCCCATGTAACAGGTAAAGATGCTGCGGATTATATCTTTTCTTCGGATAAGCATATCGGTTTGCGGTATAGCCTGCACTATCCAGCCATCGCTTTTGGATAAAGGTATAAAGCCAATAAACCAATAAAGCTACCAAGCAGCCGCACAAAGCTCCAAAAAGAATATCACCGGGATAATGAACGCCTAAATAAATGCGGGAATAAGAAGGAATGAAAGCCCAAATAAACATCATGACCGTAACTCCCCAGTTCCGAATCAGCAAAGAGATGAATAAGGCAACGGTGAACGTATTGGCAGCATGACTGGATATGAATCCGTAAAGCCCGCCGCGGTATCCATGAACCGTCTGAACCAAGTACATCAATTCCGGATCTTGTGTCGGACGGAAGCGGGCAAAGTACGGCTTGCAGATTCCGGAGGATATTTGGTCGGAGAGCAACACCGTTAAAGCAAGCATGGCAAAAAGCACCAAACTCTGATTCAACCGGTTGTTCTTGAAGATGACATACAGCAACGTGAGCAAAGCAGGAATCCACGTTGCTGTTTTGGTAACAGTCCACATGAATCCGTCCCAAAATAAAGAATCACTTCCATTCAGGGCCAACAATAAGTTTTTATCTACTTCAATCAGTTGCTGTAAGTCAAACATAAAAATTTCCCTTTAAATCAATTCAATCGTTTCAGCCGGAAGCCAGCCTTTATTCCCGTCTTCCAGACGTATCTCCTTCCATCCTTTCATCGAATCGTCTTCGATGTACACTTTTGTTCCTTCATGCAAGACGAACAAATCGGTACCGCTTTCATTCGGTGTACTCTTAACGGTAACCGACGGAGTCATCACCACTGCTCCCTTGCGGTTTTCCAACTCGCTACGCTGTTCGCTGGCAAAGAGATTGGCTACAACGGTCACTGCCAGAAAAGCAACGGCTGCAATAAAGCCTACTTTCTTAATCCAAAGCCGGTTGCCGAAGATATAGAATACCAGCCCTGTCAAAAGGAGAATAAAAGACAAAATACCTAAAATACCCCAGGCACTTTCACTCAATGTATTCATCAAGGCATTCACCCAAGTTACAATAAAAATCTCACGGGCCGGAGTTATTTGATCAACCGTCTTGCCCCGTGCCATTTCAAGATTGAAACGAATATCGGCATCACCCGGATTCAACAGCAAAGCCCGCTCGTAATTAAGTACAGCCTTGGCTATCTCTTTCTCCTTAAAATAGCTGTTCCCCAAATTATAATAAATGGCTGCCGATTCACCTTGTGTGGCCAAAATTGCTTCATACTGCTCAATGGCAGTTTTAAAATCATTGTTCTGATAAGCATAGTCTGCTTCTTCTTTTGTTGCGGCAACTCCTATGAACTGCACAAAACACAAGAACAGAAATAAGACTGATATTTTTTTCATTTCTTCCAATTTTAATGTTTGATACTATTCTCCATCTTGCTGATAACTTCTATGGATGCGGCATAAACCTTATCCATGGCTTCGTTTTCATCTCCCGGAGCGTAACGTGCAAACTCACATTCATTTAAAGCAGCGATAAATTCTTTTATCAAATCTTCAGACACACCATATTTGGTGAGTTCTGCTTCAATATTATCCTTAGAAAGTTTTGAAACCGGAATACTCAGTTTATCACTAATATATCCCCACAATGCCTTCAATACTTCATCATAAAATTCGTTCTTCTTATTTTCAGCCAACAACTTTCCTGCCTGCTTCATACGGCGCGTAGCCACTTTATTCGCTTTCTTGATTTTCACTTTTGCTACATTTGCATTTTCTTTGGCCTGATTGCGATAAAGGACAACAAAGGCAGCAAATAGAATCAACGGAATAATATACCACAACCAGTAAACAAAGGTTCCATAAAAGAATTGTCCCTTAGGCTGCAATGAAGTATCTCCCAACTTAATGAAACGGATATCCTTGCCTAATACTTTTACGCTTTCCTTATTGGTAAAATCGGATATAACTTGTTCTGATCCACCTTGTCCTTTAGCAACCTTCAGGTCGTAGGCCTGGCTTTTCAATGTTTTAAAAGAATTGCTCTTTAAATCAAAATAAGTAAAAGCCACAGCCGGTATGGTAAAGTTTCCAGCATGACGCGGTATAGCCAAATATTCAAACGTTTTTGTTCCGCTTAAGCCGTTGCCTGTCAATTCGTAGTTATCTGTTACTTTCGGATCGTATACTTCAAAGTCTTGCGGGAATTTCAGTTCAGGCGAACTGATTAATTTCATATTTCCCACCCCTTTCAATATCAGTTTTACAGTAATCGGATCATTGGTTTTGACTTCTGTAGCATTGATAGACGATGCCAGGCTGAACTCTCCTACTGCACCAGAGAAGCCAGCCGGTTTTCCGGTTAATGGCTTCACATGTATGTTTAATTTAGGAGTTACTATTTTCTTTTTTACTTCCACGTATCCTCCACCATTGAAGAAGGCATCAAACGGATCGTCTGACATCGTTTGCTGAGCCACTACTCCATCAAAAGTAATAGACGGAATTTCCAAGGTTCCTGCCTGCTGAGGGTATAACACATACTGACTCCATACGGTAGTGTGGTAGTTTCTTCCCTTATAATGTTCTAATGTAAACTCTTTCTTCTGGGGCAAATCAACCTCCTGTGTGTGAAAGCCTTTCAAATCGGGCATTTTACCAATCAGCTGACGCAGGTTAACCAACGTGTATACTTTATAGGTCAGCAAAATTGCTTCTTGTTCATGTACCGTTGTCTTGCTTGCAGTAGCTGTTATAAACAAGTCTTTATCTGTTATTTTGCTTCCTATAACCTGACTGCGCGATGAAGATGTACCCCGATCACCATCCTTCCCGTTTGCCTGATCGGGAGGAAGCACCTTTACTTTTATTGCATTCGAAAATAATTTCTTTCCGTCTACTTCTATACTGGCAGCCGGAATCATATACGTACCGGCATCGCGTGCCATCAATATATAAGTATAAGTAATAGAGCGGACAGAAGATACTTTTCCGTTAATAATCTGCGTACTGTTAAACACAGAACTTTGAGGGCCGGAAAGTACATCGAATCCCTTGGTCATAGAAGGTGCTAAAAATCGTTTCGCTTCATGTGTATTTACCGTAAACTCCAAACGGAACTGATCTCCGCTTACCACCACTTCAGGAGCCGATGCAGTGAAGCGCACATCATCGGCTGCTTGAACTTGCCATATACTTGCTATGAGTAATATTAAGAATACTATCTTCCTCATTTATCTTTTATTTATTCGTTACACATTTAAACCAGCATTCTTACCAGTCTTTTTCCAATTTGCGTCCACTGACTTGAATTTGTTTCTTGACTTTGTCTTGAACATTTTTCTCATCTTGCATTACCGCATTCAAAAGCTGCTCAGCATTTTCTTTCGACAATTGGTTCTGGTTCTGCTGTTGTTGCTGCTGCTGATTCTTTTTCTCTTGATCTTGCTGGTCTTTATTCTGCTGTTTATCGTCTTGCTTCTGTTCCTGTTTCTCTTCCTTATTCTGATCTTGGTTCTGCTGTTGCTGCTGCTGATCTTTCAACTGCTTTTGAGCCAATGCAAGGTTATAACGGGTCTCATCATCCTTCGGATTATTCCGCAAAGCTTGCTTATAGGCCTCAATACATTGAGGAAGCTGTTTGGACGATTGCAATATCACTCCCATATTATGATATATCTCAGCCAACTTTGACTTGTCTTTCTCTATGCGTGCGGCCGCCTCAAATTGCTCCATAGCATCTTTAGCCTTTTGCTGCATCAGAAGTGCATTTCCCAAGTTATAGATAGCATCTGCCGATTGAGGGGCTATTTCCAATGCTTTCCGGTAATCAACCTCCGACTTGACAAATAAGCTGTCTTTATATAATTTATTTCCACTACGCAAATAATCCCTGTCACTCTTCTGAGCAAAAGCTGCTGTTGAAAGGAATAGCAGTGAAAAAAATACATATTTTGTTCGTTTCATAGTTCAATCTTGTTTAAAGAGTTTCACATTCTTGAACAGCGGATTTTTACGATTCAACAGCATGACTTCTACTGCTAAAAAGATTAAAGCCAACCATGCCAAGACTTGAAATTGCTCATCAAATTCTGTAAACACCTGTGTTTCTACATCAGCTTTAGCCAGTTTATTTATTTCTGCATTCAAGGCCTTTTCTGCACGATTGGTGTTATCAACGCGTACATACATCCCATTTCCAGCTTTAGCTATTTCCTGACACATTTGTTCATTCAGACGGGTTACTATCACATTGCCTTCTTTATCTCTACGAAAATCGTTCGTTCCTTCTACCGGAATAGGAGAACCATCAGGCGAACCTACTCCCAGTACAAAAACCCGAATGCCTTTTTTAGCTGCTTCCTCGGCTGCTTCAATGGCACCTCCTTCATGATTCTCACCATCTGTAATCAGTACAATGGCGCGACCTACCCCTTCATTGGGAGTAAAACTTTTCATGGCCAGGTCAATCGCCCCACGTACATCTGTTCCCTGTGTGGTTATCAAAGAAGGATTAATGGTTTCCAGAAACATCTTGGCAGAAATGTAATCGCTGGTGATAGGCAACTGGGTAAAAGCTTCTCCGGCAAAAACAATCATGGCAACTTTGTCGTTATTAAAAGTTTCAACCAAACGTGAAATCAGTTTCTTCGACTTTTCCAGACGGCAGGGAGTTACATCCTGTGCCAACATTGAATTTGAAATATCAAGTGCTACCACTGTTTCAACGCCTTGACGCTTCACTGTCTCCATTTTCGACCCAAACTGCGGACGTGCCAACATGAATACAACCATAGTCAGCGCTGCAAACATCAGCCAGAACTTTACATCCGGCCGATATTTAGAGACATCGGGCATGAGTTGCTCCAACAACTCCGGATCACCATACTGACGGATTTTCTTACGCCGCCTGTAATTTGAATACAAATAGAATACTACTAAAAAAGGCAGTAAAATAAGTAAATATAAATAGAAAGGTTCTCCAAATCGAAACATAACTTTTTTTATTAAGGTATTTTCTTTAATATCGTATTACGTAAAATCAGTTCAATCAGCATACAAAGAAAAGCTATCAGAGCATACAGTTCATAAGCTTCTTCACGCTTACTAAACTCTTTTACATTTAGCTTTGTTTTCTCCAGCTTATCAATTTCACGATAAACATCCTTTAGCTTCGAATTACTGGTTGCTCGAAAATAATTACCATTCGTTGTTCCCGCTATTTGCGACATGGTTTGTTCATCAATCTCTACCGGCATCTGCACGTATTGTACACCAGCATAGGTCTGCATAGGATAAGGTGCTGTTCCATTGGTTCCTACTCCGATAGTATAAACACGGATACCATACTGTTTGGCTATTTCGGCTGCAGTCAGCGGAGAAATATCTCCTCTGTTATTTACCCCGTCAGTCAAGAGAATTACCACTTTCGATTTGGCCTTACTGTCTTTTAAACGGCTTACGGCATTGGCCAGTCCCATGCCTATAGCTGTACCGTCTTCTATCATTCCACGCTGTACCATTTCACAGCCTACATTCTGAAACAGATTAAGCAACACACCATGGTCGACAGTTAATGGACATTGTGTAAAAGCTTCTCCCGCAAAAATCGTCAAACCGATATTATCGTTAGGACGCCCGTTAATAAATTCTGAAGCTACCTGTTTGGCTGCTTCAATACGGTTCGGTTTCAAGTCTTCAGACAGCATACTGGTAGAAACGTCTACTGCCAACATGATGTCTATTCCTTCTATTTCGGTATTCTGCCAATTATCCGTAGTTTGAGGACGAGCCAAAACTAGTACAATCATGACAAAAGTTACCACACGCAAGACGAAAGGAGCATGAAGCAACCAAACTTTCCAACTACAGGGAGCATTCATATACATACGCGTAGTTGAAACCTGCATGGTAGGCTCTGTTTTCTTGCGCTTGATGATATACCAAGCAATATAAGGAATCAAAAGCAACAACAAAAACAGGTATTCAATATTTGCAAAAATCATAGTTCCTACTAAATTTAAACATTAAAAGAAGAGGTTGATTATAGAACGAATAGCGAAATACAGCGCAATCACTGTAGCTGCACCGGTTAAAACAATGCTGCATAACAAGGCGATACGACCTTGTTTGGAGCGTTTTTCTTCCACTTTAATCTCTGTCGGTTCTTTTTTAGCGCCCGGCTCCTCTTCTGTTTTTGTCTGATTGATAAAGTCAACGGCACTAACCAGGTTCAGGTCATTTTCATTCATCAACGGAGCATGTTTGGCAAATTTCACCAAATCAGCGGTTTCAAAAAGATACTTCAAATCACGAATCGATTCTTTATCTTTTTCATGCAGCAGATGCTCAATGATTTCAGAAGAGGTCATCTCCATGGCATTAAATCCAAAACGTTCTTGTATGTAAGTTCGAATCACATCCGTCAACTCCGTATAATACAATTTGGGGTTTTCACGCTGCCAGGCTTTATTTGCCCTTATCTCTTCTATTTTCTTCATAGCAGCCTGATGCGGCGGAAGTTTCGGCTCTACCTTAATTACTTTAATGATCGGCTTATTATTTCGATAACGAATGATAAAAAAGACCGCTACTGCTCCAAATACCAACATCAACAAAACAGAATATACCAAAGGAGCCATATCCTGCCAAGTCAGCGGAACTTCCCGGATGCTCTTCGGACCAAAAAACTGGTCAAAATGCAGCGTATCTACAGGTATCGAATAAACTTTCAAAGCTAATGCCTGAGATTGGTACTTCTTGTTGTCTACTTCTACTTCAAAAGGAGGCAAGTAATATAAAGCTGAATCGAATGATGTCACGGTATATTCTTGTGATATAAGCCACCGCTTGTTATCATTCAGCATTTGCGTGTCTGGCTTAGCAATGTCCAATACCTCTACCCCTCTAATCAAAGTATCACGAATCACCGGAAGATTGAGTTCCTGGTCTGCATCCATACTAACTTCCAATTTGATTTTAGCCTGCTCGCCTATGAGTAACTGCAAGGAATCAATCTTAGCTTCTACCGTAACCTGTGCCTGAGCCCATACGGAGAAAAACGACATAAAAAATGCCATACATGCTATTTTCATTGACTTTCCCGGCTTTTCATATAATAAGAAATGCTTCATCTCTCTTTAATTTCGTTTAGCAAATAAATTCAGTAATGCTTTTACATAATCCTGATCGGTACGAACGGCAACCGAGTCTACATTAGAATGTGTAAACGTTTCATGGAGTTTCTGTTGCTGCTCTGCCCACCATGCTCGATGCGCAGCACGAAGTGCCTTTGAAGAAGTGTCAATCCATTGTTCATGCCCAGTTTCAGCATCACGAACATGCATCAGTCCCACATCCGGCAATTCTTCCAGACGTTTGTCGTAAACCTGAATTGCCACAATATCGTGCTTGCGGTTTGCAATAGTCAAAGCATTTTTAAAATCACGCTCGTCGATAAAGTCGCTCAACATAAATGCTGTGCAACGCTTCTTTAATATATTCGTCAAATATTCAATGGCATATTGCAGATTGGTACGTGTACTTTCCGGCTTAAAATCCAGCAG
Organism: uncultured Bacteroides sp.; assembly: GCA_900546645.1. Taxonomy (GTDB): domain Bacteria; phylum Bacteroidota; class Bacteroidia; order Bacteroidales; family Bacteroidaceae; genus Phocaeicola. Next base: position 73,203 of record URDR01000004.1, on the reverse strand, counting down.
TTCACGTATAATATACAGAATATGCTTACGCCCTTTTTTAGGCGGAATAAATTTTTCAATATGATCAGAAAAGAAGATAACGCCTATTTTATCATTGTTCTGTATAGCCGAGAACGCAAGTGTAGCTGCTATTTCTGTCACCATATCTTTTTTCATCTGCTTCACGGTACCAAAGTCCAAACTATTCGAGACATCGACAAGCAGCATCACTGTCAACTCACGCTCTTCTTCAAATACCTTGACAAATGGTTTGTCAAAACGGGCCGTAACATTCCAGTCTATATCACGTACATCGTCACCATACTGATATTCCCGGACTTCAGAAAAAGCCATACCCCGCCCTTTAAAAGCAGAATGATACTGCCCTGCAAAGATATTATTTGAAAGTCCCCGAGTCTTTATTTCAATCTGACGAACTCGTTTTAATAGTTCATTTGTTTCCATTCCTGTTGAATTATTCAACCGTTTTCCGATGAATTCACTCACCACACACGGTTTTATTTCAAAATGAGATTGTTATTGCATCACCAAAACAAAAAAGCCATCACCCGAATGAATCGGGTGACGGATAAAGTTTTATTTAGGGCACTTCAACCTTATTCAAAATTTTACTGATTATGTCATCAGAAGTAACATTCGTAGCTTCTGCTTCATAAGTCAGACCAATACGATGGCGAAGAACATCATGAGCAACCGCGCGTACATCTTCCGGAATAACATAACCACGACGTTTGATGAAAGCATAGCTACGAGCAGCCAAAGCCAAATTAATAGAAGCACGAGGAGAGCCCCCAAAGCCTATCAAGCCCTTCAATTCTTTCAAGTCGTATTTTTCCGGATAACGGGTAGCGAATACTATGTCGGCAATGTATTGTTCAATCTTCTCGTCCAGATAAACTTGGCAAACCACTTTACGGGCCTCAATAATATCTTCAGCCTTCAAAATAGGACGGACCACAATTTTCTCGCCAGAAATATTCTGCCGGATAATTTTCTTTTCTTCTTCCAACTTCGGGTAATCAATGATAACCTTCAGCATAAAACGGTCTACCTGCGCTTCAGGGAGAGGATAAGTACCTTCTTGCTCTATCGGGTTCTGCGTAGCCATAACCAGGAAAGGTTCAGGCAAATGGAACGTTTCTTTACTTAAAGTAACCTGACGCTCCTGCATGGCTTCAAGCAAAGCACTCTGCACTTTTGCTGGGGCACGGTTGATTTCATCCGCCAATACAAAGTTTGCAAAAATAGGTCCTTTCTTAGCCACAAACCGTTCATCTTTCTGGCTATAAATCATAGTACCGATAACATCGGCCGGCAATAAGTCGGGAGTAAACTGAACACGGCTGTATTGTGAATCTATCAAGGAAGCTAATGTTTTTATGGCTAGTGTTTTCGCCAAACCAGGAACTCCTTCCAGCAAGATATGCCCGTCGGATAATAAGCCTATCAATAAAGATTCTACTAAGTGTTTCTGTCCCACAATAACCTGATCCATGCCGGTCATTAAATTTGTTACAAACGCACTTTGACGCTCAATACGTTCATTCAATTCACGAATGTCAATAGCTTCAGCCATAATTTTTATTTTTTAATTTCTATTTAATTTCTGTTTTCAAGTCTCCTGATGGATAGCCCATCCAAAAGCAACCCCAAAATTAAGGGATTCAATTAACAGGTACAACTAATTTTTATTAAAAAATACAGACTGAAGACGTGTTTTAAAATGAATTGGGCTAAAGAAATTTAATTTAAGAAGTTTCTCTTCCTATTCCGACGTTTTTGGAGCGAGCACAGGAATCTGGATAACTGTACCTACCGGAATGTTATCCGGATTTTTTATGATACGCTGATTGTGCCGAACCAGATAGGGCCACAACTTTTTGTTTCCGTAATAGCGACGAGCTATCCTGGTCAGGCTCTCACCTTCACGAAGAGTATGGTTGCACTGAGTACCACGAATGATGTATGCCACTTCATCGGACAATACGCGAACGGGAACGGAAAGCGGAACTGCTTTCTTTTCCGGAACAACCTCAACTTTCTGGGGCTTCGGTGCCTCTGCAATAGTATCTGGCTCTTCCTGGGGAGTCGGCTCGGCCAAAATATCGAGGGATTCTATGGATGTTTCTGCCGCTACAGAGTCTCCCTGCTGCTTCCAGCACCGAGCGATGACTTCCGAAATGTAACGACGACTGGGTACTGTCCGCCAGATGACACCTCCTCCTATCAGCACACCCACCAAAAGTGTACAGGCAAGCATACACCAGGGGATACGTCGCGTTGATGCCTCCTTTACCTCCTCTTCTACGGGTGGCAAAGAAACCTCTTCCTGTAAGGACTCGCTTTCACGCGGCGCTACAAGCAAGGGAATTTCTTCCGAAACAGACTGATTCGGCTCAGCGGACTCCTCCTCCGGCTCTGCGGGGTACTTCCCCTCCTCTACCGGAACTTCTGCGTCTTCCGGTTCGTCGGTTTCAGGACTGACCTCTTCCATCGATACCTCCGGAAGGTCGGCAAATGTTACATTATCTTTCAGAGGAACAATTTCGAAATGGGCAAAAGGCTTGTTCACCAAGTCGCGCAGCGAAGCATCGGCCGTAAACGATACACCGCCATACGACAAGCTACTGCGATGAGAAGAGAAATAGGTCTCTGCATTTCCGTTAAAGGTCATCACCTTAAAGGTTCCGAGTCCTTTCACTTTCACATATTTGTCGCTTTGCATGCCCCCCTTAATCAGCTTGAAAAAAGAGGACACGAACGCTTCAGCACCCGAAAAGCCCTGATCTTGAGTCAGCCAGTCTATGAGGTGCTGTAACGTAAGGTTATTTCTTTGAGACGTATGATCTGCCGGAATATGCCCCTCTGGAATAAAGAAGAGGCGCAGACAAGGGGGTATCAGAAAGCGCTGCTTCGTCATAGGGTTCACAGATATATACTCCATTTCTTTTTGTACCCCCAAAAGACCAAAGCCCTGCACCTGTATGTCTTTTCCCTCTTGCAAGCCTTGAGCCATACAGTCAATTAAAGAGGAAACCATACGTACCGTTTCCTCTTCAGCAAAGCCGGTGCAAGCCGACAACTTGCCAATGAAGTCTTTATTATCCATATTTACTCTATAGTTGCGTATAAATCAAAATCATCAGCATCGTATACCGTTGCCTGATAGAATGAACCCATCTCCAAATTCTGTCCTTCGTCTTTAATCAAGACTTCCGGGTCAACCTCGGGAGAGTCGAATTCTGTACGCCCTATATAATACTCACCTTCTTTACGGTCGATGATGACCTTGAATGTTTTTCCGATCTTTGCATGGGTCAGCTCAGCTGAAATGCCCTGCTGGATTTCCATCAGCTCATCCAGTCGTGCCTGCTTCACCTCCTGGGGAATATTGTCCTCATAGTGTTCGGCCGAATAAGTGCCCTCCTCTTCCGAGTAGGCAAATGCTCCCATCCGGTCAAAACGCGCCTTGCGCACAAATTCCTTCAGTTCCTCAAAATCTTGTTCGGTTTCACCGGGGTGTCCCACCATCAGGGTTGTACGCAAATGAATGCCCGGTACCTCTCTGCGAAACGCTTCAATCAGTTCATACGTATCTGCTTTCGAGACATGACGGCGCATCTGGGTCAGCATATTGTCGCTGATGTGCTGCAGGGCGATATCCATGTACTTACATACATTGGCATGCTCACGCATCACGCGGAACAGGTCTTTCGGAAAATGGGCGGGATAGGCATAATGCAGACGAATCCACTCTACGCCCTCTACCTGCGCCATGCGCTCTATCAGTTCCGGCAACATCTGCTTCTTATACAGGTCGACGCCATAGTAGGTCAGTTCCTGAGCTATCACCTGAAACTCCTTCACCCCCCTGGAAACCAATAGGCGCACTTCGTCCAAGATTTCCTCCATGGGACGTGACACATGCCGACCGGTGATGATAGGAATGGCACAGTAAGAGCATTTACGGTCACACCCTTCCGAGATTTTCAAATAAGCATAATGACCGGGAGTGGTTAAATGACGTTCAATAGCGCATTCCGCATGATAAGTTTTTCCTAAATCGGTTAAGAGTTCATTCCAATCAAACTTTCCATAAAACTTATCTACTTGTGGAATTTCCACTTGAAGTTCCTTCAGGTAGCGTTCCGACAAACACCCCATCACATAAAGTTTCTTCAAATAGCCTTCTTCCTTAGCTTGGCAGAACTCCAGAATCATGTTAATCGATTCTTCTTTTGCATCGCCAATAAAACCACATGTATTAATTACCGCAATTTCTCCCTGCGGATGTTCACTATCATGAGTAACCTTATAACCATTAGCCTCTAACTGTTTCATCAGTTTTTCTGAATCAACCAAGTTTTTAGAGCAGCCTAATGTAATAATATCTACTGTATTTTTTTTCATTTACTATTCGCTGTACCAAACAAAGAATCAACAAATTCACGACGACGGAACACCTGCAAGTCTTCCATACCTTCGCCCAAACCAATATATTTTACAGGTATTTTAAACTGATCGGAGATTCCGATTACGACACCACCTTTTGCCGTTCCGTCTAACTTCGTAATAGCCATTGCATTAACCTCTGTCGCTAACGTAAATTGCTTAGCCTGTTCAAAGGCATTTTGCCCAGTTGACCCATCTAATACCAACAAAACTTCATGGGGCGCATCGGGAACAACTTTCTGCATCACATTCCGAATCTTGGTCAGCTCATTCATCAAGCCTATTTTGTTATGCAGACGACCTGCCGTATCTATAATAACCACATCAACATTGTTCGCCACCGCCGAGCTCAAAGTATCAAAGGCAACAGAAGCCGGATCTGAACCCATCTTTTGCTTGATTACAGGAACTCCCACACGCTCTCCCCAGATTACCAGCTGTTCAACAGCAGCTGCACGGAAAGTATCTGCCGCGCCTAAGCACACAGTCTTTCCAGCTTTCTTAAACTGATAGGCCAGCTTGCCAATAGTAGTTGTCTTACCCACACCGTTAACTCCAACCACCATAATAACATAAGGTTTTTTCCCTTGGGGAACACTAAATTCGTCCGAATCAACCGTGTTATTTTCGGTCAGTAAAGCAGCTATTTCTTCGCGCAGAATATTATTTAATTCTTTTGTATCAACATACTTGTCTTTAGCAACACGCTGTTCAATACGCTTAATAATATTCAACGTAGTTTCAACCCCTACATCAGAAGTAATCAATACTTCCTCAAGGTTATCCAACACTTCATCGTCCACTTTCGACTTTCCGGCAATAGCACGCGCTATCTTTCCAAATACACTTTCTTTTGTTTTGGACAAACCTTTGTCAAGTGTTTCTTTTTTCTCTTTTGAAAAAAAGCTGAAAAATCCCATATAGCTTCTATTTTGTCTCTAATATTTTTTTACAAAGATAGGACTTATTTGTAGACGCACAAAAAAAGTTCCCCTCATTATTAAATGAAAGGAACTTTTTGTCATATCTTAGCTGTTCTAAATTCTGCTAAATTATTTTTTAAAGAAGTCCTGTGCCTTTTCATTAGGAACCATTTGTTCATCAAAAACGTAAGCACCTGTTTTAGGAGACTTAACCATTTTGATTACTTTGGTATAAGAACGTCCTTCTTTACTTCCCTTAAGGGTTGCAACTACTTTCTTTGCCATGGTCTATAATTATTTAATTTCTTTATGAACTGTTACTCTTTTCAAAATAGGATTGTATTTCTTCAATTCCAATCTCTCAGTGGTATTTTTTCTGTTTTTAGTTGTAATATAACGAGAAGTTCCCGGCATACCACTATCCTTCATCTCTGTGCATTCAAGGATTACCTGTACTCTATTACCCTTAGCTTTCTTAGCCATAGTCTTTCTCTCCTTTTAATTAACCAATAATTTTGATAGTTTTCCAATCACAATAGCCTTTAGCAACTGCTTCATTCAGCGCTGCATCCAAGCCTTTTTTGTTGATAACTCGCAAGCCGTTAGCACTAATATTCAAGCTAATCCAGCAATCCTGTTCTACATAGTAGAATTTTTTAGTAAACAAGTTCACATCGAAAGTTCTTTTAGTTCTTCTCTTTGAGTGTGAAACATTGTTGCCAATCATGGCTTTTTTTCCGGTAATTTGACAAATTTTCGACATTTCTATCTAAGTTTTTATAGTTTTATTCCATAGTTCTTTCAAACGGAGTGCAAAGTAAGAGATTTTATTCGACATTTCCAAGTATTTTAGAAATAAAATGCACTTTTACTCCTCATTTTCTTGCTTTTGGGCTAATTCAAGCAATAATTGCAGTGCTTTTTTCGTTGCAGCCTGAATATTTTTCTCTCGACCTTCGTCTTCTGTCAACTTAGCGGTCAAGACTTTTTGAGCATTTCCGGCAGCAATCCAAATAGTACCTACCGGCTTATCGGCTGTACCTCCCGACGGACCGGCTACACCCGATGTAGCCACTGCATAATCGGCCTCCAAGGTTTTCATAGCTCCATGCACCATTTCTGTTACGGTCTCTTCGCTTACAGCCCCATGCGCCTCTAATGTTTCCGATTTTACGTGCAATAAATTTTCTTTCACTGCATTTGCATAAGCGATAATTCCTCCTTTATAAAAACGAGAACTGCCCGGCACAGCGGTAATGATAGCCGCTACATTTCCGGCCGTGCAGCTTTCCGCTGTAGCCAATGTAAAGTTTCCCCGCCAAAAAACTTCACTTATTTCTTTGCTTAATGTTTTAGTTTCTACCGACATAACCTCATTATATTAATGTATTACTTTATAGTCACTCTTGAATAAGCAGGCATATCTATCGTACAGAAGTCGTTATCCAAATACTTGAAATATCCCGTAATGGCAATCATTGCTGCATTATCTGTGGTATAGCCAAACTTGGGAATATAAATTTTCCATCCATATTTTTCGGCATGTTCCCGGTAAGCATTACGCAAACCGTTATTAGCAGAAACACCTCCGGCTACTGCCACTTCTTTAATACCCGTATCTTTTACAACCTTGCGTAATTTATCCATCAGAATATCAACTATCGTCTTCTCCAATGAAGCTGCTAAATCAACTTTATGCCGCTCAATAAAATCAGGATCTTCCTTTAGCCAGTCACGCAAAGAATACAGAAAAGAGGTCTTTAGCCCACTGAAGCTATAATTATACCCCGGTATATGAGGCTTGCTAAAAGTAAACGCTTTAGGGTTTCCCTGACGAGCCAACTTATCTATAATAGGTCCTCCGGGGTATCCCAAGCCCATCACCTTGGAGCATTTATCAATTGCTTCACCTGCCGCATCGTCTATTGTCTGACCTAACACCTCCATATCATTGTAGGCATTCACCCGAATAATCTGAGAGTTTCCTCCCGACACCAGTAAGCATATAAACGGATAGCTGGGTTGATTTGCATCAGTATCTGCTTCCTTGATAAAATGAGCAAGCACATGCCCCTGCAAATGATTCACTTCAATCATTGGGATACCTAACGAGCGGGCAAATCCTTTTGCAAAGGAAACCCCCACCAGCAGCGAGCCCATCAATCCGGGACCTCGCGTAAATGCAACTGCGCTTAAATCTTCTTTGGCGACACCTGCCCGCTTCAAAGCTTCATGCACCACGGGGACGATATTTTGCTGATGAGCACGTGACGCCAACTCAGGAACAACGCCTCCATAAGCCTCATGCACAGCCTGGCTTGCCACCACACTTGATAACAACACCCCGTTTTTAATTACTGCAGCCGAAGTGTCATCACACGATGATTCTATACCTAATATTATTACATCCATTTCTACCTTCATTAATACGTTAATATTTCAAGACCATGATCTGTCATCAAGAACGTATGCTCCCATTGCGCAGAGGGCAACTCATCTTCAGTCACTACAGTCCATCCGTCTTCTTCGTCAATAAAGACCTCCCATGTTCCCATATTAACCATCGGTTCTATTGTAAATACCATACCCGGCACCAGCAACATTCCCGTTCCTTTCTTGCCAAAATGTTCTACATCCGGCTCTTCATGGAATTCCACTCCTACGCCATGGCCACACAAATCGCGGACAATTGAAAAGCCATTCTTTTTAGCATGCTTTTCAATAGCGTTTCCTATATCTCCCACAAAGCCGAAAGGTTGTGCAGCCTGCATGCCCACTTCCAGGCATTCTTTAGCTACCCGTACCAGCTTTTCTTTTTCCGGAGTCGTTTTTCCTACGATAAACATACGTGAGGCATCGGCATAATACCCATCTAAAATCGTAGTACAATCTACGTTGATGATATCCCCTTCTTCAAGAACTTCGTCTTCACTTGGGATTCCATGGCAAACTACTTCATTTATAGATGTGCAACAGCTTTTAGGAAATCCTTCATAACCTAATGTAGCAGGAATAGCTCCATGAGAAACAGTATAATCGTAAACCAATTTGTCTATTTCAGCCGTACTCATGCCGGCATGGATTTCTCGCCCTACCAGGTCCAGCACTGCCGTATTGATAATGCCACTCTTACGGATACCTTCAATCTGTTCTGGTGTCTTGATTAAAGAACGAGTCGGGACTAAATGCCCCCGTTCTTGCCAATATAATACCTTTTTATCTAACTCGGTCAGTTCCGCTCCTTTGGGAACTCGCCAATTTATTTTATTCCTTCTCATAGTTTTAATACTTAAAACACTACGCAAAGTTACAAAAAGCACCGGAATATTCAATGAACAAACAGAGGTTTTAAAAACCGGAAACGACATTTATTAAAACAGCAACGCTGTTTCTAAGCTCAATTAACCATCTCTTTTTCCTGTTCTTCGACTATTTACAAGTCCCCGAGCAGACCCTGTATCGATAATCTCGCCGGAAGGCATATAAATAAATCAAGCCTTATACATATCCGGCTGTCATGATATATTATACATATAGAATCTGCTTAAGAAGCAGGCAACTCAACCTTTCATTGCCCGTTTCTTTATTCAATCCTCCTACAGATCTTTATCAATGTTTTTTACTTAGCCTCATAATGCATCCTGCTTCAACTGCTCCACAAATGCATCTATACGATGCAGTTCTTTAGGAATATCAATGCTTTGCGGACAATGCGGGTTACAGGTCTCACACCCGATACAATGACTTGCCTGACGCAGCTTTGGCACGCTGCGGTCATACCCTACAAGGAAAGCACGCCGAGCCCGACGATAATTTTCATCCTGCCGGCTCATTTACGGATTTCATTTCCCGCTTTGTTGAAAAACGGTTTACATAATGCAAAGCATCATGCTTACACGTATCCAGACAATCCATACAAGCCACACACCGGCTGTAATCTATCTGGTGATTCTTTATATCGATACAGGCTGACTTGCACCTCTTTTCACACAAACGGCAGTTACGGCATTTCTCTGCACCGATAACGGGTCGAAAAACAGAAAAACAGGAAATAAACCCAAGGAATGTGCCCACCGGACAGATGGCATTGCAATAGGTGCGCCCGTTACGCCATGCCAACACGGCCAAACCATCCATGAAGCAAACCGGTAAAGTCAAGGAATAAAAAAGTTACCATTACAAAAAACAGAATGGAAAGTGTTAATCGAATTTTACGTAACATGCGTTTGTATTTTTAGTTTGAAAGTAAAAATAAAGATAAAAAACAATAATAAAACGTTTTTTGTCTTTATTAAGATATCAGGTAGAAACATAAGCCTTAAAAGGGGATTATGAACAAAAAGTTACCATTTAAGAGCAGCAACTTCAGAAAAACAGAAACTTTACTTGCTGTATATAAAAATAAAACCTATATTTGGCGCGAATTAAAGATACTTTTGTATAAAAAGATACTTTTGTATAAACCTTATAACAAAAATACTATTATGAGCCTTGAAAAAACTTTAGTTATTTTAAAGCCCAGTGCAGTACAGCGTGGGCTTATCGGAGAAATAACCAGCCGTTTCGAACGCAAAGGTCTGCGCCTCGCAGGCATGAAAATGATGCAGCTTACTGAAGAAATATTAAATGAACATTATGCACATTTAGCAGAACGCCCATTTTTTGCACGTGTAAAGGCTTCTATGATGGCTTCACCTGTCATTGTCTGTTGCTATGAAGGAGTAGATGCCATTCAAGTAGTCCGCTCCATGACGGGAGCCACAAACGGACGAGTAGCCATTCCGGGTACCATCCGAGGTGATTTCAGTATGAGTTCACAAGAGAACATTATTCATACTTCCGATTCTCCCAAAACTGCAGCTACTGAAGTAGCCCGTTTCTTCCAGCCTGAAGAATTATTCGAATACCAGCAAAATGCATTCCCATTCTTATATTACACAGATGAATATCAGTTAGTATAAAGATTTACGGGAAAGAACAGATAAGATGCTCACAGGAACGCCTGTTCCATAAGTAAAGAGCCGTATCAACACCTCACACAGCTAAGCTTGATACGGCTCTTCTATATTTTATTTAAGCCTTATAAGCGCTTCAGTTGTAAAGAATCACTTGAATGCAAGATTGAACTGTGAGCCAGATAATCGGCTGTTCCAGCGTAAATATACATCACACTTCCTCCCTTGATTGCATCAATAATAGGACGGGACAGAGCCGGAGGAAGAGCCGGACACCCCAAGCTTCGCCCTAAGCGACCACCGCACCTTGCAACCGAAGGATCAGCATAATCCGCTCCATGCACTACTATCGAACGCATCCGGGCCTTATCATTGATACCCTTTTCCAAACCATTTAAGATAAGCGAATAACCATTTTTTCCCTGATAGGTGGTTTCGGTAAGATAAAATCCTAACGAACTTTTATATGAACCATATTCATTAGAGAAAGAAGTGGCATAATTATTTCCGCTGTTCCGCCCATGAGCAACCACTGAAGAGAAGAGCATCTTATGTTCCTTCATATCAAAAACATAAAGACGTTGTTCTGTAGAGGGTTTTGAAAAGTCAATCACGGTAAGTACCTCTCGCTTCCGGTCTGTAATCTTCCAATACCCGGTCACTGCTTGACAGAAAGCTTCTTTATTCAAAACGCCTTCCAAAGCCATAGACTCATACAATTCTGTCGCCACATCCGTCTTAATGGCGCGGTTTACTTCGGGCATCCCTGATTTACCCGTAACAAATACAGAGCCCGGTAATAAGAGGAAAAAGATGGAGAATATAAATTGCCGCATGAAAAAGCCTAATTAAATAATGGCGGCAAAGATACTGATTTTGAATAGAATAACAGAAACATATTAAGATATATTAAAGATGTTTCAATCTATTCAATGACAACAACCAGCGTTTTCTCCACCGGAGTTCTGTCAAAAATAAACTTTGCATGCGAAGTGGCATTTCGCACGCACATATGCGAACGGGGAACTGTACCCAGTGACCAGCTGTATTCAATCATAGCTGTACGTGGTACATTCACCGGAACTCCATGTATATAGGCACCATTTGTGAAACGGCTGGCATAGGGAGCATATCCTCCGAGTGCCGATGATCCGTCTTTCAAAAACAGCATTTTTTCTTTTTTCTGCTGGAGCAAGAACATACCTAACGGCGTTTCCTGTGCATACGGAGGGGCATGCCGACCGGTAGTTGCCGGGTTCATGCTTCTCACCTCCCATCTACCCTCTTCCGCACGCTCCAGAACAGCAATATTCTGATCTTTCCGATCTACAAAAATAACGTGATGAAATTGAGTTGAATCAGGTAACAGTTTTAAATAGCGCTGTGGAATCAGCCACTCTCCTTTCATTGTAATCGGAGCAATACGGTAAAAACTTCCCTCAGCTGCAATAATATGTGCCAAGAAGCCATCCCTCCCATAGCGTTCTGGGGTCACAGTATCTTCAGGAAGATATAAAGGAACCGACTGATAGCGCTCTACCCCCAAGGTATCCGCCACCCGACGGTAAGCATTACGTATATACTTACGTACCAAAGGAGCTTCTCTGTTCCGGTTCTGATAATTTTGAAAGACACCCCAGTTTTTTTCCTCAGCCTGTATGTTCTCAACAAAAGCCAGGCATTTGCGAATGGCATCCCACTTAAATGAACGCACTGTATCGCCATACGGATAAACGTCATCTAAAGTATACCGGTCGAATAATAAAGACTTTGAAACGATTATATCCTCAGATGTCAGTTCCTTTCTATGAAAAGATAAATCGAGAGCAGACGTAATCACCTCAAGCATGCTTTGTCCTTGCTTTTCCCCAAGTACATCCTGCGTCATTTGCTTTTGGCAACTTGCCAGAAGTAATCCTGCCACACCCATCATCCAAAGAATACACCGCCTCATAAAACAGTCGTTTTAAGGTTATTTACAAATATAATAAACTTTATAGATATAAACAAACTTATCGGGTATTCCGTTCAGCAAAATAAGCTCCGTCAAGATTGCATAGAATCATCTTCAACAAACCTTAAAGTCTCCACCTTTTCCAGACGGGCTCTCAATTTCTCCATCATTGACTTGCGAATACGCAGCCTCATCACACAGTCCATATCATACGACTGAGACAATATTTCGGGAGATTCTTCTTTTACAATACGCATTACACTGTTCATAAACGGATATTCAAAAGCAATCTCCACATCCGCATCCACCGTTTTTTCAATAACAACCGCTTCATCCAAAGCTTGAGCGGCAGCAGTACGATACGCCACAATCAGTCCGCTGGTCCCCAATTTGATTCCCCCAAAATAGCGCACCACAATTACCAGTACATCTGTCAATTCCTTGGAATTTATTTGTCCCAAGATAGGCTTTCCCGCCGTTCCTGAAGGCTCTCCGTTATCATTTGCGCGAAAATCCTTGCGCTCAGCCCCCAGCATATAGGCATAACAAACATGACGGGCATCGTAATATTTCTTTTGATATTCGTCTAAATACGTCTTGATTTCTTCAAGCGTACGCACAGGCAATGCTATCGCAATAAACTTACTGCGCTTCTCCGTATAAATGGATTCTGATAATCCTTCAATCGTTTTATAAGAGTCTTCCACCATCACTTTTGCTTTTACCGATGATACATACTCTGACAGAGTATGAACCAACTAAACATTCTGTTTTTACAGATGCAAAGGTAGTAATTTTATCAGCATCTTCATAATGGCAACAGGAAATAGCCGGAGACCGTGAAAGCCTCTTTGAGCAATCACAGCTTCCGGCTATATCTTTCAAATGTCAGAAACGCGTATTCCCGTTATTGAACAAAAGAATTTGCTTAACTCAATTTGTGAATTACCAGTCCCGAACGAAGCTTGGGCTCAAACCAGGTGGTCTTTGGCGGCATGATATTACCCGTATCGGCTATATCCATCAGCTGCTTCATTGAAACAGGATACAAAGCCAATGCCACCTTCATTTCACCACTGTCTACCCGCTTTTTCAGTTCTCCCAAGCCGCGTATACCTCCTACAAAGTCTATGCGTTTATCCGAACGCAAATCTTTGATTCCTAATATTTCATCCAGAATCAAATTCGAAGAAATAGTTACATCCAGTACCCCTATCGGATCATGGTCATCATAAGTACCCGGTTTTGCTGTCAGACTATACCACTTACTGTCCAAATAAAGAGAAAAATTATGAAAAGCTGCGGGTTTATACATATTCTCTCCTTTTTCCTCTATCTCAAAGTTGCGAGAAACAGCCTCCAGAAACTGAGCAGAAGTCAATCCGTTTAAATCTTTCACCACACGATTATAATCGATGATGGTCAACTGGTTTGCCGGAAAACACACAGCCATAAAGTAATTATATTCCTCATCTCCTTTATGGTTCGGATTTTCTTTTGCCTTCTCTGCTCCCACCAAGGCGGCGGCAGCACTTCGGTGATGTCCGTCGGCAATATACAGGGCAGACATATTTTCAAACAGTCGTGTAATCGCTGCAATATCCTCATCCTTGTCAATCACCCAGAAGGTATGACCAAAGCCATCGCCCGGAGCTATAAAATCATATTCCGGCTTATCAGCTACATATTTGGCAACAATCGCATCGAGCGCTTCGTTTTCAGGATAAGCAAAAAACACCGGTTCTATATTCGCATTGTTCACACGCACATGCTTCATCCGGTCTTCTTCCTTGTCGCGACGAGTCAGTTCATGCTTCTTAATAACCCCGTTCATATAATCAGGGACATACGCACCTACCACCAAGCCATACTGAGTTTTACCGTTCATGGTTTGCGCATATACGTAATAACAAGGCTTATCATCCTGCACCAGCCATCCCTTTTCCTGAAATTTCCGGAAATTTTCAGCCGCCTTTTCATATACTTTAGGGTCGTGCTCATCCGTACCCTCCGGGAAATCTATTTCCGGTTTAATAATATGATATAATGACTTTTCATTGCCTTCAGCCTCAGCTCTGGCCTCTTCTGAATTCAACACATCATACGGACGAGAAGCCACTTGCTCTATCCATTCTTTCGGAGGACGTATCCCTTTAAAAGGTTTTATTCTTGCCATATAAAAATACTATCTTTAAGGTTAAAGTCTTTTCTCGCTTTATGAAAAGAGGAACACAGAGCATTACCTCTGTGCCCTCTCTTATCTGTAACAGAAAAGTAAGTACAGTTATTTCTTATTCACACGGAATTTTTCACATCCCTCTTTCAGGAAGCCTACAATTTGTCTTGCAGCAGCAATACCTGCGTTAATATTGGCTTCAGCAGTTTGTGCCCCCATCTTCTTGGGTGTAGAAAAATAACGTCCGGGATAATGATCGGCAAATTCTTCATGATGAGCCGGCATGATATCAGTAATATATTTAACATCCGGACGATCATTCATCAACCGCAGCAAATCGGCCTCATTGATAACCTCCTTACGGGCTGTATTAAGCAGAATACCATTTTGAGGCAATCGGTTTACCAGTTCATAATCAATTGAATTTTTAGTTTCAGCTGTAGCAGGGATATGCAAAGAAACAATATCACAAGTTTCGTATAAAGCCTGAGCCGAAGTTGCCGGAGTAACCCCGTCAGCCTGAATCACATCAGCCGGACAATAAGCATCATAAGCATATACCTCCATGCCGAATCCTTTTGCAATACGGGCCACATTACGTCCCACATTACCATACGCATGAATACCCAGTTTCTTTCCTTTAAGTTCAGTACCTGCTTTCCCGTTATAGAAGTTACGCACAGCCATCACCATCAAGCCGAACACCAGTTCCGCCACAGCATTCGAGTTTTGTCCCGGCGTATTCATCACACACACGCCATGAGCCGTAGCAGCATCTAAATCCACATTATCATATCCCGCTCCGGCACGAACCACTATCTTCAGCTGTTTAGCTGCATCGAATACTTCTTTATCTATAATATCACTTCGGATAATAACTGCATCAGCATCTTTAACAGCCTCCAGTAACTGTTTCTTTTCGGTATATTTTTCTAACAGTGCCAATTCATAACCAGCCTCTACTGTTTCCTTGCGAATACCGTCAACAGCCACTTTGGCAAACGGTTTTTCGGTAGCCACTAATATTTTCATAACACGGAAGATTTTAATGATTCTTTTCAAATTCCTGCATACAATCAATAAGAGCCTGCACACTTTCTATCGGCATAGCATTATAGCATGAAGCACGGAAACCGCCCACTGAACGATGACCCTTGATGCCTACCATACCTTTTTCGGTTGCAAATTTCAAGAAATCGGCTTCCAGTTCCTTATATTCATCAGCCATTACGAAGCAGATGTTCATATAAGAACGGTCGGCTTTGTCAGTCACTGTACCACGGAACAATTTGTTACGGTCGATCTCTGCGTAAAGCATATCAGCACGCTGTTTGGCACGGCGCTGCATTTCTTCCACGCCTCCCTGAGCCTTAATCCAGCGCAACGTTTGCAATGCTGCATAAATAGGCACTACCGGAGGAGTATTAAACATGGAACCTTTTTCTACATGAGTCTGATAATTCAGCATGGTAGGAATATGGCGTGAAACTTTGCCTAAAGCATCATTTTTCACAATCACAAAAGTAACACCTGCCGGAGCCAAGTTTTTCTGCGCGCCACCATAAATACAAATATATTTTGAAACATCAACAGGGCGTGAGAATATATCAGATGACATATCGGCGACCATCGGAACCTGTACGTCCGGGTCACAATGCCATTCAGTTCCATAAATCGTATTATTTGTGGTAATATGGAAATAATCCACATCCGAAGGTACTTCATAACCTTTAGGTATATAAGTAAAGCCATCCTTTTCAGAAGAAGCCACTTCAACGGCTTCTCCAAAAGCTTTTGCTTCTTTCAATGCTTTTTTTGCCCAAGTACCGGTATTCAGGTATGCGGCTTTCTTCTCCAAGAAGTTGTAAGGAACCATACAGAACTCCAGACTTGCTCCTCCACCCAAGAACAACACCGAATAACCTTCCGGGATATTCAGAAGTTCTTTAAACAAAGCTACCGCTTCGTCAACAACGGGCTGGAAATCTTTAGCACGGTGACTGATTTCCATCAACGAAAGTCCTGAGCCATTAAAGTCAAGAATAGCCTGAGCTGTCTTTTCGATTACCTCGCGAGGCAGGATAGAAGGTCCCGCATTAAAATTATGTTTTTTCATTTGGAAGTTTGTTTTGGTTTGACAATATGTTCTAATCACATAATGCGAAATTAGTGATTATTTTTAGACCTCCAAAAGTTTTTGTAATAATTTTATCGGGCTACCCTGTCTTTTCTTTCATTTTAGTTGAAAAATGATTAAGGTGGTAACATTTTGATAAAACAAAACACATAAATCTCCTTTCGCAGAAAATTCATGTGTTTTGCGATACAAAACCTTCGTTCTCCTCAGAAGAGAAAGGAGCACGGGCAATGACACAAAGTTATTATTTTGCCAGTTCTATCAAAGCTTTTACCCCTTTAATCTTTTCACCTTGTATGAGTTTTAACGTTTGTTTAGCTTTTAAGCGAGAAATCGCCACATACGCATAATGATCTTTCACATCAATCCGTCCCACATCTTCACGGCTCAGATTACCTTTCTTTGACAGAAAGCCTACAATATCAATTTTGTTAATCTTGTCTTTCTTTCCTTTGCCTATATATAATGTAACATAATTAGGCAATGCCGGTGATGGAGTCTTTTCCGGTAAAGAAAACGCTTCAAGTTCCTTATCCAGATAATCCGGTATCTTCTCTTCGGGATGCAAGATAAGATACGCACTCCCCTCGCTCTCCCACCGCGCTGTACGCCCGTTCCGGTGAACAAAACCATCTTTGGCTACAGGCAAATGATAATGTACTACGTGCTTGATATCTGCTATATCCAAGCCACGCGCTGCCAAATCGGTTGAAATGAGAATGGAACAGCTTCCGTTGCGGAATTTATACAAGGCTCTTTCCCGTTTATCCTGCTCCATGCCGCCATGAAAGACTTCACAATACACTTTCATTGAATGCAGATAGTTGCCTACCCGCTCTACACTTTCCCGATGATTGCAAAACACCAAGGTTGACTCGCTACCCAAAGAACAAAGCAACTTGTACAAGGTCTCCAACTTATCTTTAACCGGTGAAAGCACCTTATACAGTTGCAGCCGCTGCTCCTGTTCATCTTCAGTCAGAAAATTCAATTTAATGACCCGGTTCAAGCCAGTAAAACGAGGTATTTCCTCTGCATCAGTGGCCGACAGAAGAAAACGCCGTTTCAGGCTGGGGAACTTAGTTATTACCTCGGCCATTTCTTCCTGAAAACCAAACTCCAAGCACTTGTCGAACTCATCAATAACCAACGTACCTACCGCTGAAGCCTCAAAGTTCTGCTTATTCAGGTGGTCATTCATACGCCCCGGGGTGGCTATAATCACTGAAGGACGAATATTCTTCATCGTCCGGTGTTCCTCCATCGCCGGACGCCCGCCATAACAGCTCATCACACTGAAAGCCGTGCCCATGGATTTGAACACCTGCTCTATTTGCAGAGCCAACTCACGTGAAGGCACCAGCACAACTGCCTGCACTCCCTCAACACCCGGTTTCAGAATCTGGACCAGAGGAAGCAGATAAGCCAATGTTTTTCCCGTACCGGTAGGCGACAGAAGAATCACATCCTTGCCTTCTCCAGCTGCACTCAGAGAAGCCTGCTGCATCGCATTCAACTGCTCTATTTTCAAATTAGAAAGTATCTCCTGGATATTCATAAATTACTGTATTTTAGATTACGCTTATACAAAGATAGAGTTTTTTTCGTACATTTGCCCACCATTCATAAATGAATACGTTATGGCAGATAACTATATCGAAAGACAATACGAACAGTACCAGGCGCGTAAAGCTGCTTGGGAAAAAAGCCGGAAACATAAAGCAAACAAGAAACCTGCTACACGCCGACCCGAAGTACTCTCACAGAGTCAGGTAAAAAAAGTGGTTGCCGTTCATGATTTATCGGGGGTGGGACGTGTCTCGTTAATGGCAGTCATACCCGTGCTCTCATCCATGGGGTTTCAAGTATGCCCTCTACCTACCGCCATCCTTTCCAATCACACCCAATATGCCAACTATTCTTTCCTCGACCTCACAGATGAGATGAAGCATATTATTGAGAATTGGGAAAAGCAGAACATCCACTTCGACACATTTTATACGGGCTATTTAGGCTCAGCACAGCAGGCGCAGATTGTAGAGGACTTTATTTGCAAATTCCGCCGCCCCACCGATTTAGTAGTCGTCGACCCGGTATTGGGCGATAACGGAAAACTATATAAAGGAATATCCGATGAAATGGTTACAGAGATGCGCAAGCTGATTTGCCATGCAGATATCATCACACCGAATCTGACTGAGTTGTTTTTCCTTTCAGAAAAGCCCTTCCAGGACATGCTCTCTGATGAAGAACTGAAACCCATTTTAAAAGCACTTTCCGACAAAGGTCCGGAGATTGTCATTGTAACCAGTGTACCCGTTGCCGGAAATCCGCATATGACTTCGGTTTATGCCTATAACCGCATCGGCAACCGTTATTGGAAAGTGACCTGCCCTTA
The DNA here is from genome assembly GCA_900546645.1 of uncultured Bacteroides sp. Lineage (GTDB taxonomy): Bacteria > Bacteroidota > Bacteroidia > Bacteroidales > Bacteroidaceae > Phocaeicola. The sequence goes on along the minus strand of URDR01000004.1, from coordinate 54,208 downwards.
CCTTCCGGCACACTATCCGGGAACAGGTGATACTTTTACAAGCGTGATAACGGGTGCACTCATGCAGGGCGACAGTCTCCCTATTGCCTTAGACCGCGCTGTTCAGTTTATCCTTCAAGGAATACGGGCTACATTCGGCTATGAATATAATAATTTGGAAGGAATCATGCTGGAGAAGATTTTACATAACTTAGACATGCCTATCCAGATAAGCAGCTACGAACTGGTTGAATAGACGGAGGGAAAAATTACCTTAAAGGCATGATAGCACTACAGTCTATTTCTATTTCTCCAAAATCGATCATGGCATTAAACAGACGGATTTTCTGGAAACGAGACAAATCATCTGCATGAATATCCAAAGGGCGAATCATTCCTGCATCCAGCAGGCAAGCCCTCTGGGTCCCCTCAAGCAGAGGAGATGCTGGCGTATACCAACCCGTACCATCCCCTAATGCGATATTGGCGATGGAAGTATCCGTAAGCAATCCGCCGCGCACTATCAGCACATCGTCAGCCTCTCCACGGCAAGCAAAAAGAGCATTTAGCTCCGAACGGTCTGCCCGCTTCCTCCGGTATTCAATCTGCCCACCCCGCACCAACTGCAACGAGTGTACCGGACGTATTTGATAAGGGAAAAATTCCACCGACTCTACGTCACGGCCATACGTCACCCGGCAGCGGGTTCGCTCTTCATAAGGAGAAGCATCTATATAAGTTTCAAGAGAAACAGACCGGTCAACTCCCCACACTTCACGGCGCACCTCATTCATCCTACGGTCATGGTAAGCGATATTACGCAACCGCCCTTTCTCTATCCGGATTGTTTCAATATATCGGCACATATACTTTCTTTTTCATTTCATCGTATTCATCGTTCACGTCACTCTGAAACGTAATTCCTCCCCCACTTTTAAAAATCATGCGGTTATCCTCTCCTTGCTCAAGAAAACGAATCAGCACCCCGCTATCTAAGTTATTTCCGTCGAAATACCCCATCACTCCGGTATAAAAACCGCGGCGATACGTTTCCGCCTCTCTGATAATCTCCACCGTTTTCTTCTTCGGAGCACCGGTGATAGAACCCGCAGGAAGCAAACGGAAAAACAAGGTTCCCAATTCCTCCCTATAGTTTTCCGGAAGCTTTCCCCGTATTTCCGAACTCATCTGAAGCAGCCGTCCCTTATGCGTACGCAACTCGTCCAGATAGCGGTAACGGGTTACGGTCACCTCGGTTGCTATCTGGCTCAAGTCATTCCGTATCAAATCCGTAATCGTAGCATGTTCAGCAGCCTCTTTCTCATCGTTGAGCAGAAGTTCACGCGCATTGGGAAGTGAGGCGTCTATCGTGCCCTTCATCGGATGCGAGTATATAAATCCGCCGATAATCCGCACAAATATTTCAGGAGAAAACACCGTAAAGCAATCTTTTACCCAAAGCTTGTATTTTGCCTGAGCATGTTCAAAAAGCTGAAGCAGTGACAAGTCGGTCTCCACCGGTGTAGCACAGGTCAGATTGGTCAGAAAAGAGTTTCCGGCATACAAGTTGCGGTATACTACATCAAACGACTGGGCATACGCATCGAACGACTGCGGATAAGACTTCCATTTGAAGTGAGTCGGATAAGGGGTATGAAGCCTATCATCATTAGTCTTTCCCGAAAAGTCAAACCGGATTTCATCGGCAGATACATCCTCAATCCGCTCTATCAGGCAATGCTCCATATCAAAATCAATCAGGAAGAAGAATGGAGTTTGTGTCTTCCCCCACAGGTTCATACGCTGTATAGCCTCTCCCTTTTTATAAAATGTCATTTTTTTCATGCATGCTTCGTTTTAAATGATAAAATATAGCAGGTCACTCCTACCGCCACTGCAAGCATCAATATCCTTAATCCCCAGTGGGTAAAGATAAATACGGAACAGTTAACCGCTGTAAGCCATAACAACAACAAGATAATGATTTTTGCATGAAGAGGTATGGACTTATCTTCACGGAAATTACGGATATAGACTCCCAGATATTTATGGTTGAGCAACCATGCATAAGCCCTTGGGGAGCTCCGGAAAAACAAGGCCGCAGCAAGCAACAGGAAAGGAGTTGTAGGCAGAACGGGCAAAAATATCCCCAAAACGCCTAAAGCCAAAGAGACTGAACCGATGAGCAGATAAATATATTTCATGATGCAAATATACAATGAAAAGGCTTAGGAAACTGCATTTATGCTGGCATATTAAAAAGAATCTGTGCCTTGCGGTAAGCCGAAGGGGGTCTGCGGTCTATGTATGCCCCTAGTACTTTCACGGAAACACTGGAATACTTCGGAGGAAGTACAAAAACGCTTCCGCATTTCACCGCGCCAACAGCACCACAAAAAAGACCCGGCTTCTCATAAAAAAACTAAAAATAAGCCTTTAAAACAGCACTTCTTTCTTTCGGAACATTTTTACTGAAATTCAGAGGGCTGATATTTCCCGTTTTATGCCGTTCTTTGTATGCCAAAAAGAAAGAAATATGAAAAAGACTTATGTACTCCCGTTTTTAATGGGACTATTTTTGCTTTTAGGGTGTGACATGATAGAATATCATCCCTATGATTTGGATATTCACGGAGAAACTGATATCAATGCTAAAAACATCCGACTGATTGAAGAGAAATTAAACAGAAAAGAAAAGATTTCTTTTGCTGTAATCAGTGATACGCAGCGATGGTACGATGAAACGCAAGAAGTGGTTGATTTGATTAACCGACGCAATGATATTGATTTTGTGGTGCATACCGGAGATATTTCCGACTTCGGAATGAAGCTGGAATTTGAGAAACAACGCGATATATTAAATGTGCTCCGTGTTCCTTATGTATGCCTACTGGGTAACCATGACTGTCTGGCTACCGGACAAGAGGTATTCAACCGGATTTTCGGACCGGAAAACTTTTCATTCACGGCTGGCAACACGCATTTCATTTGTCTGAATACCAATGCGCTTGAGTTTGATTACAGTGCTGCAATTCCTGACTTCACCTTTCTGAAAGACGAATTGAAAAAACTTCCAGACCATGTTACCAAGACTGTAGTAGCCATGCATGCCGGACCTTTCTCGGAACAGTTCAACAACAATGTGGCAGATGTTTTCCATCACTATCTTAAGCAGTTCCCCGGTTTGCAGTTCTGCATCTACGGACATGGACACAGCATTCAGGCCGATGATTTCTTCAACGATGGAATCATGTACTACGAATGTACCTGCATCCATAAGCGCGCTTACCTCTATTTCACCATTAACGAAAATGAATACACCTATGAAGTTGTTGATTTTTAATTTGATATTTCTACTTATATCCTGCATTCCTTCTTATGGAGCACAGCCTGAATCTGCCGCAGCAAACGATTCTTCCTTTACCCAAACACGCCGCTGGGACAAAAGGGTTCATCTGAAATACAAGGGATGGCAGCAGTTAAAGCCAACGCATATTAAATGGCAATATGCCGGAGGGATGGGCGTATCCTCTTTGGGGATAGGATGGGATTACGGAAAGCGGAGACAGTGGGAAACTGATTTTCTGATAGGATATCTTCCCTCCAGATATGCCGACGAGTTCAAGCTGACTTTTACTGTCAAGCAGAACTACATCCCATGGAGCATCACGCTGAAAGACCGGTGGGTCATCGAACCTTTCTACACCGGACTTTATCTGACCACCATAACCGGTGAGGAATTCTGGAAGAAAGAGCCGGGAAGATACCCGAACTCCTATTATAATATATCCACCAAGGTGCGTCCGTATATTTTCATAGGTCAGCGTGTAGGCTTTGACCTTCCCCATCCGGTATTGCGAAATATTTCTGCCTTCTATGAAATCAGTACGTGCGAGATGTACCTCATCAGCAAGGTGACTAACAAAGCGTTGACCATGAAAGATATCCTTCGTTTTTCATTCGGGCTGAAATTGTATTTATTCCGCGAGCCAAAATAAGCATAAATGATTTATACCTCAGCTCGCTGGTTCGCTTTCAAGGTTACAAGATAACAAGGTAACGAATTGAAATTTTGCGGAACTTGCGAGCTGAGATTTTGCGGAAACTAAATGATGGATAAAAGAAAGAAGCAAATCAAGATTCAATTACACGATGCGGTTTACCGTCAACTCCGGAAAATCATGGAGAAGCATCAGCAACACCCCTTCCCCATTCATACGCCTGGCTTTGACGATCATCGTTACCCGATAGCATCCCTGAGCTTCCTCGTTCATTTCGTAGGAGGTAATCTGATAATTCGCTGAAGCAAACTTCGATGAAACTGCCTTTAATACGTTCCCATCCTTGGTAGAAAACTCTATAATCATATTCCGCATGCCGATACTCTTGAAACAATGGCTCAGCGTTTCAAGTCCCACCAGCACCAGAACCGTTGCGGTTATTCCGATGGCATACATCCCCGCTCCTACTGCCAGTCCGATGCCCGATGTAGCCCATACACCAGCTGCAGTAGTCAGCCCTCGTACCACCTGCTTCTGCAATAAGATAATCGTACCCGCACCGATAAAGCCTATTCCGCTCACCACCTGTGCAGCCAAACGGCTAGGGTCTAACCGGACCAGATCTTTTTCCAGTACATCCATAAATCCATACTGCGAAACAATCATCATCAGTGCACTCCCTAGAGCCACCAGAAAATGAGTGCGATACCCTGCCTCTTTGGCACGGTATTCACGCTCCAGCCCTATCAATACCCCCATCAGTCCCGCCACAAATAACCTCAAACTAAAGTCGATGTAAATATTCATTTCAAGTCTTATTTTATAATCCATTTTAAAGATAGAAAAAACTTAGAATATTTGCTATCTTTGCGAATGAAAAAAGTTCGATAATTGCTTATGAAATACAAATTGCTCGTCCTGGATTTGGACGGAACACTTACCAACAAAAAAAAGGAAATAACAGAACACACACGCCAGACCCTGATTCAGGCACAAGAAAAAGGGCTGAAAATAGTCCTCGCTTCAGGACGCCCCACCTATGGGATAGCACCACTGGCTGAGAAACTGGAACTGCAGAAATATGAAGGCTACATTCTTTCATATAACGGCGGAGAAATCATCGACTGGAAAACAGGGGAATTAATGTATAAAAACCTGCTTGACCACGATGTTCTCCCCTATCTTTACCAATGTGCCAAACAGAATGATTTTGCCATTTTAACCTATGATGGAGAATATGTGCTGACAGAACACCCCGATGATGAATATGTACAAAAAGAAGCCATTCTGAATGTCATGAAGACCAAAAAGGTGGCTAATTTCTTAGATGCAGTTAAACACCCCATTGCCAAATGCCTGATTGTGGGTGAACCCACCCGTCTGGCCGTACTCGAAAAAGAGATGTATGAACATCTGAAAGACCGCATGGGAGTTTTCCGCTCAGAACCTTACTTCCTTGAACTGGTACCTAAGGGAATAGACAAGGCACAGTCGCTCTCTGTCCTGCTGAAAGAAATTGGGATGACCAAAGACGAAATGATTGCCATCGGCGACGGTTTCAATGACTTATCTATGATTAAATATGCCGGTCTGGGTATTGCCATGGAAAACGCACAAGACATTGTAAAAGAAAATGCCGATTTCATTACCCTCTCCAACGAAGAAGACGGAGTGGCTTATGCTGTAGAAAAATTCTTCTTGGCAAACGCATAACAATCCTACCTACCCTACTGAAACGATACGTTCTTTAAGGAATGACATAAAAAGTAGAACCCCCGGATGATTCACCAGGGGTTCTACTTTTTTATTATATAAACAACGGTGGGCGCACTTCAACATATCCTCACCGCAACATGAAAAACTTCGGTTATTTCAAAAGATCCAACTGCTTGAAACATTTAATCAGCTTCTCAATAGCAAAGTCAACCTGCTCTTTCGTGTGAGTTGCCATCAAAGCAAAACGAACCAAAGTGTCCTGAGGAGCACAAGCGGGAGGAATTACCGGATTGATGAATACGCCTTCATCAAAAGCCAATTTAGTAACTTCGAAGGTCTTGTCTGTATCGCGCACGTAAAGCGGAATAATCGGACTTTCGGTTTCACCGATTTCGAATCCGGCATCACGGAAAGTCTTCAACGCATAGTTTGTAATCGTCCACAAGTTTTTCTGGCGTTCCGGCTCAGTCTTGAAGATACGGATAGCCTCTCTGGCTGCAGCTGTAGCTGCCGGCGTATTACTTGCCTGGAATATATAAGAACGGGCATTATGACGTAACCAGTTAATGGTATCTTTATCACCAGCCACGAAACCTCCGATTGAGGCCAGCGACTTACTGAAGGTACCCATAATCAAATCCACATCTTCAGTCACTCCAAAATGATCACATACACCACGGCCTTCACGTCCGAATACACCCAAACCATGAGCTTCATCTACATAAACACTCGCATTGTATTTCTTCTTTAAGCGGATAATCTCCGGAAGATTAGCCAAATCTCCTTCCATAGAGAATACGCTGTCCACCACAATCAGCTTAATGGCATCAGGCTCGCATTTCTGCAATTCCTTTTCCAAAGCCTCCATGTCGTTATGTTTATATTTCAACTGAGTGGCAAAAGAAAGACGGCGACCATCTACGATAGAAGCATGGTCACGGTCATCACAGATGATATAATCTCCACGTCCCACTAATTGAGGAATAACACCTTCATTTACAGTAAAGCCTGTTGAAAAACAAAGAGCCTCATCCTTGCCCACAAACTCAGCAAGTTCTTTCTCCAGTTCAACATGAATATCAAGCGTTCCGTTCAGCAAACGTGATCCGGCACAACCTGTACCGTATTTGCGGGTTGCCGCAATAGCCGCCTCTATAATTCTGTCATCATGAGTCAGCCCCATATATGAGTTCGAGCCGAACATTAACACTTTCTTTCCGTCCATGAATACCTCTGTATCCTGGGCACTATCTATCTCACGGAAATAAGGATAAACGCCTCTCTCCATATACATTTGAGGCACCCTGAATTTACTTAATTTATCTTGTAACAATCCCATATTATAATAATATAACTTTTTCTCCCAAAATTGAAAAATCGTGCAAAGATAATAATTTTATCCCAAAACCGACGCTAACAGAACGAAAAAACTCAATATTCAAGCAAATATCTGCAAAAAATGTGGACTTTTATTTTAAGAATATTAATTTTGCGCTTCAAAGTTTCAGGAGAAAACCAAAAATATGGAGCAAAAAAAACGTATCATATTCGTTGTCAACCCCATTTCGGGAACAAATGGCAAAGAGGCTATTCTTCAATTAATAGAAAATGTATTAGACCATTCACGGTATGAATATACCATCCGTAAGACTCAATATGCCGGACATGCTACCGAAATCGCTGCCCAAGCTGTAAACGAACAGGCAGACATGGTGGTGGCCATCGGGGGAGACGGAACAATCAACGAAATAGGAAAAGCACTGATTCAGTCTCAAACTGCACTGGGAATCATTCCCTGTGGGTCAGGGAATGGATTGGCACGACATCTGCGCATTCCCCTCGACCCTAAAAAAGCAATTCATATTTTAAATACAGGCATCACTAAAAACATCGACTACGGAATCATTGACGGCCATCCGTTCTTTTGCACGTGCGGTGTGGGATTTGATGCCTTTGTCAGCCTGAAGTTTGCTGATTCGGGCCGACGCGGACTGCTTACTTATCTGGAAAATACGCTCCATGAAAGCCTGACTTACCGTCCTGAAACGTATGAAATAGAAAACTCTGCCGGGACCGTACGCTACAAGGCTTTTCTCATAGCTTGCGCCAATGCGTCACAGTATGGAAACAATGCCTATATTGCTCCGCAAGCCTCACTTACCGACGGCATGATGGATATTACAATTCTCGAACCTTTTACGGTACTTGATGTCCCCTCGCTTTCTTTCCAGCTCTTCAACAAGACAATCGACCAGAACAGCCGTATCAAGACCATGCGCGATGACCGTATTGTTATCCACCGCACCGCAGAGGGAGTATTCCACTTTGACGGTGACCCGGCTATGGGAGGAAAAGACTTGGAGGTGAAAATCGTACATCAAGGTCTGAAAGTCATTGCCCCGCTGAACCCGAAGCTGATGTGCGGACAGCCCACCAGCATCCTGCAACATGTCACCGATTTTATCGGACGAAGACCGATTTCATCGAGCATTGCAGAAAAACACCGGCAACTTCTTACGCTCAACCAGAATCTGCTAAGAAAACTTTCTAAAAAATAAAACAACAGAAGTCAGGTGCGGAAAATCAATTCCGTTCCGTGCCTGACACTGTTTTACAGATACAGGTAATAATCTTTGACCAGAGCTAAAAACTCAGGGGCATAAACATGACGCTCCAGCTCGATGGTGAGATGCCCCACCTCTGCCGAAGCAATTTCTTCTTTTTTGAAAGTCATCAACACCCGCTTGGGCTCGGCGCCGGGTTTCGTATGCACCCATACCTGGCAATGAAGATACAGCCCCTGCCGAGTGGCTTCCGCAATAAAATCAGGAGCTGCCGCCGAAGGAAGGATGACGGAAAAACGCCCTTGCCCAGCCAATAAAACCGACACCGCCGCTATCAGTTCAGAGAAAGCGAGCCCCTCGGTGTGGCGTGCAGCATTCCGGCGCTGTTCCGGACACATTACCTTTTCTGTAAAGTAAGGAGGATTAGACACTATTAAATCAAACCTTCTGCCACATTCTTCTGCAAACTTCCGCACATCTCCCTGCTGCACTGCAATCTGCTCCGGCCAAGGTGAGTTTCGCACATTCTCGCAGGCTTGAATCACCGCATCCTTATCAATGTCAATCGCCTGAATATCTGCATCACACCGCTGCGATAGCATCAAGGCTATCAACCCTGTACCTGTACCTACATCCAAAACCGAACGTACTCCTGCCACATCAGCCCAAGCACCCAGCAAAACTCCGTCTGTGCCCACTTTCATCGCACAGCGGTCATGGTAAACCGTAAAACGTTTAAACTTAAAAAAAGGATTCGACATTTATTTACTCATCTCTGTTTTATCAAGAGCAAAAATATACAAATCTCAAAATACAGCCAACTATCAGACCGATATTCACGAATATTAAAGGTTTGAGTCGTTACTTTTTTTTCTGTTTCCGTCAAAATCACTAACTTTGTACCCGTTTCAATCTAAATGAAACCTATTTTAAAAGAACAAGACACGAGAATAGTTATGATAAAGAAAACCAGAAAAAGAAACATATCGACAGGTCGGGAAGGCGAAGATATATCCATGCTGACCGAAATAGTTACTACCCCTGAAGAAGTTATGCCGGAAGAACTGAACGAGGAAATCCCTGTCATGACGTTACGAAACATGATTATATTTCCTTCAGTGGTAATGCCGGTTACCGTAGGGCGGCAAAGCACTTTGAAATTGGTCAACTCGGCATTCAACAACAAGCGCTCCATCGTAATTGCTACCCAGCGACTGGTTGAAGTTGAAAACCCCGGATTCAAAGACCTGTACCCCGTTGCTGTGGTAGGAAAGGTTCTCCGCATATTTGAAATGTCAGGAGGAAACACCACGGTTATCCTTCAGGCGAATGGACCTAAAGTGCACATCGACGAAATCACTTCAACCCGCTCTTTCCTCAAAGGAAAAGTCAGCGTCATTGAAGAAAATAACATGCTCGAAAAAAATGAAGAAACCAAAGCTTTGATTGATTCATGCCGCGAGCTGAGTACCAAGCTCTTGGAATTATCAGACCAAATGAGTCCGGACACTTCTTTCGCCTTGAAAAACATTGATGCCGTAGATGTATTTGTCAACTTTATTTGTGCCAACTTCCCCTTCAGCCTTGAAGACAAGTTCTCGCTACTTGAGCAAGATTCGCTGAAGGAACGTATGTACCGTTTAATCCAAGTGCTCAACAAGGAGGTACAGCTGGCTACTCTGAAACAAAACATCCAGATGCGTACCCGTGAGGAGCTCGACCGCCAGCAGCGTGAATATTTTCTCCAGCAGCAAATCAAGAACATACAAGATGAACTGGGAAATGGTCAGAATGACGAAATAGAAGAGTTACGCAAAAAAGGGAAAGGCAAAAAATGGAGAAAAGAGGTTGCTGAAATCTACGAACGCGAAGTAACCAAACTGGAACGCATCAATCCGCAGTCGCCCGACTATAATGTTCAGATAACTTATCTGCAGACTTTGCTGGCTTTGCCGTGGGATGTTTACACCAATGATGTCATCAACATCCCTAATGCCGAAAAAATTTTGAATAAAGACCATTATGGACTTGAAAAAGTAAAAGAGCGTATCCTGGAACACCTTGCCGTATTAAAGCTGAAAGGCGACCTGAAGTCACCCATCATCTGCCTTTATGGTCCTCCAGGAGTCGGTAAAACCTCTTTAGGACGCTCCATTGCTGCTTCACTGAAACGCAAATACGTGCGTATGTCCTTGGGAGGTGTACACGATGAGGCTGAAATCAGAGGTCACCGCAAAACATACATAGGAGCCATGCCGGGACGTATCATCAAAAGTCTGATCAAAGCCGAAAGTTCCAATCCGGTCATCATTTTAGATGAAATAGACAAGCTGAGTAGTGACCGCCAGGGCGACCCGAGCTCCGCTATGCTTGAAGTGCTTGACCCGGAACAAAACAATACGTTCCATGACAACTATATTGACATTGATTACGATTTATCGAACGTCATGTTCATTGCCACAGCCAATAACTTGGGCGCCATTCCTCTTCCTCTGCTCGACCGTATGGAGCTGATTGAGGTAAGCGGTTACATTACCGAAGAAAAGATAGAAATCGCACGCCGCCACCTCATTCCTAAGGAAATGGAAGCGAACGGACTGAAAAAAGAGCATGTCAAGTTCAGCAAAGCGGCTATCGAATATATCGTTGAGAACTACACCCGTGAAAGTGGGGTTCGTGAGCTTGAAAAGAAAATCAGCAAGGTCATGCGGAAAATCGCATTAGAAATAGCCAGCGATAAGTTCATCGGACAGCATGACTTGAAGCCAGCCGACATTAAAACGTATCTGGGTACTCCTGAATACTCACGCGACAAATACCAGGGCAATGACTATGCCGGTGTGGTAACCGGACTGGCATGGACTGCCGTAGGTGGTGAGATTCTGTTTGTTGAAACCAGTTTGAGCAAAGGAAAAGGAGCTCCCCTTACTCTGACCGGAAACTTGGGGGATGTCATGAAAGAATCGGCTATGCTTGCCTTGGAATACATCAAAGCCCACAGCCACCTTCTGAACTTGCCGGAAGGCATCTTTGACAACTGGAACATCCACATCCACGTACCCGAAGGAGCTATTCCGAAAGACGGACCTTCTGCCGGTATCACCATGGTTACTTCACTTGCTTCGGCTCTGACCCAGCGGAAAGTAAAACCAAACCTCGCCATGACCGGAGAAATCACCCTGAGAGGAAAGGTACTGCCGGTGGGTGGAATCAAAGAGAAAATTCTGGCAGCAAAACGGGCTGGCATCAAAGACATTATCTTGTGTGAGGAAAACCGGAAAGATATTGAAGAAATCCAGCCGATATATCTGCAGGGAGTAACCTTCCATTATGTGAAAGACATTAAAGATGTGCTTGACTTGGCTTTAACCGATGAGAAAGTTGCTGATGCGATAGACTTTACACTAACCGACGATAAGAAAGAGAAAAAACAATGAAATTTGAATTACAATATACAGACCCGCGCTCCAATGCACGTGCGGGTCTGATTACCACCGACCACGGACAGATAGAAACACCGATTTTCATGCCCGTAGGAACATTGGGTTCTGTTAAAGGAGTACATCTGCATGAGATAAAAGAGGATATCAAAGCCCAGATTATCTTGGGAAACACCTATCATCTTTATCTGCGCCCAGGACTGGATGTTATTGAAGGAGCCGGAGGATTGCATAAGTTCAACGGATTCGACCGCCCTATGCTGACCGACAGCGGAGGCTTTCAAGTATTTTCTCTTTCCGGCATACGCAAGATGAGAGAGGAAGGCGTAGAGTTCCGCTCCCACATCGACGGCTCCAAGCATCTGTTTACTCCAGAGCGTGTCATGGACATCGAGCGTACCATCGGAGCGGATATCATGATGGCTTTCGATGAATGTGCTCCGGGAACTTCCGATTATAACTATGCCAAGAACTCTATGGAACTGACCCACCGCTGGCTAGACCGCTGTATCACCCGGTTCAATGAAACCGAACCGAAATATGGCTATAACCAGTCGCTCTTCCCCATCGTACAAGGCTGTGTTTATCCCGATCTTCGACGCCGCTCTGCCGAGTACATCGCCTCCAAGGGAGCCGACGGCAATGCCATCGGAGGACTTGCTGTAGGAGAACCTACCGAGAAGATGTACGAAATGATTGAAGTGGTCAATGAAATTCTTCCCAAGGATAAACCCCGATACCTCATGGGAGTGGGTACTCCCGTAAATATCCTTGAAGGAATAGAACGCGGAGTAGATATGTTCGACTGTGTAATGCCTACCCGTAACGGACGAAACGGCATGATTTTCACGAAAGACGGTATCATGAACATGCGAAACAAAAAATGGGAAAAAGATTATGCCCCCATTGAAGCCGACGGAGCCTCTTACGTGGATACCATGTATAGCCGTGCTTACCTGCGTCATCTGTTCCACGCACAAGAACTCCTTGCCATGCAAATAGCCTCTATCCACAACCTTGCCTTTTACCTCTGGCTGGTGGGTGAAGCCCGCAAACATATCATTGCCGGCGATTTTGCAATATGGAAACCCATGATGGTAAAACGTCTTTCTACGAGACTATAAAAAGAATATCTGAACACTCATGAAGGAAAACCTTTTTAAGAAAAAGTGGCTGAAAAGGCTTGACCGGTACATCATCGTCAAGTTCCTGGGTACCTACTTCTTTGCCATAGCTCTGATTATTTCAATCGCCGTAGTTTTTGACATCAATGAAAACATTGATGATTTCATCAAAAACAAAGCTCCTATCAGTGCCATCGCATTCGATTATTACCTGAACTTCATCCCCTATTACACCAACCTGTTCAGTCCCTTGTTTGTGTTTATCGCGGTTATCTTCTTCACGTCAAAGTTAGCGGAAAATTCGGAGATTATCGCCATGTTCTCTACAGGAATGAGCTTTAAGCGGCTCATGGTACCTTACATGATTTCGGCTGCCATCATCGCTGCGGTGACTTATGTGCTGGGCACTGAAATTATTCCTACCGGAAGCGTAACCCGACTTGAGTTTGAACGGATTTACAAAAACAAGCGTTCATCTGATTACGCACGAAATATCCAGCTTGAAGTCGATTCTGGTACAGTGGCATACATGGAACGCTACGAAGGTTACAATAAAACCGGATACCGCTTCTCACTGGACAAGTTTGAAAACCACCAGCTGGTTTCTCACTTGACAGCACGACGTATTACCTACGATACCACAGGCGTACACCGGTGGATTATCAAAGACTACATGATACGTGAAATGAAAGGCATGCGCGAAATCATCACAAAAGGGGAACGTATCGACTCTACCATCAATATGGAACCGCAAGACTTCCTCATTAAGCGCGGACAGCAGGAAACCATGACCAGCCGCCAGCTTCGTGAATACATCGACAAGCAGAAAAAACGCGGATTCGCAAACATCAAGGTCTTCGAAGTGGAATATTACCGCCGCATTGCCATGTCGTTTGCTGCGTTCATCCTGACGGTTATCGGGCTATCCTTGTCTTCCCAAAAGCGCAAAGGAGGAATGGGACTCCACTTGGGTATCGGAATCGGACTCAGTTTTTCATACATCCTTTTCCAGACCATCTCATCTACCTTTGCCATCAATGGGAATATGCACCCGAATCTTGCTGTATGGATACCCAATATCCTCTATTTAGGCATTGCCGTTTACTTATACCGGAAAGCTCCCAAATAAGAGAGAAGCATACAGAACCCCTCGTTCTTCTAAAAAGTTCCTTATCAGTCACAGAGATAAGGAACTTTTTTTGTACTTTTGCCTCTCAACTAAATTCGAAACAAAAAAATGAAACTTATTCATACCATCTGCCTGTCGCTGGCATTGTCTTTTGGCAGCATCATCACCGCACAGGCACAAAGCGGATATTTCCTGCATACCGTAACAAAAGGGCAAAGCCTCTATTCCATTTCTACCATGTATAACGTTACCATGGAAGACCTTATACGGCTGAACCCCGGCTGTGAAAAACAGATCCGCGCAGGCGAATCATTGAAAATTCCTCAAGCCGACAGCGGATCGAATCAGGGGAAACCTACCTTCCATACCATTCAGGCAGGCGAAACCTTATATCAGCTCACCTTAAAATATAACGTAACGGTACAAGCTATCTGTACGGCAAATCCCGGATTAAGCGCCAGCAATTTCCGGATAGGACAAGTCATTTCCATCCCGGCACAGACTGCCATTCAACCTGCCAAAGAGAATTTATCAGAAACAGCTGCTCAAACCTCTTCTGGAAAAAAGACAGACTGGCGTGACATGCATAAAGTGGAACGGAAAGAAACCATCTTCAGCATCAGCCGGCAGTATGGCATCAGTGAAGAAGAACTCATTGCTGCCAATCCCGAATTAAAGAAGGGAAAACTGAAACGTGGAAGTTTCTTGTTCATCCCCTATCCGGCTTCCAAACAACCGGCTAAAGAACCCGAGAAAACTCCGGCACGCATACCGTCAAATGAAGAGCTGTTTGCCCAAAACAAGCAGTCGCTCAAGAAAATACAAAACATAAAAGCCGCCGTATTGCTCCCGTTTACCGAAGGAAAAAACCGGGATGAGCAAATGCGCATGGTGGAATATTACGAGGGATTTCTGATGGCTGTCGACAGCTTGAAACGGCAAGGAGTTTCAGTCAACCTCTACACGTACGACACGAAAGGAAAGTCTGACGTAACTCAGTCTATCCTCGCCAAAGAAGAGATGAAGAATATGGATATCATCTTTGGTCCGGCTCATGCCGCTAATGTAAAAACACTTGCTGAGTTTGCTGAAAAAAACCAGACACGTGTGGTGGTTCCCTTCTCGCCCGAAGTGGAACAGGTATTTAAAAACCCTTATATTTATCAGGTCAATACGCCCCAGTCGTATCTGTACTCCGAGGTATATGAGCATTTCCTCCGCAAATTCAGCAAGGCAAATATCGTGTTCCTTGATGCCGGTACCGGACAAAATGAGAAAGCCGAATTTATCAAAGGGATGAAAAACGAACTGAAAACGAATCAGGTAGCCTATAAACATATCAGCAACTCTGATACGCTGAAAATCCTGGCAGCCATCGACTCCACACGCGAAAACATCTTTATCCCTACCTCGGGAAAAGACTTGTCACTGACCCGCCTGATTCCTCAGCTTACTCAGATTCGCCGGAGCTATCCGAATGTCGACCTTCACCTGTTCGGCTACCCCGAATGGCAAACCTATACTCAAGACTATCTGGCCAGCTTCTACGAACTGGATACTTACTTCTATTCCTCTTTCTATACCAACAACCTGTTCCCGGCAGCCGTACGCTTCACACAGGAATACCGCCGTTGGTACAGCAAAGACATGGCAAACATATTCCCCAAATATGGCATGCTCGGATTCGACACCGGATACTTCTTCCTGAAGGGGCTGGCACAAGAAGGCAGCCAGCTGGAAAATAACCTGAACAGGGTGCAAGTAACCCCCATCCAGACCGGATTCAAGTTTGAGCGCGTCAACAACTGGGGAGGGTTCATTAACCGTAAAGTATTTTTCGTTCATCTCACTAAAGACTTTGAACTCATAAAACTCGACTTCGAATAACGAAATGAAAAAATATCCTATCATTGCCGCAGCAGCATTGCTATGCCTGTGTACCCAGCCGATAAAAGCTCAGCTCCAAGACGAGCGACATAACTTTGCCGTCGGTATCAACGGAGGAGTAAACTTAAGCAATGTCAGCTTTGAGCCACGCATCAAGCAAGGCAAACTCATCGGTCCCTCAGTAGGTTTAACCGCCCGCTATATCTCTGAAAAATACTTCAAGATGATTTGCGGTATCCAGGCTGAAATCAATTACTCACAGCGAGGCTGGAAAGAGCGTATTGAAGACGGGAGTGGAGACACCTACAAACGTACGATGAGTTATATTGAAATCCCTCTTCTCGCCCATCTGGCTTTCGGAAAAGACCAGGGTAATGGGGCACGTTTCTTCATTAACCTGGGTCCGCAAATTGCTTTCCTGATTGGAGAAAAAGAAGCCCAAAGTAGCTCATGGCATCCCGAACAGCGTCCGAACGGCATCACCGAACAATATGGTAAGTTGGCCGATAACAAATTTGATTATGGCATCGTAGGCGGAGGAGGCGTAGAAATACGCACCGGTATCGGTCACTTCCTACTTGAAGGACGATACTATTTCGGGTTGAGCGACTTCTATAACAGCACCAAAAAAGATTTCTTTTCGCGCTCGGCACATTCGTATATAGGAGGACGCCTGACGTATCTTTTCGACTTGAAAAAGTAACAAGACTTCAAGTGGCAAGGTAACAGAGCTTGAGATGAAAAGCTCAGAAACTCAGAAACAAAAAACTAAAAAACTAAAAAAACTAAAACATATGCTCAAACTGATTTCATGGAACGTAAACGGAATACGCGCATGCTGCGACAAAGGATTCCGCGATGCATTCAAGGCACTCGATGCCGACTTCTTCTGTCTGCAAGAAACCAAGATGCAAGCCGGACAGCTTGACTTATCCTTCGACGGATACACGTCTTATTGGAACTATGCCGAAAAGAAAGGTTATTCAGGAACTGCCATCTTCACCCGCCATCAGCCACTGGGAGTAACTTATGGATTAGGAATTGATGAACACGACCATGAAGGACGCGTCATCACACTCGAAATGGAAAACTTCTATCTCGTTACCGTATATACCCCCAATTCACAAGACGGACTGAAGCGTCTGGATTACCGCATGACCTGGGATGATGACTTCCGCGCCTATCTGCAGCGGCTGGATGAGAAAAAGCCGGTACTGGTATGCGGCGACTTAAACGTAGCTCATAAAGAAATCGACTTGAAAAATCCAAAGACCAACCGCATGAATGCCGGATTTACCGATCAAGAACGCGAGAAATTCCAGCTCCTGCTCGATGCCGGATTTATCGATACATTCCGCCACTTCTATCCTGATCAGGCAAACATCTATTCGTGGTGGTCTTACCGCTTTAAAGCTCGTGAGAAAAACGCAGGGTGGCGTATCGACTACTTCCTTGCTTCGTCACGCTTAAGCAACCAGCTCGAAGGAGCCAAAATCCACACCGACATCTTTGGCTCCGACCACTGCCCTGTCGAAGTCACCCTAAACTGGTAAGCCGATGAAAAACGATGGATTCACTCTCCGGAAACGACTGAAAAGCTTTCGTTTTGCCTTCAATGGCATACGTTTACTGATTACCCGTGAACATAACGCATGGATTCATTGCTTTGCCGCTGTTTGTGTCATCACTGCAGGATACATCGTAGGTCTCACTGCCACCGAATGGATAGCCATTACCATAACCATAGGTGTGGTGCTGGCAGCCGAAGCCGTCAACTCCTCCATCGAGGCACTTGCCGACCTCGTATCACCGGGATATAACGAAGCCATCAAACGCACAAAAGATCTGGCAGCAGGAGCCGTATTGATTTTAGCTATTGCTGCCGCCATCGTCGGACTGATTATTTTTACTCCTAAACTATTTTGAAAACGAACATGAAACCAATCATCTTACTGCTCACCCTTTCCTGCCTCAGTCTTTCCCTGAATGCCCAACAGATAGAGGTGACAGGAAGCCGCAAAGCCGTCCGTACTTCCGGCGATGTAGGGGCCATTCTGCTCCCCGTGGCTGGACTGACCGCCATATTAATCAATAAAGACTGGCAAGGACTTAAACAAGGGGTTTTCGCAGGAGCTACTACCCTCGGTGTAACCTATGCACTCAAATACATTGTAAAGAAAGACCGCCCCGACCATAGCGACCGGCATTCCTTTCCCTCTATGCATACCTCTGTATCATTTACCGCCGCTTCATTTATACAGCGCCGTTATGGATGGAAATGGGGCATACCGGCATACGTCGTTTCAAGCTATGTGGGATGGAGCCGTGTATATGGCAAGAAACACGATTGGTGGGATGTAGCAGCCGGAGCCGCCATCGGTATCGGAAGTTCATATATATTCACCCGTCCGTTTGCCAAGAAACACAATCTGACCCTAAGTCCCGTAGCCGGCGACGGTCATTGCGGTTTCTACGCATCCATGCAGTTTTAAAACCATAGCCCACTTCCTTTAAGAGTGAA
The DNA here is from genome assembly GCA_900546645.1 of uncultured Bacteroides sp. GTDB lineage: Bacteria > Bacteroidota > Bacteroidia > Bacteroidales > Bacteroidaceae > Phocaeicola. The sequence continues at coordinate 35,847 of URDR01000004.1, read as the reverse complement.
TCATGAAGCCTCACTTATGATTCACTCCATAGCCAAACAAGGCAAAATCACCCATACAAGGATCTCCGGGAAACAACTCCGCCAGTGAATCAGTTATCCGGCGAGCATTGGCAAGTGAAAACGAAGGCTTATCCGTAAGTCCCAGCTGAAAAGCCACCCTGCATACATGCGTATCAAGAGGAATCAGCAGTTCAGACTCGCTCATCCGAGTCCATATTCCGAAGTCCACCTCCGAGTTTTTCCGGACCATCCATCTTAAAAACATATTCAGCTTTTTCTGCGGACTGCGGTCGGATACTCCCATAAACGCACACAGCCGCTGCATCGGAGTTCCCTGATAATCCAGCAAAACATCCTCCAGCGTTTTTCCGTGTACATACACCGCATGCAGCTTCTCAAAATACCCGCGGAAATCCGAAAAGCTCAGCATACGGTAAAAACTGCGTTTGTCATCTTCGCCAAAATCCACCTTCCATTTTTCAGATAGAACATAACGCAACGGAGCATGTTTCATCCGGCGGTCAAGCTCCTCTGCCTTTTTCAGAATCTGTACACGGTTGCCAAAACTCAGCAAAGCGGTAAGCAAACCACTGATTTCTATGTCACACACATCGGTATAGCGATGCGGAAACTGTACCGGGTCGGAGATGATAAACGAAGATACATGATACATCTTAGCCCATTCACGCAGCTGCTCTGCCTGATGTTGTGTCATATAAAATATAAGTTTTGAAGTAATAAGATAACGAAACTCAGATACCAGACGAAAAGGTGACGAGGTTTAAACACCAAAGCATTTCAGAACCTTGTCAACTCGTCACCTGAAACATTTTCAACTAAAAGCAGAAGCCTAATCTGCTCAATTAAAATAATACAAGAAAGTAGCAATACCTTCAAGTGCTTTCTTGCGTTGCCCTTCTATTTCGATGGCAAATTTGATTTCAGCCTTTGCCACCCCACGCAGATTAACCAGTGAATGTAAATCAGCAACCAGACGGACACGCTGACCCGACAAAACAGCCTGACCAAACTTCATTTTGTCCATACCATAGTTTACCATCATTTTCAGGTTATTCACCTCGATAATCTGATCCCACATATAAGGCAACAATGAAAGCGTCAGATAACCATGTACAATCGTACTCTTATACGGACTTTCCACCTTCGCGCGTTCCACATCCACATGAATCCACTGATGATCTAATGTAGCGTCAGCAAACTGATTGATGCGTTCCTGAGGCACTTCCAACCATTCTGAAACTCCAATCTGCTGTCCTACTAATTTTTCAAAATCTTCATACGAATTAATAATCACTTTCTCCATATTCTTCATTTTTAAAGCATAAAATTGAAACAAAGATACAAATATCCGCCGAGTTTCACTTCTTTTTTTCATTGAAATATCTATAAAAAGAAAAACCTTCCTCTCGCAGTCATGCTGTTCCAATAAATTTCTGTAAATCTGTATAAGGAATATAGCTATTTGAAATTAAATGAGTTAGAAGAATTACCTTGTTTTGGGGTAACGATTTGGCAACCGTCCCAATTGCTGTGGTCTGCGTTATATTACTTTTCAAGTAACTCTTTTCCTCTTACAAATTTAGAAAAAAAATAGAGATATGAGAAACTTATTTTAGCGCATTATTTCAGTTTGCTTATATAGTAAAAGACCATGAAAGGCAATTTAAAGCTCCTCCCCCTCTTTTAACTATAGATTGCATCTGCACCTGATAAATTCTACCATCATACTCTGGAAACAGTTTTTTTATATGTTTCAAAGCTTCTTCATCTGTAGAACATCCTACACCTGGGACAATTATTACATTTTGAGTATGAATCATATTTATATAAGCCCAACTCATATTATGATAATCACTTAGCTCTAAATCGATGACTTTAAAGTATGATTCTAATCGACTTCTCATCTTAGCGGCAATATCATCAGGGTAAACTTTCAGATTCACCAGTACTTTATTACTGCCAACAGCATGTAAAATTCCATCTGTATGACCACAAACGTCACTTCTATCCCAAGGCAAAAATAAGAACTTATGATTTGGAAATAACTTTTCCATTAGAGAAACAAGATATTTTCTATCCATATCAGGGTTCTCAATAAATATTTTCTCCGTCATTATAACAACAGCGGTGTATCCTCTACCTTTTTTTATGCTTCCAAAGGTAAAGTTACCACCGTCTGCTACAATGGGAGAAACACATATTGAAGAACTTGGTAATATCGTTTTAGCCAGCTTAATGGAGGTTTCTGTTGATGTTTCATAACCGCGAAGTCCTTCCAGATAGTCAGGATGATATTTAAACTGAACAAAAGAATTACCATCTACTTGTACTGGCATATAATCTCTACACCAATAATCGGCTGTTCCTTTCAATACGCCGTAATGCACATCATGCTTTGACAATATTTCAGTCAATTCATTGTACACTTTCGGATAATATCTTTTCAGATTCTCCGAAAAAAACACATAGTCCATAGTTGATTTTAAGATTTTCATTGCTGATCTGCGTCAAGATTAGTAAAACGCCACATACGGTCAGTTGCTTCCCCTTTTATTTTTTTTACATTTATTCTGGCGGAAGACATAATACGAACTTTATTAAAATCTTCATTATCCATCCAGACAATAGACAACCCTTTCTCGAAAATTGAGGCATTACCAAACAAATCTTCCCATAAATATTGTGGCTTGAATTTATCTATTTCTCCTTCTTTCAATTTTTGAGAAGCCTTATTTGTAAAAGTCTTTTCATCATTATTAACCAAGGATTTATAAGTATACCCTCGAATAAGAAATGATGCACGATATTTTCCTTCACGCTCAAAAGTCATGTCAACACCAGACCTATTGGGACAAATCGCTCCTACCGGGAAATAGGGAACATCTCCTACATGGTACATTTGAGGTTCAATTATACTTTTATTCTCTTCATCATGAAAATAGAACTCAATATCAATTGGATATATCTCGTATTCTCCATTTACGACATAACGTCCATTAAATACAATTTGGGCAATGTCCTCAAATTGCTTTGTCAGTCCACTAACAGTATTAGCTGGAGCAAACCGTTCAAGAGCATTTTGTAATCTTTTTAAGTGATTCATTTAATTATTCCTTAAGTGTTCAACAATAATCCTATAATTTTCAATACCGATGTTCTTCTCCGTAAGGGATTGATTAGCATAATTTTTACTAACCAGCAGTCTATTGTTATCATATAAATAATTCCATAGACCTTCTCCCATTAATGTTTTCCATTGGGCTTCGTGCCTCATCACAAGAAACTTTACTTCTTTTGCAGAGGTAGCCAAATAGAGCAACACCATTTTTGTAAATTTCTGAGATGGAAATAAATTCTTAATAGCTGGAGATACCAGCGAAGTGTAAGCAAAATACTGACATAAGGAAACATGATTAAAAATATTTTCCTTTTCCTGTTCTCCATATACGGCTGTTCCTAAAGGAAGTATTTTCTTTCTCCAATAATAGTCACCCAATATTCTTGTTGGCTCGTAATAGTCAAATTTAGTTCCTTCCATTGACAAAACCTTTCTTTTGTCCTCCATGATTTCTTCAGCCATCTGAGGTTTGAACATATTTGCAAGATTCTTATTCAGGTGCTCTACATATCCAGGATTCAAAGAAAGGATTACAAGTTTGGAATTAAGGATATTTCCACTCCATGGCTCAGGAGGAACACATAAAACCAACTGTCTAGTGGGGATTTTCCAACGCATATTTCAGATAATAGCTTCCACTCGTGCCGCCATTCATCAGCCAGTCGGCCGTAGCGAACGTCAATATACTATCATCTGTATATTCTTGACGGCTTTGAAACAATGGAAACTCTTTTGTTTTGATATTGTCGAATTCATAAATGCTCCCTACAATATCTCCTATAACACTACCGATCATAAGATTGTACTAATTTAAAGCTTTCCGTTACAATAATTCATTTCTTCCAATTCGCAGTCTGCATCTATCAATTCTGTCAGAAACAGGCGTGCGCACATCTCCGCGTCATCTCCTGCCCGGTGATGCTGACCGTATGGAATCTTAAACTGGTCACAAAGATAATCCAGACTATTGCAGCCGAAGTTATAGAGCTTGCGGGCGGCACGGAGGGAACAATAATAAGTGATGTCCGGCTTCTCCATGCCGTATAGTTCCAATGAATGACGGATGCAACCGATGTCAAAGGCGGCGTTGTGGGCTACAAGTACGGGAATCTCTTTGAGGTATTCGCATATTTCAGCCCATACTTCGGGAAATTCCGGTGAATTTATGGTGTCATGCGGACGGATGCCGTGTATCTGCATGTTCCAGTAACTGTACATGTTGCCCTGCGGACGGACGAGCCACGAACGGGTTTCCACTATCTCTCCGTCGCGCACCACGCAGATGCCGGCTTCGCAGATGGAAGCGCGTTTGCCTGTGGCTGTCTCAAAGTCGATGGCAATGAAATTTACTCCTTGCATGGTTTATCCTCCTCCCAAGTATAATAGTCCAAGATGTTTTTTGCAAAATTGCGCATCTCGCTGCGCACTGATTCTGGCTCCAGCACTTCCACCTGGTCGCCTTGGGCAAGAACCAACTGATAGAAGTCGAATGTCGGTTTCAGATGGTATACAAAGAGCGTGGACTCGTCATCGCCCTCTATCTCCCGTTGTGATTCGTGCAGGGGCAAGGTGCGCAGATAGTCAGCAAAACCACCGTAAGCCAAAAGAACAATGCGCTGTATGGGTTCATCCGATGTGATTACCCCACAGCATCCTTCGAAGTATTGGTTGACATCGAAGTTCTTCTTCATCTTAAACGTCTTGCCCGTATCCTGAATATCTGAAATACGGTCAAGGGCATATACCCGGTAGACATCGGCAGGCTTGATGCCTCTCTCTTTGTTCCGCTCCGAATAGTACGGACTGCGTGCCACCACGTACCAGCGGCGCTTCACGACTTTCAGACAGTATGGCTCAATCTCAAACGTGCTGGCTTCCGGCTTGCCAAATCCTTGGTGAGTGATGCTTAATACATGATTGCGCCGCATGGCTTCGGCAATAGGCGTGAGCCATGTTTGTCCCGACGGAATATTCTCAAAGATAATCCGGTCTTCCAGTTTGTTGTCCGCCTGAATCTGGTTCAAGGTGGCATAGGAACTTATCAGCCAACTTTGCAGGTTGTTTCCTTCCAACCGTTCCGGTTCATCTATGTAATACCGGTAGCCGTCCTTTCGGTCACAATCAATGTACACGTCGAAAATGTCCTTGATGGCTTTCTGGTGATTATGAAACGTGCGCAAAGGCAATTCCTCACCGTAGCCCAGTCCGCTTTCCTGCCAAAGCTTGCTGATTTCCTGAAATGTCAGGCGTTTGTATCGACGCAGGGTGTCTATCAGCCAGACATACCGTCCAAAGAGATTTGCTGCCATACTGTCATTTATTTAATGTTCTGCTACAAAGTTACTTGTTTACTTGTGAAAAAATGCGGCACATCCCTGTTTTTTCTGCTTTCCAATTTATTTTTTATTGTTATGCCTCGATTTGGCACTTGACAGTCTTTACTTTGCGGCAGAATTAATGTTAAACCATTTAATAACAAGTAGTATGACAACAAAGAATTGGAACAACGATTTTATGGCTAAAGTATTGGAAGAGGCCGCCTGGAAAGAACTGTCAAGCGAGTTTGCATGGAATGAGCAACTGCTGGAAAAGTACAAGGACAAGGTGTCGTGGAAAGAAATTTCCGGCAATAAAAACATCATTTGGACCACCTCCATGATTGAGAAGTTCAAGAACAAAGTGGACTGGGAGGAACTTTCCTGTTCCGACAACGAGCATCTGTTCACGGCGGAGAATCTGGAGAAATACAAGGATTATTGGAATTGGCGTGAGTTGTCAAGAAATTCCGATATGGAACTTACTCCCGCGCTTTTGGAGCAATTTGTCGACTATTGGGACTGGAGCGAAATCATCGACAGTTATGGCCGGGACGAATTGTACAGCATGGAGTTTCTGGAGAAGTACCATGATTATATTCCGGCATCCGCCCTGCAGCATTCCCGTTTATGGGACAAGTTGGTTGAAGACGAAAAGAAACAATTGAAGATACGTATCATTTCATAAAACAAAATGAAAACCATAGAAGGCTATAACGTAAAGATCTATACGGACAACATCGAGGACAGTGCCAGCGAACAAATCAAAGAGCTACTGTCCGTCGATGTGTTCAGCAAGTGTAAAATCCGCATCATGCCCGATGTACATGCCGGAGCAGGCTGTGTCATTGGTTTTACGGGAGATTTAGGCGACAAAGTGATTCCCAATATTGTAGGTGTGGACATTGGCTGCGGTATCTTGGTGCAGCCGTTCGTCTGTGTGGGGGACATGGATTACCATGCCTTCAACGAGTTCATTCTTCGTCACATACCGTCCGGTCGCAATTACCGGGATAACCGGTATGCGCCGCTCCCGCAAAAGTATATGGATGTATATCGCGCAGCCAAAGATATCATCAAGCAGTTGCGCTGCTACCGCGAACTGAAAGAGACCAAACGATTGAACGCTTCCATAGGCTCATTGGGTGGTGGTAATCACTTCATCGAACTGGACAAAGACGAGTGCGGCATGACTTATCTGGTGGTTCACACCGGAAGCCGCAATCTCGGCAAGCAAGTGGCGCAGATTTATCAGAAACTGGCCGTGAAATGCCAGTCGGGATGGGCAGAACTGATGGAAGAACAAAACCGCATGATTGCAGAATACAAAGCGGCAGGGCACAAGGACGAGTTGCAGGAGGCCATACGCCAACTACACAATTCGTTCAAGATGCGTAAGCCTGCCATACCGCCCGACCTTTCCTATCTGGAAGGCGCTTACCGGGAAGATTATCTGCACGACATGCGCCTTTGCCAGCAGTGGGCCAAGATGAACCGCAAGCTGATAGCCAATCTCATCATGGATTATCTCATCCTACAAGGAAATGTGGAAACGCCCTCCTATGATTTGACGTTTGAAAGTGTGCACAACTACATAGGCGATGACAACATCATCCGTAAAGGGGCAATAGCCGCCTACGAGGGGCAGAAGTGCATCATCCCCCTGAATATGCGCGACGGCTCGCTTATCTGCATTGGCAAGGGCAATGCGGAGTGGAACTGCTCGGCTCCACATGGTGCCGGACGCATCATGAGCAGGAGGCAGGCCTTCAAAAGCATATCCTTGGATGACTACCGTGCCTCCATGCAAGGCATCTACAGCGAATGCCTTTCAGATGACACCAAGGATGAGTCGCCCATGGTGTACAAACCTAAGGATGAAATCATCGAAAACATCCGAGACGCGGTGAACATTGTGAATGTGATAAAGCCGGTGTATAATTTCAAGGCTGCGGAGTAAGAAAGAGAAAAATGATTTGGCCGATTAACAAATTTAAGGATACCTTTGTAATCGTTTAAATCCAATAGACCCAATATGCAAATGAATACTCAATTAAACACCTGGGCAGCCAAAACAGCCGAGGCTTATGACAGGATTGCCCGTACGTATGGGAATAATGCTCCGGCGTTTTATACCCAGTCCGATCTCACAAAAATAAATGATTCTCCGCATGTGTTTGTCATGGGTATAAATCCTGGTTCTGGAGGGACATATAAAGAACAATGTGAAAGTGAATACTGGCAGCTTGGTGGAAAGCCAATGGACGGTACACATCTATTAAAAGGCAATCCCTCATGGAGCAAAAGGTTTGATTGGTCTTATTGGCAAAGGATATATAGATTGTTCGATTCCAATCCCCATCCGTTAGATGATGGAACCGACTTTATCGTTACAAATGCCACATTCTTCGCCACGCCGAAAGCTAAAAACTTATTACCGCAGCTGTTGGCAGAAACATTGCCCTACACGCTGGAACTTATCGAAATAGCACGCCCTCGGATGATAGTGGTATTGAGTGGAAATTCGTTGCTTAAGACCATCAAAGCACATTGTGACGCTACTGGTTGGCGACTTGAATACTCACAGACTTTTGCCTCCTTGGGAAACATCTTCACCGGACATCTGGAGGGCATTCCATGTTGCGGCATCCCTCATCCGTCGGCATGTTTATTCCGTGAAGAACGCGAATTGATGAGAAAAGTAGTCACGCAGATATATTGTTGCGAAAGTATCACGGCCGATGCTTATCAGGACTTGCTTCACAGCATAAAGCAACACAGAAACGCAAAAGGTTTGTCGAAAGAAGAAATGAACGCCTTGTTCGATGCTCTCATTGTACGTATGCAAAAACGGCCATATCTTGTATATGAGTCTTGCGAAAAAAAGTTCAGCCGCTACGACTTGTGCAATGGACTTCAACTGACCATAGCCAACAATTCGACCACTCATTGCATAGCCATACGCCCCAAAGATTACAAAGGGGAAAAAGACATTGACCAAATTCCCATACCATATGTGAGAGAATTGCTCGAATGCTTTGATAAAGTGAATTATGTAAATACACCCATTTGGTTAGGGGTGAAAGATTTCAGCATCTTGACGATGGAAAATGATATAGAAGGCTTGGCTGACAGTTTGGTGGACGAAGTGGAGAAACTCATTTCTGAAATTTACAAAATTCTGCCACCTTCCCGGTAAAATCCATCGAAGTTATTCCCTTCACTTTTTCACCGTCCCCTCCAGTTCCGTCCATTCCACCTGCGAGGGGACGATGGTTCGTTTCTGCACCTGGTTGTTCTGTGCCCGACTGTATTCGGGTATGAAGGTCACCGTCACCTTGCGGAACTGCTCCGGGCTGACTTCCTCTGGCGTGTCCACGCCTTGTCCATTGGCATTGCCCACCAGGTAGAAGGTGCCAAGCCCGTCCTGCTTCACCGAGTAGCCCAGTTCCATCATGCTGCCCAGCACCTCGCCCAGCCCTATGAGCACGGCATAAGTGTCGCCCTTGCTCACCGTGGACATTTCGGACAACCGCTCGGCCACGTCCTTCGTGTCATACGTGCCCGCCGTGAACGAGCGGAGATACCACTTCTTTCCTATCTTCTGCTTCTTGTAAAACATACTGCTGCCTTTTATTCAGTTAAATCTGTACATGGCCCTGGCTGAGAGCAAGGACCAACCTGGCATCATCATGCATAATACTCGGTCGGGTGCAAAGGTAAACCTTGTGCGCGACATATGCAAACCCAGTTTCCTCCGTCAGCCAACTTTGTATTTGTTTAACAACAGCGTAACCGTTACCTCCGGCGTGTCTGCTTTCTGCGTAATGTTCCCGAAACGGATGTCGGCATATCCCAGCCTTTCCCTGACGCTGTGTTTGAAGGTTTCCAGTGCAAATTCCTCCAGCGGTGCACCGTCCGGAATACGCAAGAAGAGCAGTGCTCCATCATACCGAGACAGGTCCAGCTGTTGGTAGCGGGTCATTGAGGTAAGAATGTAAGCGAGGCGTGCACTCATGTCTTGCGTCACCGAGTGGTAATCATACCGCGTACCGTATTCGATGTCAAGCAAAAAATCCACATCGCTCCGCCGAAGGCTGCTGCCTTCAGCAGAAAGCATCCTTACCAAATTCTCGCGCGCGGCCATCTTGCGCAGATATTCCTGCCGTTTATCTTGGCGGTATTCACGTTTCCGTTTAGAACGGTTCTTACGGTCATTGAAGAAATCGCGTGCATTCGTCCACCTGACATACCGCCGCCCGTCTTTTCCCTTGCTGCGCAGGCGGCGCGGAGTCTGATGCCGCCAGATGCTTTCCTTCAACCTGTCCAAGGCCACTTCGTAGGGGTTGACAGGCTGTTCGTACACCAGTCTTTCTTGCCAACCTTCCTTGATTTCCGCCGGGGAAAATCCCCAATAAGTAATTTCCCAAAGGCAGTGCATGGCCAGTTCTGCCGGAGTGAGGTGCACGTCATCCGCCATGACAATATCCTTGGCCAAGTCTTCTTCCCAACTACTGTTATGCATCGGCCCGACGTTAATCCATTTCTCTTCGCCTTCAAATTCTCCGCCAGACCATTCCACGTGTATTTCTCCGTTAAATCCTGTGGCAGGTTCCATGCCTTGAAGGATGTCGTATGCTTCGCGGAAGGCATAGATGTTATCAAGATGATCCGGCTCGTGTTCCTTCAAGTACAGAAGAAGCTCGTCGAAACCGACTTGTTTCAATAGTTCTTTTAGTGTCATAAGCATTATAAGTTTTTTTATTATTATTAGGTTGTATCCTATGAATGTTTGCCATTAAGTCAAGGATGATAGTTGTTTTACCTACACCGGGGTCACCTATAACCATGTAGTTGACTCCTTTTGGTAAGCCACGATAACTGCACAACAACAAGTCTAACACTGTCCCTGACAAACAGTTAACAAATAGATCTTTGTCGAATATTATATCCTTGGCCTTTACTATCTTTTTCATTCTCGGCATACTGTTATGGACAAACAAAAAGTCGATTATAATCGTCTAATATTATCTTCTGTCCTGGTCTAACTGGCAGGGCCAGGTTGTAATCAAGCAGAAACTTGTTGCCGGAGTCCAGCTCGTTCTGCGTGTCATACAGGATGGCATAAATATCGTTTTTCCACCCGAAGCAGTCACCGTTATACTCTTGGACGAACCGCACGGCATACATCGTACCGCTGATGATGGGGCATTGCGCCACGATAATTGATTGGGTCAGCACGACTTGCATCCGGCAACGTGCCACCAGCCTCGTAGGATTGGCTTTCACACCGAAAGGATGCTCAGACAAGATGATTCCACCCTTCGCAACAATCTCGTCCTGCAGCAGCTTGTTTACTTTGGGATGCGTGATGTCCAACCCCGAAGCGACGACGGCTATCGTCTGCCCATCTGAATCAAGGCATCCCCGGTGGGCAGCAGTATCGCATCCCAACGCCAGACCGCTGATAATAACATGTCCTTGCCTAGCTATTTGATTGGCAAGTCTGTATGTCATATCCAAGCCTTCCTTGTCTGCGGCGCGAGCGCCGATGATAGCCACATTGTCTTCACGATTGAGCAGTTCCCCATTGCCTAGCACGTGGATAAGCGGCGGGGCATCAATGCCTAAATTACGGAAGTGACGGGGATACATATCATCATAATAGGGAATAGTGATCACTCCGGCTTTTGTCTGCCTGCCCAATATCCGTCTTGCCTTAGCAAGTTCGCTGGTGGACTTGGAGACAAGAGTTTTCAGAGCACCAGCGTATTTCATCTCTCCGTACAATTGTCTGGAAGTATAACCCAATAACTGCAGGCATAACAGTTCTTCGATAGAAAGACAAGAATCCCTCCATCCTTCCATATCCTTAAGGCTATTCTTTATCGTTCCTTTCCACTCTTCTTTATATTTCATAAGCGGCATTATTATTTTGTCGCAAAAGTAGCGATGCCATGTGCCGAATTGAAGCATAGACAGATAATTTTTTCGTTTACTACAAAATATTTTCAGCTTATACTTCGATTTGGCATTTTCATCACAGAACTTTGCAATATCAAACCAAATGGAGGTATACAATGAAACTGGCAGAAGCATTAAGCATCCGCGTCGATTTGCAAAACAGAATCGACCAATTGAAGAGTCGGCTGAAGTACAGCGCGAAAGTACAAGAAGGCGACCAACCTTCGGAGAACGTGAATGAATTGTTTAAAGAATTGGATGAGTGCCTTTCATAATTCGAGGAGATCGTCTATCGGATTAACCGCACCAACATGCAAACCTTTCACGAAGGCGAAACCCTCACTCAAATGATTGTCCGTAAGGATGCGCTGAAGTTACGCCTGTCGGTCATGCGCGACCTCTTGAAACATGTAGTAGAAAACGAACGTTATGCACGATTGGAGATAAAATATGTCCGCACGGTGGACGTAGGAGAACTGAGGAAAGTCACGGACAACTATTCCAAACAGCTCCGAAATCTGGACATGCGGTTACAAAGCCTGAACTGGTCAGTAGACTTAATTTGACGAACAAGGCGTAGTCCTTCTTTGCATCAGACAATGGCGGCACATCCTTGTCTTCGGACAGGGGCAACAAACCAAGGTGGCAGCTGGTAGAAGCATGGTTATTATCGCGCATCTCCGGCACAGCGTACAAACGCATTACGTATACTGTTATCCATCGTGGCAGGAAGTAGCAGGCATGGAAGTAGTGATAGAGAAAGATGTCGTGATTACACCTCAAGAACTCGTCGCAGGTTTGCTGTGAGAAATCACTTACTTTGGCGGGACAGAAGAGATTGCGCAGAAGAATATGGACAGGACATTTCGCGGAGGAACAAAATGAAACAGAAAAAAGTTGCCGCAATCATTTGGGCATGTATTGTTTTTGTCCTTATGGTTTTCCTGCTTGTCTCGCTTAGTGGAGAAATGTCGGAAGAACGGTGGGTAAGAATAGATTTTTAATAGTATATAGAAATGGAAGAATCAAATAGAGAAGAATTGATACGAGTTATCAAGGATGAACAGGAGATAACAAAAGATTATTTTATCAATGTAGCCCAAGTAAGAGGGCTGATTAATTTAGACCTGAATGATTTCAGAAAATTCGCTGATAAGCTTAAACCCATAATGGAGGTAATCGTTGATGCCCGTATTTCGGTTTCTGCTCAAATAGAAACTGCTATGGAGGAAATAAGGAAACAGCAGACAACTGTGGTATCAGCCATAATTCTGTCTGTCTCGTTCAAACCTTCATATTCGCTTATGATGGAAGAGCTTGAGGGCATGGCTGATTGTTTGAACAATTTAACAAAACAGGATATAGAGGTGATATGGGGAATACAAGAACGTGCATATATTTCAAATCAACGCAGTGTATCTTTGTTTGTTTTCGTGTAATCAAATAAAAACAGTATGAATGCCATTAATGAAATATTCTTTGACAATCACGGGCTGACTTCCACATCGGCATCACACTTGGCAGATCTTGCGCAGGAAATCATCGCAGGAAATGAGGCGAAGTTGAAAAATATGACCTTCTTAACTACGAAAGTTGATATCGTAGGCTCGGCTTCAGAATCAGGGAAAACGATATGTGTCGGGTATGACGAGAGTATGCTGAAGCAGGTTCGTCCGCTTTTGGAAGACATAGCCTCTATGAATGCCTTTTGCGCGTGGATGAGGGAGGCGGTAAAGGCCAAAGACAAGGAAAAGTAGAAGATGTGTTTTTCGAACTCCAAAAATGGCATCGACAAAATGAACGGGAACTTTGTTGCGTCTTGTAGGCTGCATTAAAAGTAAATCTGATAATGCCATGCCAAGGTGAATTTTTGTAATTAGAATATACGAAAAACAGGTTGTCCAACTTCGGAAGGCAACCCAGCGGTTAGGCTTTCGGAGTAACCCGAAAGGTTTCGAGTAACTCGAAACATACCTTGCTGCTGCCACTTTTCGGCAGTAACCGAAAAGCCTTCGGGTAACTCGAAGGACACCTTGCTGCTTTCTCGTGAAATCAAAAATCCGCCAGCAAACGGATTGGAATTTGTGCTGTTATTCCGGCTCTCAAAGCATCGTTTTCCGATGCCTAAGCTGCCCAAAAGAAGAACGAGAATGAGAGGATGAGAGGGCGTAAGAGAGTGGTTATATCCGCATGAATGCTTGCAAGCCTGACTGAATGTGAGTTTGCATGAATGAAAATACGTGTGAACATACACACGCTGGCCTGCAAGCCTGCCCGCGCTCCAACCTGCCTGCCGTCCATCCTGCCATCTGGCTTGCTTGCCGACTGACCTGCCTGCCGGCAAGCAGGCTTAAATATAATATGGAACGGCATGGGATTAAAAGGGGCAGTGCTTTGGGGTTTCGACCGCAAGATGGGCAACAAATGTACAATAATGAAAAGATGTTCGATTTTCTCTGTTTTTCAGAGGAATAACTTTGGCAGTTAGGGATTAAAACACTACTTTTGCGAAAGAGAAAAGCGTTCTTTTGATTAGTGCAGAACATTGCAGAATATAGAAGCCCGCTGGTTTCCAAGTCGTTACCTATCAAGCTGACAATCTTTGTAAGTTTCTCGTTTTCAATGAGTAAGAAGAAATGATATGTCTTGAGCAGTGAAAGCTGATTTTCTTGGTAATACCGCATTCCTTTATCATCTTTCCCATACGCTTGCATATTGACCAATAGTTGAGATTGGGAAATACAAGATTGTTTTCCTGAAAAGCCTTGTAACGCTCGATTATCTGCAAGGGAATATCCAGCAGCTTCACCTGAAACGGTACACCCGTCTTGTGTCGTTTGGAAATAATCCATTTCTCACCGTTCACTTCCACAATTTGGTCGTTGCTTAATTCCTTTATATCCACGAATGAGAGGGCGGTAAAACTGGCGAAAACAAAAAAATGCGCCCGCATCACCACACCTTTCAGCCACATGCAGTTTTCCCATATCGAACCGTTGTGCAGTCCGGCTTCGTTGGAAAGGAACACGGCGAACTCCTTGATGAAGTCGGGTGTAAGTTCAGGCATGGAGATGTCGTTCCGCTTGTAATCCGTTCTTTTCCTTACTGCCGTTCACGTAGAACAGCACCTTGAATGTGCTTCTTGCCATACTCGTTTCTTTTTGGTTGCAAAACTATAAATCAACGAGTTACCTATTGATAAGCAAAGCTGCGCAGAACGCCGCAAAATGAAATAGGGACTGTTAAATCTGCACTTTCATCGGGTAATGATTAGGAAACCGTTCTTTTGCTTTAATCTGCTTTAAGACGGTTTTCAACTGTCTGCCCAACTTCTGCGTTTTTCCTCTAACTCCCTAATTATCAAATCCTGTTGCGTTAATCTGCTGCAATTCGGCGGATATTCCAGAGATTTTTAGTACATTTGCACAAATGCATTTCACTTTGTGCAATTTTATTTAATAAAACAAGATATGGATAAAAGTTTCATTTCAATTATAGAAACAAGCATCAAGCAAAACTGGGACTTAGATGCGCTGACAGATTACAAGGGAGCTACCCTGCAGTATAAAGACTTGGCACGGAAGATAGAAAAACTCCACATCCTGCTTGCCGAAAGCGGAGTAAAACCCGGCGACAAAGTTGCCCTATGCGGGCGAAACAGCTCCCATTGGGGAGTTGCCTTCCTTGCCATCATAACCTACGGAGCCGTGGCTGTACCCATTCTGCATGAATTTAAGGCCGACAACGTGCATAACATTGTCAACCATTCTGATGCCCGCCTGCTTTTTGTAGGAGACGTCGTATGGGAAGCACTGAATGAAGCCGAGATGCCCAACCTCGAAGGAATCATTCTGATGACCGACTTTACCCTGTTGGTTTGCCGCAGTGAGAAACTGGAATATGCCCGCGAACACTTGAATGAGATGTTCGGCAAAAAATTCCCGCGCAATTTCCGCCGCGAGCACGTAAGTTACCGCCGCGACCTGGCAGAAGAACTCGCTATCATCAACTACACGTCGGGCACCACCAGCTTCTCCAAAGGGGTCATGATTCCTTACCGCGCCTTATGGTCGAACACCCGGTTTGCCTTCGAAGTGATGAACCTCAAGCCCGGAAACCGGGTCATATCCATCTTGCCGATGGCACACATGTATGGTTTGGCTTTTGAATTCCTCTACGAAGTATGTGCGGGATGTCATGTGTATTTCCTCACCCGCATGCCCAGCCCGAAAATCATTTTCCAGGCATTCTCCGACGTAAAACCACACATCGTCATTGCCGTACCCCTCATCATTGAAAAAATCATCAAGAAAAACATCCTGCCCAAGCTGGAAACACTCAAGATGAAAATCTTGCTGAAAGTTCCTCTGATTAACGACAAAATCAAAGCAACCGTACGCGAGCACATGATACAGGCTTTCGGAGGAAACTTTTATGAGCTGATTATCGGAGGTGCGGCTTTCAACCAGGATATTGAGAAACTCTTGCGCAGCATTGACTTCCCTTACACCGTAGGCTACGGCATGACCGAGTGCGCCCCCATTATCTGCTATGAAGACTGGCTCCGCTTCAAGCCCGGCTCATGCGGAAAGGCGGCTCCACGCATGGAGGTAAAAATAGACAGCAGCGACCCTGAAAATATCGTAGGCGAAATCCTTGCACGAGGTGAAAATGTCATGCTGGGATATTATAAGAACCCGGAATCGACCGCACAGGTCATCGATAAAGAAGGATGGCTGCATACGGGCGACCTCGGTATCATGGATGCCGAAGGCAATGTAACCATCAAGGGACGCAGCAAGAACATGCTCCTCGGTCCGTCCGGACAAAACATCTACCCGGAAGAAATAGAAGACAAGCTGAATAACCTTCCGCTGATAAGCGAAAGCATTGTCATCCAGCAAAGCGACAACAAGCTGGCTGCTTTAATCTATCCGGACTTTGATGACGCTTATGCGCAGGGCATGAATGATGCAGATATTGAAAAAGCAATGGAGGAAAATCGCGTGGCTCTCAACGCCGATCTGCCGGCTTACTCTCAGATAGCCCGTGTGAAAATCTATCCGGAAGAGTTTGAAAAGACTCCGAAAAAGAGTATCAAGCGCTTCCTTTATCAAGACGTTAAATAAAAACAATGAAAATAAAGTCCCTCATCATGACTTGGCTCCTGCTGGCTTCACTGCCAGTAGGAGCGACTTCTCTTTCAGGTCAAAAAACAAAAGGACTGAAAAAAGGAGCCAACGTGTCACTCAATGTGACCAACAAAAAAAAGAATCCTCACCAAACCTACTTCAACTTCGGTCTGCTTAGCAATTTCAGCAGTCTGAACGGAGCAGGCATCAACTTGATTTCCAGCATCGTACATCAAAACGTGAAAGGCGTACAGCTGTCGGGGTTCTTGAATATCAGCGGGCTCAATGCCTCCGGACTCCAGTTGGCTGGCGTCGCCAATCTCGCAGGGAAAGACGCAAACGGCATGTCGCTTGCCGGACTGATGAACATCAGCGGAAAATCAACCCGAGGCATCCAAATTTCCGGACTGGGAAACATCACCGGTCAGAACCTGAATGGAGTAGCTGTCAGCGGACTGGTAAATATCACCGGAGACAACAGCAACGGCATGCAGGTGGCAGGATTGGCCAACATCACAAGTGAAAACCATAACGGACTTGCCATAGGCGGACTGATGAATGCTGCCGCTAAGAACAGCAACGGACTGCAACTCACTGCCCTGCTGAACATAGCTGGGAATGAAAACCGGGGGGTACAGTTGGCTGGATTAGGCAATGTGAACGTGAAAAACAAAGGAGTGCAGTTCGGCTTTTTAAACTATAGTGCACAGAATAACGGACTGCAGCTTGGTATAGGCAATATTGCCAATCAGGGAGATAGAGGAGTACAACTGGGATTGGTCAATGTCAGTGCCGACAAGAAAACGCATCAGATAGGCTGCATCAATATCAAACCCGGCACCCGTACCCAAATGATTCTCTCGGGCGGAAACTCCAGCAAGTTCAATCTGGCCGTACGCTTCAAGAACCGCTTTGCCTACACCCAGCTGGGAACAGGAGTCTACCATTTAGGTCTTGACCGCGATTTCTCGCTCAGCGGATTCTATCGTGCCGGAGTTTATTATCCCCTCACCTCACGCCTCGATGTCAGTGCCGATTTGGGCTACTACCATATTGAGAGTTTCGATAACAAACACCAGGGATACCCTGCCCGTCTGTATGCCATCCAGCCCCGCATCAACTTAGAATATGCCATCACTCCCCGTTTTGGACTCACCGCATCGGGAGGTTATGAATGGCTGCGCGGTTACAAAGGTGCAGGGAAAATAGACAACAAAGCTGTGTTCGAAATCGGCATCGTCTTGTTTTAATTAATAAACATTAAAAGAATACTCTTCTTGCTTTGCTGTACAAACAATCGGACCTTACCGCTTGTTTATCTGGCAGAACAAAACTAAAACCATAACAATCATGGCAAAGACAGCATTTAACGGAAGTCCGGTAACTTTAGCCGGCAACTTTGTAGAAGCAGGAGTACAAGCTCCGGAGTTTTCATTGGTAAAAGGCGACTTGAGCAACTTTACCTTAGCCGATGTAAAAGGGAAATATGCCTTGCTCAACATCTTCCCCAGCATGGATACAGGCGTATGTGCTGCTTCAGTACGCAAGTTCAATAAGCTGGCAGCTGAAATGCCCAATACCGTAGTACTGGCCATTTCAAAAGACCTTCCTTTTGCACAAGGCCGTTTCTGTACAGCCGAAGGCATCGAAAACGTGGTTTCTTTATCTGATTACCGCTACACTTCTCACTTTGGAGAACAATATGGTGTATTGATTACCGACGGTCCTTTATGTGGCTTGCTTACCCGTGCAGTGGTAGTTATCAACCCTGAAGGAAAAGTGGTGTATACCGAACTGGTTCCTGAAATCACGCAAGAACCGAATTATGAAGCAGCCTTGGCTGCCATCAAGTAAAGCGAAAAATTTATCAAGGCTACTGTAAAATAATTCAAGTGCAGTAGAATTCAGATTACTCTTCCCGCCGGATATGCTTATTGAAAGGCATATCCGGCGGTTTTTTTCTTTCCTTCACCCACAAAAACAGAATAAATCAAGCAAAAATGCACAAGAAGATTGTTACCTTTGCCATAACAACATTCAGAACTGGGGCATACAGTCCCCAAACAAGAAACAGAAACCAATGATTACAGGCGAAATTAAAAATCAGATAGACCAGATTTGGGATACCTTCTTCGTGGCAGGCATCACCAACCCCATTACCGTACTTGAGCAGATGACGTATATCTTCTTCATGAAAATGCTCGACGACAAGCAGCTGCAGGAAGAACAAAATGCCGAGCTCTGGGGAGGCACACTCTTAAACCCCACCTTCCTGAAAGGAGAACGATGGGTGAACCCCGATGCAGTGAGCGAAGAAGAAAAGCAGGGAGTGCCTTATGAGAACCTGCGCTGGCATGTATTCAAAAACCTGGGAGCCGACAACATGTTCAAGCTGGTACGGCAGAGTGTATTCGAGTTTATCAAACACATCGGAACCGGAGAAGAAAGTGCCTACAGCCGCTACATGAAATCTGCCATTTTCCTCATCCCAAACGCACGTACCTTGGTGAAAGTGGTAGAAGGAGTCAATGCCCTCGATATGAACAACCGCGATGCCATGGGCGATGTATATGAGTATATTTTGGGCAAGATGGCTGCCTCGGGCACCAACGGACAGTTTCGTACGCCCCGTCATATCATCCGCATGATTGTAGAGATGATGGAACCCAAGGCTCAGGATTACATCTGCGACCCTGCCATGGGGTCGGCAGGCTTTCTGGTGGAAGCCGTGAAGTATATCAAAGAACAGGGAGAGATGGCACAATATGCAGCGAAAGAAATTCAGCATATCAAAACCAGCATGATCAACGGGTATGATACCGACCAGACCATGCTGCGCATCGGGGCGATGAACTTGCTGCTGCATGACATCACCGCTCCCGAACTGGCTTGGCGTGACTCGCTCTCTGAGCAGAACGACGACGAACGGTGTTACAGCCTCATCATGGCTAATCCGCCCTTTGCCGGAAGCTTAGACAAGGGAAATGTGAACAAGAAAATCCTGGCGTATGCCAACACCAGCAAGACCGAGCTGCTCTTCCTTGCCCAATTTGTACGCTCATTGGAAATCGGGGGTCGTTGTGCCAGCATTGTACCCGACGGCGTACTCTTCGGCTCCAGCAAAGCCCACTTGGCTATCCGCAAGGAAATTGTAGACCATCAGCAGCTGCGTGCGGTGATTTCCATGCCGAGCGGTGTGTTCAAGCCCTATGCCGGTGTGTCGACTGCTGTATTGGTATTCACCAAGACCAACAGTGGCGGCACAGACAAGGTATGGTTCTACGATATGAAAGCCGACGGCTATTCATTGGATGACAAGCGTTCGCCCATCAGCGACAATGATATTCCCGATGTGGTGGCTCGCTTCCGTCACCTGGAGGCTGAATCCAGACGGAGCCGCAAGGAGCAGAGCTTCCTTGTTCCGGTAGAGGAAATCCGGAAGAATGACTACGACCTTTCCATCAATAAATACAAGGAGGTGGAACGTGAAAAGGTGGAATATGAACCGGTAACTGATATTCTGACCCGATTGGAGCAAACGGAAAGCCAATACTTGAAGGGGTATAGCGAACTGTATAAGATGCTGGAGGAGAAAGAATGAAAGGAGTGCAGGAAACCGTATTATATAACGATGTGTGATTTGTGATTTTCATCAGATGTCACTATATTTGGATAAGATAGAATGCGGTTCGGCAGTGCTTTCGCTCAAAAGCAAGCTTTTGGCTTGGCACTGCGCTCACCTTTCACTATATTTGTTGTAACAATCTAATTTATGGGAGGATAGTATGGAAAATAAGAAGAAAACCAAGGAGGAAGTTCTTAAGGCTATTAAAAAAGCTTTGGAGCATAAAGAAAGAATACGTAAAAAAACGGCAAAGGAGTGGAAAGAGGAAGGTATTAAAGGCAAAGTCGTTGTGTTATGATTAAATTTTCTCTTAATCACATCTTGCATAATTCTCCTTATAATTTAATATTGCAAGAAGATAGCTTCGTTTTTCAAACAGATTTGGGTATCCATTATAGTATAAGTTTCAGCAAAGAGGATATTGTATTGGGAGGATGCTCTACGTATCAGCTTATCATAAGGAAGATTGAAGAAACAAAAAGTAGTCACGACCCCAAGGTGGAAGCTACCATTTTGGCTATAATTAATGAGTTCTTTCGTTCTAATTGCGAGGTAATGCTTTATCTATGTGATACAAGTGATGGCAGGGAAGAAATAAGAAACAGGCTTTTTCTGACTTGGTTCGATAAATACTCTCATGAGCGCTTTACCATTTGTAAAGCTCATGTCAAGATTGAAGAAGAAGAATTGTTTATTTGTATTATTGTAGATAATCAGAATCCAAAACTGGATGAAATAACTCAAGATTTTCAGGAAACAGCATCCCTTCTTACTGATAATAAGCCGGAATAAGGATAGCTATGTGAAAAACGAAGAATAGATGTATGTATTTTACGAGAATGGAATACAAAGGAATTGTTTAAACTACAACACGAATTAAAGATGGAGGGAAAGGTATGAGAAAGGATTGGGAATATAAGAAATGGGCCGATGTACTAACAATAATAAATGGGAAAAACCAAAAAGCAGTAGAATCTATAGATGGAACATATCCCATATATGGAAGTGGTGGCATAATGGGATATGCTAATGATTGGTTATGTCCAGAGAATTGCACAATTATTGGAAGAAAAGGAAATATTAATAAACCTATATTTGTAGAGAGCAAATTTTGGAACGTTGATACCGCATTTGGGCTTAATAGCAATCAAAATTTATTAGCATCCAAATACCTATACTATTTCTGTCTAAATTATGATTTTAATCGTCATAATAAGGCTGTTACTATTCCAAGTTTAACAAAAGTAGATTTACTTAAAATAGAAATGCCTCTTCCTCCTAAGCCCACCCAGCTCGCCATCGTTGCCGAACTCGACAAGATAAACGAGTTGATTCAGCTGAAGAAGCAGCAACTGAAAGACTATGACCAATTAGCTCAAAGCATCTTCTATGAGATGTTTGGTGACCCCGTGGAGAATGAAAAGGGATGGGAAGTGAAAAAGTTGGGAGATATATGCGAAGTAACTTCAGCTAAACGTGTATTTATTGAAGAAGTTGTTGATTCTGGAGTTCCGTTTATCAGAGGAACAGAACTAACAGCACTAAATAGACTAACTCGTGGTGAAAAAATGGAATACTCTCTATTCATTACTAAAGAGCACTACGAGCGACTTAAAGCTATTACAGGTGTGCCAAAATATGGAGATTTACTCATTCCGTCTATAAATAGCGAAGGTATTGCATGGATAGTAAATACAGAGGAGCCTCTATATTTTAAAGATGGACGTGTATTATGGGTACATGTTAATCAAGATGTATTTAAAAGCGAATGTCTCCAAAAGATCATGAATATACTTTTAAAACATACTTATAAGTCAATGGGAGGTGCAACTTTTTCTGAGTTAAAATTATTTGTCTTACGAGAATTAAAAGTCCCAATTCCACCAATAGAAAGCCAGCAACAATTTGCCGCCCGCATCGAAGCCATCGAGCGGCAGAAGCAGCAAGTCAGTGAAACCATTAAAGACCTCGAAACCTTACTCGCCTCACGGATGCAGTACTGGTTCGACTAATACATACTTACCACTATGCAGAAAATATTTGAAACAACCTTACCAAACAATTACGCTGTCTGCATACATCACAACTGCAAACAGGCAGACACATGCCTCCATCAGTTGGCCTACCGCCTGCTGGTGGATAAAGAAAACTTCATGCGACTCATTAACCCCACCCGATGCACAAAAGAAGCATCGTGCCCGTATTACAGAAACAGCCAGCCGGTTACCTTTGCACGCGGATTTACCGGATTCAAGAAACAGCTCTCGATGGAACAATATCAGAAGTTCATGAATATACGGACTGCCCTGCTGGGACGAAACGTCTACTTCAAACAGAGAAAAGGAGCCGTGGTTCTCTCGCCCGAAGAACAAAACGATATTAAAGAAACACTTCACCAACTGGGCGTATGCACCGAGGTGACTTTTGATAACTACGAAGAAACTCCACGCTGGTAACCATGCACGCATCCCACCCTTACAGCCGTCTCAGTTTCCCGTGAGAAAACTCCGGTTTTCCCGTGAAGAAACTCCGGTTTCTCGGTGGAAAAACTCCGGTTTCTCCGTAAGAAACTGAACGGGACTTTACTACGACAACTGCAAGCCATAGGAAGAACTTCCATAAACCCTTTACATGAATGATGAAAAACTTCGACTATATCAAACCGCTGACTGAGGAAATTCCCAGTTTCAGCCAACTGCATGCTTACTGCGACAAGGCGGAAATCTTTCAGAAGGCTTTCCCCGAAGAAAGCGCCAACAATGCACGCAAAGCCTTGGAATGGCTCGTAAAAAACCATCTCACCATGGCAAACGTGACACTCGACCCGCATGAAACCTTAAACGCCATGCTGAAACGTCCGGAAATCGATGCATTCATTGACGATGACTGGCAGTTTGAAAAAGACATCTATACAGTAAAGAAAATTGGCAACTTCGCCTCACATGCCGGTGAACAGTGCGTACTGCGAAACAATGCCTTCGTCTGCCTGCGTTCGCTCTATTATGTGGTAAGCGGCTTTCTCTACCGCTGGCGTGCCATCCAGCGCATCTCAGCCTTCGATGCTACCTTGATTCCGGATGTCTTCCCCGGCTTGCACATCACTGCCGGAGACGAACCCGGCGTTGCGCCCGATGTGGTGAAAAGCGTACCGCAAGAGGCTATCGAGCATCCTGTAGCACCCGCTGACCGACCCAAGGAATCGCTTGCCAGTGAAGCTATTACCCGCCGGTGCCTCATCGACTATATGCTCAATGAAGCCGGATGGGAAGTGATGACCGGCAAAGGGGTGGCTCAGGGAGGAAAGGCAGGCATCGAAATCAAGGTAACAGGTATGCCTACCGATTCGGGAACGGGCTATTGCGATTATGTGTTGTTCAGCAAAGGAGGTCTGCCGCTGGCAGTAATTGAAGCCAAAAGCACCCTCCACAGCAAGGCAGAGGGGCGCAAGCAAGCCCTCTTATATGCCGACTGTCTGGAGCGTCAATACGGTGTACGTCCGGTAATTTATTATACCAACGGCTACAGCACCATGGTTATCGACGGAATGGGATACCCCGACCGTGAAGTCATTTCATTTCACAGCCACGACGACTTGGAATACCTGATTCAGAAACGGGGACGGGCGAAAATAAAAGACCTCACCATCGATGAGTCGATTACCGACCGCCCGTATCAGAAAACCGCCATCAAGAGTCTGGTGGAATGGCTGAATGCCAATCACCGCAGAGGCTTGCTGGTACTTGCCACAGGTACGGGAAAGACCCGTGTCAGCATCTCGCTCTGCAAGTTGCTGAGCAACAATAACTGGATAAAGAAAGTATTGTTTCTTGCCGACCGTACGGAGTTGGTAAACCAGGCTCGGGGAAATTTTGAACGGCTCTTGCCCAGCGAGTCGATGGCATGCCTTTCGGAGGAAGACAAACCCGACCTGACGGCGCGTTTCATCTTCTCTACCTATCAGACGATGATTAACTACATCAATGCCATCCCACTGCAGTTCTCGGTGGGACATTTCGACTTGATCATCATTGATGAGGCTCACCGCAGTGTCTTCGGCAAGTATGGGGCTATCTTCCAGTATTTCGACTCACTGCTCATCGGACTTACGGCTACTCCGCGCGATGAGATAGACCGTAATACGTTTAAACTGCTGGAGCTGGAAGATGAACCGAACTTTGAATATACCCTTGATGAGGCGGTCAGAGACGGGTATCTGGTTCCTTACAAGGTGAAAAACTGCACCTCGAAATTCATGAACCGGGGCATCCGCTATGATGAGCTGACTCCCGAACAGCAACAGCAACTGGAAAAGGTATGGGCGTATGAAAAGGTGCAGAAGGGCATTCCTTCTACCGAAGAATATCACCGCGACATTCAGGGGAACGAGTTGTTCCGCTATCTCATCAACGATGATACCATCGATCATGTGCTGGCTGAACTGATGACCGACGGACTGAAGATTCACAGCGGGGAAGACATCGGCAAGACCATCCTCTTTGCCTACAATCATCTGCATGCCGAACGCATCGTAGAGCGGTTTCATGCGCTTTATCCGGAGCGGGGAGCAGACTACTGTCAGCTTATCGATAATCAGGTGAAACATCATGACAGGCTGATAGGTGAATTCAAAACTCCGGAAAAGTATCCCCAGATAGCAGTTTCGGTGGATATGCTCGATACGGGTATCGATGTGCCCGAGGTGCTTAACTTGGTTTTCTTCAAGATTGTGAAATCGAAAATCAAGTTTGAGCAGATGATTGGCAGGGGTACGCGCCTCTGTCCCGATGTATTCGGACCGGGGAAGAAGAAGGAGCATTTCTATATCTTCGACTGGTGCGGCAATTTCGATTATTTTTCCAAGCCGGTCACCGGCATTACGTCTATGGCTGTGCAGTCGCTTACAGAACGTCTGTTCTGCCTGCGTCTTGACATTGCCTACATACTCCAGCATGCCGACCATCAAGCCATTGCTTTCGACAAACAGCTGCACGACGACCTCAAGCAGTTGCTCCACCGGCAGGTAGACCGCATCGGCAAGGAGCGAAAAGAGGCGCGTCCGTACTTGAACATCATCGAACCTTTCCGGCAGAAAGAGAAATGGACCTGTCTCTCGGAAGTGGATGTGCTTCAGCTGAAGGAGATAGGCAAGCTGATTCCGCAAGATGCCGACAACGAGGCTGCAAAGAAGTTTGATGTGATTATGCTTCAAATCATGCTGGCTCACATAGACGGCACGGTACGCGTAGGACAATGCCGCCAAGTGGTGGTGAATATCGCTCAGGCACTGGAAAAGAAAGCCACACTGCCTGCCGTAACGGTTCATCTGGATACCATCAGACAGGTGCAGTCTCCTCTGTTCTGGGAGCACGAAACACTGGATGCGCTGGAGCAGGTACGCACCGAGCTGAGGGAGCTGGTCAAACTGCTGGAAGGGGGAAAGAAGCAGAAGTTTATCATCGATATTGAAGATACGTATGAGTCGGTGGAAAGTGGAGAGGATGTGATCATACAGACTTCGTATAAGCAGCGGGTAACCGACTATCTGGCAAGGAATATACAGAACGCTACGCTGCAGAAAATCCAGAATCTGGAGCAGCTTACGTCTGCCGATTTTGCCGAGCTGGAACGCATTTTCTTTGAAGAGCTGGGTACGCGCGAAGAGTATGATGAACTGGCTCAAGGTCAGCCTTACAGGAATAACATCGCTGCCTTTATCCGGGTAATCAACGGAATAGACCGGCAACGGGCTCTCCGCATTTATAAGCAGTTTGTCGACGGGTATGACTTGACTTCAGAACAAGAACGGTATCTGAAGAATATCCTTGACTATGTGTGTACCAACGGGGATATCGAAACGAAAAACTTCCTTGAGTATCCGCTGAAGAGCATGAACTGGCAGGCTACATTTGGCGAGCAGTTCGCCAGTCTGAGAGATTTTGTCATCCGCATTCATCGGGTGATTTCGACAACGGCGTAAGGCTGCGGCTGATTGCCGCAGCCAGTAAGCAGCAATATTCTTTCACGTTCTGTATCTTGATTTTATGCCTTTAACCGGAGTGTGAAGCAGCTGCCTTTCCCCAATTCACTATCTATGGTCAGAGTGCCCCCATGCGCTTCGACAAAGTCCTTGGAAATGGATAGTCCCAGTCCACTACCCTGTACCTTGGTGCCCGGAACTCGGAAATAATGTTCGAAGATGCTCTGGTGATAACGGGGATCGATGCCTTTTCCAAAATCACGTACGAACATTTCTATCCAGTTGTCCTTTGTTTTCCGCGCACCGATGATAATACGCCCGTTTTCTGCTGAATACCGGATAGCGTTGGAAAGTAGGTTCGTCAGCACCCAAGCTATCTTTTCACTATCAACAAACAGTTTGCCCATCTTCTCTTCCGGATATTGCACTTCTATCTGAATGTTGAACTTCTCGGCCTGTATCCGGTTTGCCTTGATGGCATATTCAATCAATTCGATAGGCTTGGTGATGCGCGGTTTCAGTTGTAACTTACCGGATTCCACCTGGGTCATGTTGAGTAATTCACTGGTGATACTCAGCAACCGGTCGCTGTTATCCTGAATGCTTTGAGCCAGTTCCTTTTGTTCCTCATTCAGAGAGCCCACTCGGCAGTCTTCCAGCAGTTGCAGGCTCATCAGAATGGCCGAAATCGGTGTTTTTAGTTCGTGAGAGATGGTAGAGATGAAGGTGGTCTTGGCGGAATCCAGTTCTTTAAACTCAGTGATGTTTTTTAAGAGAATCACATATCCTTCCTTTTGCGAGGTACCTTCTCTGCCTGTCTTCATACACTTCATTTGGAAATAGCTTTCCTTATTGTCGGCATAGATTTTAAGCGGCTCGTTTTTAGCGGTGCTCTTTTCATCGAATGCATCCTGCAATCCCCGGAGCAGACGGCGAAGGAGGTCGTTTCGCAGGGCTATCTCTTGAGCCGATTTCCATAACACCTCTTCCCGTTGCAGGTTGAGGATGCTGAGGGCTTCATCGTTGATGAAAAGGATGGTCATCGCATTGTCAAGTCCGATGATAGGTTCCTTTACGCTGTTGATGATGGTTTCCATGTAATTCTTGGCTGCCTTTATTTCAGCCAGTGTGCTAGAGTGGTAGTCAGCCAGCCGTTTAGCCATCCGATTGAAGTTTTTGGACACCTCTTCAAACTCCTTGCTTTCGAGGTTCAACCGCTGTTCGTAATTGTGATTGGCAATTTCCTTGATACCGTCTGTAATTTCTTTGACGGGCTTGTTGATGGAGGACGGCAACTGTTTCAACATCCAAAGGCCGCAGACAATGCAGATACCTCCGATGATGGAGACCCATACCAATGCCCGTTGCAGACCGGGACCAGCTGCCGGGCTAGTCGGTTCGGTAGCGGTCAGAATTTGCAGGTTGACAATAGAGAGTGAAACCAGCAGCACAATCATGGCTACCAGCACACCGATATTCAACGTCAGTTTTGTCTTGATATTCATAAAACAATCTATTTAGGTTTATTACTGCGGAAAGATAATCAATTTTATGTTCTCATCCGAGAGAAATCTCAAAAAAGACCGGTATCGTTTCAGGTGAATCAGGGTCGAGACATAGGTGAAAGCCGGCTGTCCGATGCACAGCGTCGTGACCTGACGCTCTTTGCACACCGTTTGAATAGTATCTATGACATCCGGTGAAGCCCGCTGTATCAGTTCACCGCCCAGCTCCGCCGCCAGTTTAAAGTGATTCAGCAGATGGCGCTGGGTAGCCAATGGAATGCGGTCCGGATGTTCGGCAGGGGTCTGTACATAAAGAACCAAAAAATCCGTATCATATCGAGAGGCTAACCTGGCAGTGCGGCGAATGAGCCTTTTGGGAGTTATTTCATTGCTGCTGATGCATACCAGAAAAAGTTCGCGATGTACACCTTTCTCTCCGCTGATAATTTCGTTCTCCACTTTCCGTTCCACACGAAAGGCTACCTCTTTTAAAGCCAGTTCCCTAAGCTGAAGGATGTTTTCAGTTTTGAAGAAATGGTTCAAGGCAGTCTGGACCTTTTCTTTGCGATATATTTTTCCGGCTTTCAAACGATTGATTAGTTCTTCCGCTGTCAGGTCGATATTCACCACTTCATCCGCTTCTTCGAGCACCTTGTCCGGAATCCGTTCCTTCACCTCGATGCCGGCAATTCCTTTTACCTCTTCATTGAGGCTTTCGATGTGCTGGATGTTGACAGCCGTGATGACATTGATGCCTGCTTCAAGCAATTCCATGACATCCTGCCACCGCTTTTCGTGGCGGCTGCCTTCCACGTTGGTATGCGCCAGCTCATCGACTACGACCAATTCTGGGTGTAACAGCAAGATGGCATCCAAATCCATTTCTTCCAATTCCTTTCCTTTATAATAGATTTTTCTCCGTGATATAATCGGCAGTCCGGCTAGCAGCTCTTCCGTTCCAGCACGTCCATGCGTCTCAACATATCCTATTTGCACATCAATGCCGTTGTTTAACATTTCATGTGCTTCCTGAAGCATACGGTAAGTTTTTCCCACACCGGCTATCATGCCGATATAGACCTTGAATACCCCCCGCTGTGAACGCCGTATCAGCTGGAGGAAATGCTGTGCGCTTTCTTCTCTATCATTTCTATCCTTCATACTACTATGTTTTTTTCTGTTGATATTCTTGCAATCTGCCCGAGTTGACGATTAGGGAAGAGTAGCAAGATACCGAAAATCTCCAAACGCCCGATGAGCATCAACGCAGAAAGTATCCATTTGGCTGCATCGGGTAGAGCCGCCCAGGAGAAAGCCGGTCCGAAAGTTCCCAGTCCGGGGCCCACATTGCCTATGGCGGATATCACTGTACTCATGGATTCGGTCAGTCCCACTCCACAGCACATCAATAATATCCACCCTATAAAAATACATATCTTTCCACTGTCCTTAAGAGTACAAGGTAGTGGACATGTTAAAACCCGATGCCGATCCCTGCTACCAGGTAAGTTCGGTCATATACCGGTGATACGATAGCTTGAACAAATAAGGGGATTGCTAAATGGTTTGACAACGATACTTCCTTGGAAACTTTCAGAGATAGATCCGTGAAAGCCGCTTTCCTATGATACATTCCCTTCCAAGGAGTAAAGCCGACAGCGGGAGTCATCACTATGTCAGCAGGCAGCCGGAATACATAGGAGGCCGAAAGATAAGTGGATGCCTGCAGATTACCCTTCTCATTCTTGTCTGCCCCGGCAAACATGGTACTCCATGAAAGGGATAGCGGAAAAGTATCGCCAAAGCAGTAAGCCAGAGTGCCCTCGAAATAATGGCTGTTTTTGTAATGGCCATAAGGCTGGTTGATACCGCTCCACCAGTAGTCGGATAGGGTGACTGTAAAATTCCGGTAGGTATATCCGAGGTTGATATCCCATTCTTTGGCACCTCCTTCTTCCCATTTGGTGAGTGACTGGCTACCCCAAATATTGAGAGAAAAACCAGCATAGCCCAGCGTGAGAGAAGGCTGTACCGAACAGCCGGACTGCTGATCGGCTCCGCGCCAGATATAGTCAGATACGAAATCCGCCTTGGCATGGACGGATAGTTTGTTTTGTGCAGAAACTTGTAAAGGATATAAACAAGCCACTGCTCCTATGAGCAGCAGATTTTTTTTGATAAAAGCATACATGGTACAAACGGATTAAAAAGTTATTTCTTATGTTTATCTAAAGCAACATTCAGTTTCAACACATTGATTTTGGAAGGCCCGAAAACGCCGAAAAGCGGTCTTTCGATATGGCTTTCCACCAGTGCTTTCACTTCTTCTTCGCTCCATCCCCTGGCAGTAGCTACCCGTTTTATCTGCACATAGGCACAGGCCGGTGTGATGTCAGGATCCAATCCGGAGGCACTGGCCGTTACCATTTCTGCAGGCACCTCCGCACGCTTCAGGTACGGATGGTGCAGTAAAAAGGTGTCTATCCGGGTCTCGACCTCTTTCAGGTAGCTTTCATTGGTTACCCCTTTGTTGCTGCCTGCCGAGCTGGTGCCGTCGTAACCGTCACCGGCACAGGAAGGTCGTCCCCAAAAATAAATATCTTGGGTAAACCGCTGTCCGACGTTGGCTACCCCCACTACTTTACCGTTTAGCGTGACAGTTTCGGCATTGCCACCCTCACCCGGAGCGGCGAACTGGGCATACGCCCACAGAACCAGCACATAACATACGGACAAAAACACACAGAAAACAAGAGTGAGTTTGATTGATTTTATCAGATTCTTCATAATGAATAATTTTTGAGTCAATTTAAAAGGATTTGAATAAGTTATCATGAAAGATGGGCTAGACAAACAGACCAACGAGCAGGTCAATCAGTTTGATGCCTACAAAGGGAGCTATCAGACCGCCTACCCCATAGATAAGCAAGTTTCGACGAAGCAGAGCACTGGCACCGATCGGCTTGTAGGCAACCCCTTTCAGCGCCAGGGGTATCAGCGCAGGAATGATGAGCGCATTGAAGATGACGGCAGACAGGATGGCACTTTCCGGACTGTGAAGCCCCATGATGTTAAGGGCACCCAATTGAGGAACAGAAACCATGAACAAGGCCGGAATGATGGCAAAGTATTTTGCCACATCGTTAGCGATGGAAAAGGTGGTCAGTGTACCTCGTGTCATCAACAGCTGCTTTCCAATCTCTACGATTTCGATCAGTTTAGTCGGGTCATTATCCAGGTCAACCATGTTACCGGCCTCTTTTGCCGCTTGTGTACCGCTGTTCATGGCTACCCCTACGTTGGCCTGTGCCAAAGCCGGAGCATCGTTTGTACCGTCACCCATCATGGCCACCAGCTTGCCAGCCGCTTGTTCCCGACGGATGTAATTCATCTTGTCTTCCGGCTTAGCTTCGGCG
The DNA here is from genome assembly GCA_900546645.1 of uncultured Bacteroides sp. Taxonomy (GTDB): domain Bacteria; phylum Bacteroidota; class Bacteroidia; order Bacteroidales; family Bacteroidaceae; genus Phocaeicola. The sequence goes on along the minus strand of URDR01000004.1, from coordinate 4,774 downwards.
ATGAAGTCATCCACACCCGCTTTTTTTGCAATGTATTGTGCCGTCAAGGGATTGTCTCCCGTTACCATCACCGTTTTGACACCCATTTTTCGTAAGCGTTCAAATCGCTCTTCTATACCTGGTTTGATAATGTCCTGCAATTCAATGACACCAGCCACTTTCTGATTGACACAGACCACCAAAGGAGTACCTCCGTTGCCTGATATATTTCGAATAGCATCTTCCGTTTCACGGGGGAATTCATGACCGGCTGCCTGCGTCAGGCTGCGGATGGCATCAAAAGCCCCTTTACGAATTTGGGTACCGTCTTTCAGATCTATGCCGGAGCATTTGGTTTCCGCCGTAAACTGGATCATGTGGGCCCCTTCCGTCTGGAGTGTATGCATGCGGATGCCTTGTTCGCGTCCCAATTCGATGATGGATTTACCTTCCGGAGTGTCATCGGCTACGGAAGAGAGCATGCATATTTCCACAAAACGATGCAGAGGAATCTCTTTGACCGGATGAAAGGCTGTAGCCTTACGGTTTCCGATAGTGATGGTACCCGTCTTGTCCAGTAAAAGTGTATCCACATCTCCTGCTGTCTCAACGGCTTTTCCGGATTTGGTGATGACATTGGCACGCAGTGCGCGGTCCATACCTGCAATTCCGATGGCGGAAAGCAGTCCACCGATGGTGGTAGGAATCAGACAGACAAAGAGAGACAAGAAAGCGGCTATCGTAATGGTAGTGCCGGAATAGTCGGCCATCGGCTTCAGCGTAATGCACACCACCAGAAAGACAAGTGTGAATACAGCCAGCAGGATGGTCAGTGCAATCTCATTCGGCGTTTTCTGCCGGCTAGCCCCTTCGACCAATGCAATCATCTTGTCAAGGAAACTCTCTCCGGGCTGTGTGGTAACCACCACCCGAATCCGATCTGAGAGCACTTTTGTACCTCCAGTTACCGAACTTTTATCTCCGCCGGCTTCACGGATAACCGGAGCAGATTCTCCCGTAATCGCACTTTCATCGATGGAAGCCAGACCTTCTATGATTTCACCGTCTGCAGGAATGACATCCCCTGCTTCACACTCAAAGACATCGCCTTTCTTCAGTTGGGAACTGCTTACAGACTCCAGTTTTCCATCTGTGACCCGCTTGGCAGGTGTTTCCTCACGAGTTTTTCGCAAGCTGTCAGCCTGAGCCTTGCCTCGTGCTTCGGCGATGGCTTCCGCAAAGTTGGCAAAAAGCAAGGTCAGAAAAAGAATGACGAAAACGCTGAAGTTATAGATTACTGAGCCCTGTGCATCGCTTACCGCTGAATAGACGGTCACCGGCAGCATGAAAAAGGTGGCAATTTCCACTGTGAACATAATAGGGTTTTTCACCATCAGTCGTGGATTCAGTTTGACGAAAGACTGTTTGAGACTGGCTTTCAGCTGGTCTTTCTGAAATAAGGAGTTGTTTGTATTTTTAGTATTCATATTTTCTTGCTATTAATCAGTTGTAATTAGAGAGAAAAATGTTCCGTCAGGGTGGTCAGGGCCTGTGCCGGGAAGAAAGACAAGGCTGCTACAATAAAGATGACCGCAAAAGTCATGACAGCAAAGGTCACCGTATCGGTTTTCAGCGTACCAGCACTTTCAGGAATGTATCTTTTCTGAGCCAGCAGTCCGGCCAAAGCTACCTGACCGATAATCGGAATGAAACGGCTCAGGATCAGCACAATGCCACAGGAAAAATTCCAGAACCAGGTATTGTCACCCAAGCCTTCGAATCCAGATCCGTTATTGGCCGCACAAGAGGTAAACTCATAAAGCATTTCTCCCAATCCATGGGAACCTGGATTGTTGAGCCATCCGCCTTCACTCGCCACAAAAGCCGGGGCATGAACATACAGATAGGCAGCCAGAGCCGTTCCTACCAGGATGACAAACGGATGCAGCAGCGCTACGATAGAAGCGATTTTCATTTCGCGGGCTTCCACCTTGTGGCCCATGAATTCAGGAGTCCGGCCTACCATCAACCCGCTGATAAATACAGCGATGATGAGGAACGTAAAGTAATTCATCCAGCCTACGCCGACACCACCGAACCACGTATTAATCTGCATGTTCAGCATTTCTATCATCCCCGAAAGAGGCAGGGTAGAGTCATGCATGCCGTTGACAGACCCATTGGAGGTTACGGTGGTCACAACACTCCACAATCCGGTGGCACCGGACCCCAAACGTATTTCTTTTCCTTCCATTGAGCCATTATCTTGTGTAATTCCCATGGCATCAATACGTGGATTACCTCCCATCTCTTGTGATACATTGACACAGACTCCAATCAGAAAGGCTACCAGCATAACTCCATAGATGCTGTATCCCAATTTCTTCCGGTTCACATAAAATCCGAATGCAAAAGCCATAGCCATAGGAATAATCAAGATGGACCAGCATTCTATCATATTGGATAAATAGGTCGGATTTTCCAAGGGATGAGAAGAGTTAACTCCGAAATAGCCTCCGCCGTTGGTACCCAACTGTTTGATGGGGATAATGGCAGCTGCCGGACCTTGTGATACATATTGGGTTTCACCTTCCAGGGTGGTTACTTCCATTTTTCCGTCAAATCCCATGGGAATACCTTGCGTAATTAGAATAAAGCCGACAACTAAAGACAACGGAAGAAGAATACGGGTACAGCTAAGTACCAAAAAATTCCAGAAATTGCCGATAGTTTGTGTGGTCTTTTCTCCCAAAGCTTTCATGACTCCTGCCATGGCAGCCATACCGGTAGCAGCAGTTAGGAACTGGAACAGCATAATAACGAAGAGCTGAGTAAAATAGGTTAAGTTGCTTTCTCCACTGTAGTGCTGTTCGTTGCAGTTTACCATAAACGAAATGCAGGTGTTGAAAGCCTGGTGAGCACTTTGTGCCAAATTGCCATCCGGATTCAGAGGCAACCAACCTTGCAAGGTAAGCAGCACCATGCCCCAAATGAACCAAAACAGATTCACGGTGAGTAGTGCTCTCAAGAATTGCTTCCAGTTCATTTCTTCATCGGGATGGATGCCCGAAAGACGGAAAATCCATCCTTCTATCGGCTTCATAAAATCTGTCCAAACCTTTTTTCCTTGATATACACGAGCGATGTATTTCCCCAGCGGATAGCTGAGAACAACCATCAATACCACTTGGGCTACTATACCTATTATTTCTGTATTCATAATTTCTACTTTTTAGAATTTTTCCGGCTTAACCAAGACATAAGCAAGATAGCCGAACAAGATAATACCTACGATAAACAATGCTGTATACATACCTTTCTCTTTTTATAGGTTGTCGAACCAATCAATACACTTCATAAACAGTTTAAAACAGGCCAATCCGCTAGCTACACAGATGGCGATTCCAATCATTTCGTTCATTTTCTTTTCATTTTAGTTATTACAATTATTATGAGTTATACATGATGGCATTATATAGGCAAAGGATGTGCCAAGAAAATAAATCAAGAACAAACAGACTGTGTATCAGCTATAAAAAGAAATTCAACTGACTATAAAGCAAGAGAGCGATCCTCTCAGAATGAGAAGGTCGCTCTCTTGAAATGAAATGGTAAAGAAACCGGATGTTTTATGTTATTGGATGCCGTAAGAGTCTATTTTTCGGTATAAAGTGGCAAGACCGATTTTCAGTAGACGAGCTGTTCCAGTCAGTTTTATTCGGTAACCTGCCTTGAACCATAATCAGTTCTCCCAGTACCCCTTTTGTAATTCTTTTTCAAAAACTTAAAAAAACGAGTAGAAAATGGGTAGATTCCTATAGATTTCTACCCATTTTCTACCCTGATTATTAACCTAAAAAAGACAGCTAATTAAGTTCCCTTTTAATGCTGTTTAAATCGTATTTAAAATCATCTAAAAAACACATTTCGTTTTGTGTTAACAAATCTCAAAACCACACAAATCGTTTTGGAAAAGCATCACATTTCGTTTTGGCGATTGTAGGAGGCAATGTGACGAACATCCGTTTCCTGCTTGAAGCACTCCGGGAATGTGCAGCCAAGTGATTTCTCCTTCATAGGTTTGTTCTTTAATGGATTAATCGTATATTTGCAACTAAGATAGTCCTTAGCGATGCTGCCATGGGAGGCAGAAGCGCGAAAGCCCTTATATCGGAGGTTCGAATCCTACCCGTTAAGGGCTATTTTATTTTTATATTGAGAAAAGAGTACTTCAACGATAAAATAGTTATGGCAAAGATGAACTTAACTCCACTTAGTGTAGTAGTAGACGATGTTTGGGGAGAAAAAGGTACTCCTGAGAGGGATGCAATGGAAACCCAGCTCAAAGAAGATTTGCAGGCTTATTATATTGGAGAGGCTATCAAAGCAGAAAGGCTAAGACAAAATCTCACACAGGAAGAGCTAGGAGCCAAAGTAGGTGTAAAGAAGTCGCAAATATCTAAACTTGAAAGCGGCAAATGTATAATAACGCTTCCTACTATGAGTAAAATTTTCAAGGCTTTGGGGTTTCGCTCTGCTTCTCTTGATTTAGAAATAGGTGGGAAGGTTGCTTTGTGGTGAGAGCGTAAACAGGACTTACAATGGAGAGGGCATAATAATGCCCTCTTTTTTTCTGTATTGTTCTTTTGCAATCTTTTAAACCGTATTCAAGTTTGAGCATAAAAAAAGGCTCTGAAAACAAAACGTTTTCAGAGCCTTACCGTTTAGCTTCACAGCTTCGTACACCCTCAGGGATTCGAACCCTGGACCCACTGATTAAGAGTCAGTTGCTCTA
>URDR01000003.1 GCA_900546645.1 uncultured Bacteroides sp. | reverse complement strand
GCATGTGTATATGGAAAGCTTGGAAGAAAGTCAAGACAAAAGTGGCAAACCTCATTAGATGCGGTATCAATAAATACCAAGCATACGAATGGGGTAACACTCGTAGGGGCTATTGGCGAATAGCTGACAGTCCTATTCTAAAAAGGGCGATAGATAACAATAAATTACGCTCCGCAGGGTATGCTACTTTAATGGAGGCGTATCTCGAATGGTATCCAAAATAGGAACCGCCGTATGCGGAACCGCACGTACGGTGGTGTGAGAGGTCGGAAAACGAAAGTAGGAAGAAAACTGCTTCGTTTTCCTCCTACTCGATTATTGATATTTTCTCTTACTTTTTATACATGAAAAACATGCTTAAACAATCTTTCTTATTATGGTGCACTATATTGCTCTCTTGCTTCATGCTTTCTTGTAAAGATGATGAAAAGCCAATTGGGGAGGCTATAGAAATTGATGAGCAATATGTAAATATTACATTGGGAGCAGAAGAAACCACGGCTTCAGTCAAGTTTACGGCTACTTCCGTTTGGAAGGCTTCTTTTAAGGAAGACGCTTCAAATGAATGGATTACCTTATCTAAAAAGAATGGAGTGGGAGGTCCGGTGGTGCTGGACTTGACTTTAAAGGTAAATGCTTCGGGTGCTGCCCGTGTGGCAACTCTTGTACTGTCATGTGGCAATTCAACAAAGGAAATCTCGGTAAGTCAAGGAGCAAGTTCGGTTCAGATTATGGATGAAGCCGATGTGGAAGACTTGGATAAGTATTATAAGCCACAGGAGTTTGCCAATATGGACATGTTGCGTAGCGACTCCAAATGGTCTTGGTTCCGCTCTCGTCAAAGTGAACACTTCTTTGTGTTTTGGGAAGCAGGATTCGGTGATGACCCAAATGCTGAAACAGTTCCGGAACATATGAGGGTAGATATTGACGACTTACTGAATAAGGCAGAGCGTTATTATCAGACGAATATCGAAAAACTGAAATTAGCCGAGCTGGGTAAGGGAAAATCCTATTTAGATAAATATAAGATGGAAATTTACTTGCTTTATCAGGAAGAATGGCTTGCTACTGGTTCAGGATATGACAATAAAATCGGTGCCTTATGGGTAAATCCAAGTACGTGTCAGCCGGTAGGTTCTACTATTGCGCATGAAATAGGTCATAGTTTCCAGTATCAGGTATATTGTGATAAATTATGTCAGGGAGAAACAGATGATTTGAAGTCGGGTTTCAGATATGGTTATGCCGGAAGCAACGGTGGAAATGGTTTTTGGGAACAATGTGCCCAGTGGCAGTCTTTCCAAGACTATCCGGAGGAAATGTTTACTTCTTATAATTTTGATGTATGGCTTAACAACAATCATCGTCATTTTGAACATGAATGGATGCGCTATGCCAGCTATTGGTTGCAGACCTATTGGACTGCTAAGCATGGGGTAGAAGCTGTTGGCAATGTTTGGAAGGAATCAGTTTATCCGGATGATGCCATTCAGACTTACATGAAGCTATATTGCGGTAATGACTGGAGCCGGATGAAGAATGAACTTTATGACTATGCCAGCCGCATGGCTACTTTTGATATTGAAGGTATGAAAGCTTATTCGGATGGTTATCTGAACCGCTATCATACTACGCTTTATCAGAACGGAGAATATTATCAGGTGGCTTATGCCAATTGTCCGGGAACGACAGGATTTAATGTGATTCCTTTAAATGTTCCGGAAGCCAATACGGTGGTTGAGGCTGATTTTGTAGGTTTGAATCCGGGGGATGCCTTATCTCCGCTTGATCCGGGCGATTATATGGAGGCAGAAGCTGTGAAGGGTAAGGTCAGAACATATAATGCTGTTGGTAATGCTGCTGATGCCGGATGGATGTGTGGTTTTGTGGCGTTGTTTGAAAACGGAGAACGTAAGTATGCCGAAGCTGTCTCGACGAAAAACGGAAAGGTAAAATTTGCGGTTCCTGCCGGTACAAAGAATTTATATTTCATAGTGTTGGGAGCTCCGGCTAAATACAAGTCAAATCCGTGGGATGAAAAAGAACTGACTGATGAACAGTGGCCGTATAAGGTGAAGTTTACGCATACTGATTTGCTTGGAAATGTAGAATTGGATATGGACGCTTCACCTCAAAATATTGAATTGACTTATAATGTTTCGATTAAAGCGGATGCTCAGAGTTATGATGGTACTCAGGTCAGCTTGGTTAATAATGGGGATATTGTAGAATTGGCAAAAGCTTTTGTGATGCAACCTTCGGCTATTTCGGCTGTTATTTTATCGCCAAAGACCGAGCCTGAGCCGAATGGTATTGCTTTTGCTGCGGTAAAATCAGATAATACTTTTGATTATAATACTACGGCCAACGGATGGGGCTTCTGGTTTGACAGCAAAGGGCAGCCTATAGGATGGGGAGCTGATAACGATAGCTGTGTCTTTATAGAGTTTGCTGCCGATACATTCCTGTTTACCATCGGACAGTATCCGGGAAAATGCAAGGTGGGTGATACGTATCAGGTTAAAGAGGCTTTGATATATATGAAGGGTGGAACGCAATATATTGCTAGACTTACGTTTAATATTACAATAAAATAGACGTTATGTAATCTGTTTTTTTGGGCTATTCAGAAAAAAAGAGACTGTTTCATGGATATAAATGAAATGGTCTCTTTTTTATGTAAATAGCCTTTATGTAACATGGCTGTATGTAAATGTTCGTTTTTCAACAATGAATCATGAAAATGTAACATGATAGGTAGTCTTTTGTATCATTATTGCCTAAATAAAGGAAAGAATACACTTATCTTTGTTAAGGAACATTTTTAAAGCTTTTGTAAAAAGAATCAGATGTATATGAAAAGACACATGTTTTTGGCTGCAGCCCTTTGGGGATGTCTTGCCGTAAATGCGACTGACAAACAATTTACCAGTCCTGACGGACGCTTACAAGTAACCGTATCCGATGATGCGGGAAAACCTACTTATCAGATTACCTATGACGGTGTAACATTTCTAGAAAAATCTCCTTTGGGGTTGATTACGAATATCGGAGATTATTCACAGAATATGACGTTGAGCGAAGAGATGAAACAAAGCTCAATTGATGAACGATATAGTTTGAATACAATTAAGCAGCGTGATGTACATTATACAGCAACCGAAGCTGTTTGTCCGTTTGTGCGTGACGGTAAAGTCATTTATGATGTTATTTTTCGTGTGAGTAATCGTGACGTGGCTTTTCGATATAAAATGTATCCACAGCGAAATACCTTATGTTGTGTAATCGATGCAGAAGCTACTGGCTTTTCTTTGCCTGAAGGAACTACTACGTTCTTATGCCCACAGAGTAAGCCGATGGGTGGATTTGCCCGTACCTCCCCAAGTTATGAAACAGGATATACCGTCGATGATGCGATGGGGAAAAATGGATGGGGTGAAGGTTATAGTTTCCCCTGTTTGTTCCGTAATGCTGATAAGGGGTGGGTGTTGATTTCAGAAACAGGAGTTGACAGTTATTATTGTGGAAGTCGTCTGTTAAATCAGGCAGGAGGACTTTATACAATAGGCTTTCCCCAGGCAGGAGAATATAATGGAAATGGAACGACCAATCCGGGTCTTGCTTTACCGGGGGAAACTCCTTGGCGTACGATAACAGTGGGAACTACTTTGGCTCCTATTGTAGAAACTACAGTTCCTTTTGATGTGGTGAAACCTCTATATGAAGCATCAAAAAAATATGAATATGGTTGTGGTACGTGGAGTTGGATTATTGCTGGAGATGGAAGTATGACTTATGATGACCAAAAGCGTTATATTGATTTCTGTGCAGCTATGGGATATAGAACAGTATTGGTTGATGCACTTTGGGATACACGCGTGGGTTATGAAAAGATTGAAGAATTGGCACGTTATGCAGATTCAAAAGGTGTAGGCTTATATCTTTGGTATAATTCAAATGGTTATTGGAATGACGCTCCTCAAGGACCTAGAGGAAAGATGAATAATACCATTGCTCGCCGTAAGGAGATGAAATGGATGCAGCGTATTGGTGTACGCGGAATTAAGGTTGACTTTGTGGGAAGTGATAAGCAGGTAACTATGCAGCTGTATGAGGATATCCTTGCTGATGCAAATGATTACGGATTATTGGTTATTTTCCATGGATGTACGCTGCCGCGCGGATGGGAACGTATGTATCCAAACTTTGCAGCAAGTGAAGCTGTGCTGGCAAGTGAAAACATGAATTTCTCGCAGGAAAGCTGTGATGCTGAAGCTTTTAATGCTTGTCTCCATCCGTTTATCCGTAATACTGTAGGAAGTATGGATTTCGGAGGAAGTACACTTAACCGTTATTATAATAGCAAGAATGAACCGAGAGGTAGCCGAAGAGTGACTTCTGACGTGTTTGCCTTGGCAACAGCTGTGCTTTTCCAGAGTCCGGTTCAGCATTTTGCACTTGCGCCGAATAATATGACTGATGCACCGGCGTGGGCTATTGATTTTATGAAACAAGTTCCTACTACTTGGGATGAAGTGCGTTTTATTGATGGTTATCCGGGTAAATATGTAGTAATGGCACGCCGTCATGGTGATACTTGGTATGTAGCAGGTATTAATGCGCAGAAAGAAATACTTAAGCTGAAAGTTACGTTACCTATGTTTGAGGCAGGAACTAAGGTGAAACTTTTCAGTGATGACAAAGAGCTGCAAGGTGCTGTAAAAGACGTAAAACTGAATAAAAAACAGGAAATTACGCTCTCTATTCCTTGCAATGGGGGTATTGTAGTGACAAATAACTAAGAATAGACGATTATGAAAAGAACAGTTTTTGCATTGATTGCCAGTATTGCGATATGTGCTCCTATGGCAGCGCAGACTTCATGGACGGCAGATAATGGGAATGGCACTTATACGAATCCACTGTTTTATGATGAGTTTTCCGATCCGGATATTATCCGGGTCGGTGATGATTTCTATCTGGCAGGGACCACGATGCATGCTATGCCTGGCTTGGTGGTGCTTCACTCCAAGGATTTAGTGAACTGGAAATTTTTGAGTTATGCTTTTGAAAGCCTTAAGGTGGGTGAAGAGTTTAATCTTGAAAACGGGAAAGAAGCATACGGACAAGGTATTTGGGCTCCATGTATTCGTTATCATAAAGGGAAATTCTATATATTCTCAAATATTAATGGGTATGGTATGCAGGTCTTTATAGCCGATAACCCGTCCGGACCATGGGAGCATAAAGAGATGGGAGGTGATATTTATGATCTCTCAGTGCTGTTTGATGATGATGGAAAGATTTATGCGGTATATAAATATGATGAGGTGCGGATGATTGAGGTGAAACCAGATTTCAGTGGTTATGTAGAAGGAAGTGAGAAAGTCATTATTCCTGCTGGTAATGCCATGGGTGAAGGACATCATTTTTATAAGATAAACGGTAAATACTATATTATCAGTGCCAATTATTCGCCGATAGGGCGGATGCAGTGTGCACGTGCTGATTCTCCGGAAGGTCCTTACGAAACGGTGACTATAAGTACAAAGGAAACTATGGGGACGGAACGTGTATGGGGAGTAAGTAATGTGGGATTAGGAACTCCGGTTCCGGAAGATGGTACGAAATTCAATTTGTGGAAACCGGCTGCCAATGATTTTGGAGCGGTTCCTTTGCATCAAGGAGGTATTGTGGATTTACCGAATGGTGACTGGTGGGGATTTTCGATGACTGATTTTCGCTCGGTAGGGCGTACTACTTGCTTGTCGCCGGTGACTTGGGCTGATGGGTGGCCTTACTTTGGGCTGCCTGGAAATCTGGGCAGAAGTCCGCGAACATGGGTGAAGCCGAATGTTGAAGTGAAAGTAGAGCCTCATGCTCCATATCAGAGGAGTGATGATTTCGGGGGAAAGCAACTACTCCCTATTTGGCAATGGAACCATAATCCGGTAAACAGCAAGTGGGAATTGAATCGTAAGGAAGGTGTATTACGTTTACACACAATGCCTGCCCGTCAATTCCTGTGGGCGAAAAATACGTTGACACAGCGTGGTATAGGTCCGATATCTTCGGCTACAGTATTATTGGATGCAGCAAAACTGAAGAAAGGAGATATTGCTGGTTTGGGGTTACTGAATATGCCATATGCAACATTGGGTGTTACTCCTGAGAAAAAAGGATATACTTTGCACTGGTATGCGCAGGAAGATGGCAGAAAACAAGAGGTTGCATTAGAAAATTCATGCATTTATTTACGCGTGACGGGGTTTTTTGATTGTGATATGGCGCAATTCAGCTATAGCTTAGATGGACATACATTTATTAATATAGGTGACAGCGTGTGTATGCCTTATCAGTTGAAAACGTTTCAGGGTACGCGTTATGCTCTTTTTGCCTATAATACAGAAGGTAGGAATGGAGGATATGCGGAATTTGATGACTTTAGAGTAGATGAGCCGATGGCAAATCGCTCTGCTAATCTTCCGCTTGGAAAGGTAATTAGGTTGACAAATAGAGGGAATGGCAGTCTGGTATGGGCGAGTGCGCATGGCATGCTCCGTTCGGCAGGTAAAAATTCGAAGGAAGCAAAGAGTAAAGCTTGCCTTTTCAAAGTACATGATAGAGGACAAGGACGTGTAGCTTTGGAGGCTCTTGATGGCAGTGGCTTTGTGACTGTGGTAGGTGCCGGACTGGCTGCTGATGTACGTACGTTGAAACAAGAAAGTGAAGGAAGTCTTTTCCAGTGGCAAGATATGCTTTACGGACAATGTATGCTTCTTTCCTTGAAGACTCAACGTTTTGTTGGACTTAATCCGGAAACAGGTGAACCTTATTCTGCCGACTGGTCGGGAGCAGATCCTGACCGGAAAGATGGAACGGTATTTACCTGGAAGATTATAGAACCTTAATTTAAATTTCTTATATCTTAATAGTTCGCTTATGAAACGAAGTGCTTTTTCTTTAATTATGTTAGCTTCTGCTTTTGCAGTACAGGCACAAGATCCGATAATTCAGACAAATTATACGGCTGATCCATCGCCGATTGTTCTAAATGATACGATTTTTCTTTATACTTCGCATGATGAAGACGATGCAACTGGATTTAAAATGTTAAACTGGTTGTTATATACTTCTACTGATATGGTAAATTGGACAGATCATGGAGTGATTGCATCGCTTGAAGATTTCAAGTGGAGAAAACGTGATAATGGTGCGTGGGCGCAACAGGTAGTGACACGTAACGGAAAATATTATATGTATTGCCCGCTCCATGGAAATGGAATAGGGGTATTAGTATCTGATTCTCCTTACGGACCGTTTAAGGACCCACTGGGAAAACCTTTGGTCTGGCAACAAGAGCACTGGAATGATATCGATCCGACTGTTTTTATTGATGATGACGGACAGGCTTATATGTATTGGGGAAATCCTGATTTATATATGGTAAAACTGAATGAGGATATGATTTCTTATTCGGGAAAGATTGAAAAGCTGAAAACTCCTGAGCATTATCAGGAAGGACCTTGGTTTTATAAACGTGAAGGTAAGTATTATCTGGCTTATGCTTCTACTTGTTGTCCGGAGGGGATAGGATATGCTATGAGTGACAAACCGACTGGATCGTGGACCTTTAAAGGATATATCATGCGACCCACTGACCGTGATCGTGGAAATCATCCGGGTATTGTAGATTATAAGGGTAAAACCTATGTGTTTGGTCAGAGTTATGATTTGCTGAAAATTGATACACCTCAGCATTCTGAAAGACGTTCGGTGAATGCTGCTGAAATGAAATATAATCCAGATGGAACGATACAAGAAGTTCCTTACTGGAAAGACACTGTGTTGGAACAAATCGAACCTTTGAGTCCATACCATCGAGTGGAAGCTGAAACCATGGCTTGGGGAAAAGGCTTGAAGACTGATAAAAAAGCAGAAAGAGAAATTTATGTAACAAAAATAGATGATGCTGATGCATTGACTGTAAGAGGAGTAGATTTCGGGAAAAAGGGTGCGAAACGATTTACGGCTTCTGTGGCTTCTGCTTTGGGATCTTGTTCGATTGAAATTCATCTGGATAGTGCAGAGGGACCTTTGGTTGGTAAACTGAATATAGAAAAAACTGGTGGCATGGATCAATATAAGGAATTTACTTGTAAAATTAAGGGAGCAAAAGGAATCCATGATTTGGTCTTCCGCTTTACAGGAAGTGCAAAAACCGATTTGTTTAACTGGGATTATTGGAAATTTGAAAAGTAATTTACTATGAAACGACATTTGTTTTCTTTGGCAGCTTGTATGGCTGCGGTTGCCTTACAGGCGCAGAATCCGATTATACAGACATCTTATACAGCTGATCCAGCCCCGATGGTATATAATAATCGTTTATATCTTTATACCAGTCATGATGAGGATGGCTCTACTTGGTTTACCATGAATGACTGGAAACTTTATTCTACAGATGATATGGTGAACTGGACAGAGCATCCTGTTCCTTTGTCATATAAAACATTTGAATGGGCAGGTGGTGATGCGTGGGCTGCCCAATGTATTGAACGGAATGGGAAATTTTATATGTATGTGCCTGTAACCGACCGTAAAGGGGCTACTGCCATTGGTGTTGCTGTGGCAGATTCACCTTACGGACCTTTTTATGATCCGTTAGGAAAACCGTTGGTGCAAACTGACTGGGGTAATATTGATCCGACGCCGTTTGTGGATGATGATGGTCAGGCATACTTATACTGGGGTAATCCGAACTGCTTTTATGTTAAGCTGAATGAGGATATGATTTCTTTTGAAGGGGATATTGTGAATGTGCCGATGACTGAAAAAGCATTTGGTAAGCGTGAAGGGAATCCGGAACGTGCCACTTTATATGAAGAAGCTCCTTGGTTGTATAAGCGGAAGGAAGTATATTATTTGTTCTTTGCTGGAGGACCGCTTCCTGAACATTTAGGTTATGCTACAAGCTCCACTCCGGCTGGTCCATGGAAGTATGGAGGAATAATGATGCCTGCTGAAGGGGGAAGTTTCACCAACCATCCAGGTATTGTAGATTTCAAGGGAAATACTTATTTGTTCTATCATAATGGAGCACTTCCTGGAGGAGGTGGATTTAACCGTTCGGTGTGCGTACAGCCTTTGACCTTTAATGCTGACGGAAGTATTTCAAGCATGAAGATGGATAAGCAAGGTATTCGTAAAAGTCTGTCGCCGCTGAACCCGTATCAGAAAACAGAAGCAGAAACGATTGCTTGGTCGGAAGGAATGAAGAGTTTCCAGTCTCCTCAAGTGGGGGTATTTCTAACAGCGTTGCGCGATGATGCTTTTGTTAAGGTGCGTGAAGTGGATTTTGGAAAGGAAGGAGCGTCTCGTTTCATTGCTCGTTTAGGAACCACTCATAATGAGAAGATTTTGATGGAAGTGCGTTTAGACAGTAAAGACGGGCAGTTACTGACTACGATGCGCGTACCACGTACCGGAGGCAGCGACCGATGGCGTCTGGTTGAAGCTGAAGTTCAGAAAGTAACAGGTGTACATGATGTATATTTTGTCTTTAAAGGAAGAGTTCCTAAGGATTTGGCTTATTTTGACTACTGGCGTTTTGTTAAATAATGGCTGTATCGTATGAAGAAATATATTTATTTGAAGCCTTGTTTACTTGTCATCTGAAGTCTTGTCAACTAATAAGTTGGGCTTTTGCGAAACTTGAAATACTTAATTTTATTGGGAATATCCAGAAATTCTATTGTCAGGAAGAAGAGAGACCGTTTCACTTTGAGGCTGAAACGGTCTCTCTTTTGCATGAATGCAGGAATAGGTATGAAAATATGCATGAGGTTATTATTTTGACCGATTTGAGACCCTTTATGACCTATTTATATACATAACGTTTCGTCAGACCACATTATCTTTGCAAAGATGAAAAACCAAATTCATAAGCTAAATATCATGAAAAAACTATTGAGTTTCGGATTGTCGCTCTTATTGACCTTAGGAGGGATGTCCGTTGTGTCTTCTTGCTCTACGTCGGGGCCAAAAGAAACTTTTGAGGTTGGGAAAAATACTTTCCTGTTAAATGGGCAGCCTTTTGTAGTAAAGGCAGCTGAAGTGCATTATCCGCGTATTCCGGAACCTTATTGGGAGCAACGCATTTTGTCTTGCAAAGCATTGGGCATGAATACGCTTTGTCTGTATGTTTTCTGGAATTTGCATGAACAGCAACCCGGTCAGTTTGATTTTACTGGAAACAAAGATTTGGCTAAGTTTTGCCGCCTGGCACAGAAACATGGCATGTATGTCATTGTTCGTCCCGGTCCTTATGTATGTGCAGAATGGGAAATGGGAGGATTGCCTTGGTGGTTATTGAAGAAACAAGATGTACAGCTTCGTACACAAGACGCTTATTACATGGAACGCGTAGGCTTGTTTATGAAGGAAGTGGGCAAGCAGCTGGCTGATTTGCAGATTTCGCGTGGCGGAAATATTATCATGGTGCAGGTAGAAAATGAGTATGGTTCATATGGTATTGATAAACCGTATGTTTCTGCTATCCGTGACATGGTAAAAGAGTCGGGATTTACGGATGTTCCTTTGTTCCAGTGTGACTGGAGTTCGAACTTTACGAATAATGCCTTGGATGATTTGCTTTGGACCGTAAACTTCGGAACTGGGGCAAACATCGACGAGCAGTTCCGAAAATTGAAAGAACTGCGTCCTGAAACTCCGCTGATGTGTAGTGAGTTCTGGAGCGGCTGGTTCGACCATTGGGGAAGAAAGCATGAAACCCGTGATGCGGCTACCATGGTGAGCGGTATTAAGGATATGCTTGACCGGAATATTTCTTTCAGCTTGTATATGACTCACGGAGGAACTACTTTCGGCTGGTGGGGAGGTGCTAATAACCCGGCTTATTCGGCTATGTGTAGTTCGTATGACTATGATGCACCTATCAGTGAAGCCGGATGGACTACTCCGAAATATTTCCAGTTGCGTGAATTGTTACAGCAATACACGCCCGACAGCATAACGTTGCCTGAACCTCCGGCTCCGTTCCCGGTAATCGAAGTGCCGGCTATTACCGACTGGCAGGTAGCTCCTTTGTTTAGTAATCTGCCCGAACCGAAGCAGAGCGAAAAAATCCAGCCGATGGAAATGTTCGATCAGGGATGGGGAAGTATTCTTTACCGCACCACTTTGGCGGAAGATGTAAACGGTACGTTGCATATCGATGAGGTGCACGACTGGGCTCAGGTATTTGTCGACGGTAAGTTGCTGGGACGTTTAGACCGCCGTCGCGGAGAGTTTACTTTACCGTTGAAGGGCGGTTTGAAAAAAGGAACTCAGCTGGATATCTTGGTTGAAGCAATGGGACGTGTAAACTTTGACAAGTCAATTCATGACCGTAAAGGTATAACCAATAAAGTGGAAGTGGTAAACGCTGATAAAGCGATTGTCTTGAATAACTGGAGTGTGTATAATTTGCCGCCGTTCTACGAATTTGTGAGCAATAAGAATTACAAGCCGGGAAAAGCTTTGCAGGCACCTGCTTATTATAAGGCTACCTTTACACTGGAGAAAACCGGAGATACTTTCCTTGATATGCAAACATGGGGAAAAGGTATGGTATGGGTAAACGGTCATGCTATGGGACGCTTCTGGGAAATTGGTCCTCAGCAGACTTTATTTATGCCGGGTTGCTGGCTGAAGGAAGGTGAGAACGAGATCATCGTGCTCGACCTGAAAGGTCCAGCTGAAGCAAAGGTCGTAGGGTTAAAACAGCCTATTCTGGATATGCTTCGTGAAAAAGCTCCGGAAACGCATCGTAAGGATGGTCAGAACTTGAAACTTTCATCAGAAAAAGTGAGTCATCAGGGAACTTTCAGTCAAGGAAACGGATGGCAGGAAGTGAAGTTCTCAGCTCCAGTGAGCGGTCGCTTCTTCTGCCTGGATGCACTTTCCAACTATGATGGTACGAATATTGCTTCTATCGCCGAATTTGATGTGCTGGGGGCAGACGGAAAGCCTGTGTCACGCGAACCATGGAAGATTATGTATGCCGATAGTGAAGAAACGCGTAGTGGAAACCGCACGGCTGATAAGGTGTTCGATTTGCAGGAAAGTACATTCTGGCAAACGGTAGATAATACGGCTTATCCGCATCAGTTGGTTATTGATTTGGGTAAAGAGTATAAGGTTACCGGATTCCGTATGCTTCCTCGTGCTGAGGCTGGTGCGCCCGGATTGATTAAGGATTATAAAGTTTATGTGAAAAAAGCTGACTTTAAATATTGAATCTCATTGATGAGGGGCTCTGTATGACTCTTCATTACTTTCTAAATTTAATTATATTCAATGACGAAAACGCTTTGATGTTCTGAGAGGAATGTCAAAGCGTTTTGTTTGTTTTGCCTAATCGTGTGGATTGACTTGTTTAGGCACTCTGAATGTTGTGGGAAATATGGATGTAAAAAAATACTCTTGAAAACTTCGTCAAGCTTTCAAGAGTATTTTATAATGGTGAATCTTGTTTCAGATTACTTTTTCATGCGGTTACCATAACGGCTCATGAACTTATCAACACGTCCTGCTGTATCTACCAATTTAGATTTACCAGTGTAGAACGGGTGTGAGCTGCTTGAAATTTCAAGCTTAACGCAAGGATAAGTTTCGCCTTCGAATTCTACTGTGTCTTTAGTAGCACAAGTTGAACGAGACAAGAACATGTCACCGTTTGACATGTCTTTAAATACTACCGGACGGTAGTTTTCAGGATGAATGCCTTTTTTCATTTCAGTATATACTTTTTATTATTATTATTTTGCTAAATGTGGTAACACTGCAAAAATGTGTAATGGTTTACATTTCGGGTTGCAAAGATACGCT
Source organism: uncultured Bacteroides sp. (assembly GCA_900546645.1). Taxonomy (GTDB): domain Bacteria; phylum Bacteroidota; class Bacteroidia; order Bacteroidales; family Bacteroidaceae; genus Phocaeicola. The sequence goes on along the minus strand of URDR01000003.1, from coordinate 68,205 downwards.
TTTTATTTGAAATATAAAACTTTCCACCTTGTTTTTTCTTCTCTTGTGGAAAAGAAACGGAGAATATCCGTGAAAGATATTCTCCGTTTCTAAGTAATCTGATAACTTTATTCTTATTTAAAGTTATTGGGTTGTATCCATTTGCCGTTATTATTCATGGTGTAGTCTGTATCCCACCAAACTCGTGTGTTCTGACTGTTGTCTTTTGGCATGTTAGCCGAGTTGATAGAACCTTCAGAGTTAGGATATTTCACACGGCTGATAAGCTGCTCATTTGCTATTTCCGAACCAGAGTTGTTTCCGCCTTCAGGTGTAAGGATATAGCGCGGGTAATTGGTACGGCGCACTTCTGCCCATCCTTCGTTCCCGTTAGGGAATACAGCAATCCATTTCTGGGTGATGATGGCTTCCAGTTTTTCTTCGTCCGACAAGTTGCTCCAGTTATGCAGTGCCACCAGGTTATTTATATAATTGGTGTATTTAGCTGGCAGGATGCCGTAATAGTTCATAGAAGCTTCTACTCCCTTTTTATATAAGTTTTGTACATCTTCATCACCCAGTCCCCAGCGAAGGTTTGCTTCAGCTTGGAGGAATAAGGCTTCGGCATATCCCATCCATACGATTTCACGTGCATAGTTCCACCAGATTTCCGGATTCATGTAATCTGAAGTAGTACTGCATCGGTTCGGGGAATAAACTTTAGTCTGGCTTTGTCCTAAGGTGCTTACTCCGTTTCGTACACCGTTAAAGTCTTTGGTTGATTCTTCCGGAAGGGCTTTGTTCAGCTTGTCAAATTCTGTCGGACGGAACCAGAGGATTTCACAACGTGGGTCAAGGATGCAGTTTTCTGACTTATTGTTGAAGCGCAGTTCACTGTTCTTTTCGCTTTTAGCTTCCCATTGTGATTTGTCGGTTGGTTCAACTCCTCCGGCAAATGACTGGTTCTTGTAAGCCCATTCCATTTCCTTGGTCAATACTACATTGGCTCCCCAGTTAAAGAGCAGCGCAAAGATGTTTTCATTACCTCCGGCGATATATTGACGTTTGGGAGTTTGTTTCATATTGTCTTCATTGCTCTTCATCAGGCCGCCGTTGGCTTCATCGAAAGCAGCCGTAGCCTGTGCTTGAGCCAGCTGAGGATTTACGTTTGAAACGCGCAGAGCCAGACGCAGACGCAGGGTGTTGGCAAAACGACGCCATTTGTCCACGTCTCCTTTGAAGCATTTGTCGTTATCGGCCAACAGGAACTGTTGAGTTGCCGGAATGTTTTCGGGACGCAAATTGGTGATTGCTTGGTCTAAAACCTTGAAGAGGTAGTCATAAACTTCTTCCTGTTTAGAGTAAACAGCACCTGTTGCAGGTGGAAGGGCTCCCTTGATATAATATTTTACCGGAACATCTCCGTATGTATCGGTCTGCATAGATAACAGGAATGCGTAGTAAATACGTGTGATGTTATAAATGGTATGGTAATATTTCGGATTGACGAAATGACAGATTTTGATAATCTGGCTGTATTCACCTACCGTACGGTCATCGTAGAAATGTCTCCAGCGAGCTGCCGACCATCCGTCGTTGTAAGAATAAGTCGGTGAGTTTTGCACGAATCCACTGACGTTATTTCCCCAATAGCCGGCATAGATGTCGTGAGTCAGATTGGTAGTAATTTGGTAATCGTTATATGGACCTTCGTAAGTGAAGTTGGCAAATGTCTGTCCTAATGCACCTTCAATACTTCTCAGACTTTGTATGGCACTTGGAGTGAGTTCATAGTCAATATCTATTCCGTCTGCACTGACTTCTCCCATAGTCGGGTCATAAATCGGAGCATAAGGGTTGGTATTCAACTCTTCGAAGTCATGGCATCCGGTGGCAAGTACCATCAAAGCGCATGTTGCAACGGATTTGTATAAATTGAATTTCATAATAATTATTTGCTATTTGAATTAGAAACCTAAACTAACTGATAAACCAAATGTCCGGGTAAATGGCAGTGCTGCATAGTCAATGGCCTGTGAGAACATGGTTGTGTCGTAACCACCTTCGGGGCTTGTACCCGGTGTATGTTTCAGTAAGTAACACAAGTTACGTGCAACGAATGAAACATTTAATGAAGTAAGCGGGGTTTTCTTCAACAAAGATGAAGGGAACGAATATCCGATTGAAAGTTCTTTCAGCTTGATGAATGAGGCATCGTAAATGAAGTCTTCTGCCTGCATAGATCCGTAGTATTCAGAAGCTTTGATCGGAGTTGTATTCTTCTGTCCGTCAGCATATACTCCCGGGAATACCATCATGTATCCGTTGTCTTCACCACGGTTGATGGTGCGTTTTGCCAAACCGTTTCCGGTAGCTAACATTTCAGAGTAAGAGAAGATGTCTCCACCGAACTTCATGTCGAACATAGCCGATAAAGTAACCCCTTTGTAAGTGAAAGTAGGCGATACTGACATGGTCATTTTCGGCTGGATATTTCCAATCGGGTTGGCCAGTCGTTTATTTTCATCGGTTTCAGTTTGAGGAATACCTTTTTCGTTAACGATGATATTACCGTTTTCATCGCGTTTGTAAAGGTTCTTGGCGTAGATGTCACCCAGTTTTCCTCCGGCTACGGCTCCTACGTTGACAGGGAAGTTTCCGTCACCGTTGAAGTACATGAAGTTGACATTGTCTTCCGGAGCCAGTTCTTTTACTGTTGAGACATTATGAGCAATATTTACGTTCAAGTCGAAGGTAAAGTCTTTGGTATCTACAAGGGTTGAATATAACATCAACTCTACTCCCTGATTGGTAATCATACCGGCGTTTACCCATTTACCTCCTGACCAAGGTGCTACTGAAGGCACTTTCATGATTTGGTTCTTGGTCTTGCTGTAATAGTAAGTAAAGTCAAATCCCAAGCGGTTGTTGAAGAACTTCATGTCTAAACCGGCTTCATAAGAAGTAGCAATTTCCGGTTTTAGCTGGTCGTTCATTTTTACATTGTCTTTACTTGGAGTAAGTACGCCCTTATCATATTTAAACGCATAGGTGTTATAAAGCTGGTATGGGTCAGTATCTTTACCTACTTGGGCTGCCGACAGACGCAGTTTAGCAAATGTAATCCAGCTGGGCAGGGTCTTGTCGAGTGAACGTACAAAGTCGGAGATGACAAAACTTAAGTTGGCAGAAGGATAGAAGAAAGAGTTGTTGTCTAAAGGAAGTGTAGACGACCAGTCATTACGGGCTGTTAAGTCTAATGACAGATATTCTTTCCATGCCAGCTGAGCTGATCCGAATACGGAGTTCATGGCACGCTTGTATCCTGTTTCGTTTACCGAGTTAATCAGGTTGGCTGCGTTTAGCATCCACGATGTTTTGTCTACCATGTTTCCTACGGTAGCAGTCAGCCCTTCAAAGCGTTGGTACATAAAGTTTCCACCTACGGTAAAGCCCAGACGGAAGTTATCGGTCAGCTGACGGTCGCCCATCAACATGATTTCGGCATTCGATTCAAAGAAGTTCTCTTCTCCGCGGTTCATTTCGTCGTTGGTGATGGTAGAGGGAGTACTCTCATTGTTGATACCGTCGCCGGCATTGGTGCTTTCAATGCGGGTACGGTAATAGTCGAAAGCATATTTTGCCGATAAGTGCAACCAGTCTGTGAAATTGATACGTGCGGTATAGTAACCGAATGCACGCCAACGTTCGTCGGAATTATGACGTTGGTTTATAATGTAGTATGGGTTACGGATACCAGCTGTTGGACCATACCAGTTGGTGTGTACATGGTCTTCTGTTGAATATTGTTTCAAGTCATCCAGACGGATGTTATGAGGGATACCCATCAACTGGTTGATAGCTCCATATTGTCCGTATTCAGGGCGGTTGGTTGCCTTGGTGCGTGACAATGAGATTTTACCATCCATTGACAGATACTTGTTTAGTTCTGTACCGGCATTCAAGTCAACATTGGTACGCGTCAGTTCTTCGGTTGGGAATACACCCTTATTGCTTGAGTTTCCGAATGATGCGCGGTAATGTGATTTTTCTGTACCGTTGCTTACTGATACATTGTGAGTTTGTGAAAAGCCGGTGTCGAAGTAATCTTTCAGCTTGTTGCCGTATTTAGAATAGGCATAGCTTTCACCGTTCCATGCATTTACGTCATTTCCATTCAGAACTGGTCCCCAGCTTCCGCTATCTTCGTGTGAGTAGATAGCTCCTAACTGTCCGTTGTCTTTAGTGGCATCGTCGTTGATATGTCCCTGTCCGTAACGTTCTTGCATGTTTAGGGTCTCAGCTACTTTGCTCCAAGTGAAGTTTCCGCTATAGCGTACACCGAATCCGTCTTTCTTCGAGCCTTTTTTGGTAGTAACCAAGATAACACCGTTACCTGCACGGCTACCGTAAAGTGCTGCGGCATTAGGACCTTTCAATACAGAGATGCTTTCAATGTCGTCAGGATTGATGTCCAACGATGCACCGCCACGGTCTACGCCCCCGAAGTAAGAAGCATCTGATGTGCTGTTGTCGCTGAACGGAACACCGTCTACAATCCACAACGGCTGGTTGTTGTCGGTCAATGATGAGTTACCGCGGATGGTGATTTTGGTTGAACCGCCTAATCCGGTAGCCGAAGTATTCATAGACAGACCTGCCACTTTACCTTGAAGGGCGCTGGTAACAGAGGGGTCACCGGTTTTGTTCAGTTCGTCGCTCTTCAGTTCCTGAACTGCGTAACCTAACATTTTCTTTTCGCGCTTGATACCTAAGGCGGTTACAACGACTTCTTCCAGAACTTCGGTATCTTCTTTCATGGTCAGATCGATAACGGTTTTTCCGTTAACCGGAATTTCTTCGTTCTTATAGCCGATGTAAGAGAATTGGAGCGTTGCATCCGATGAAACGTTCAGGGTGTAGTTTCCGTCCCAGTCGGTAATCGTTCCGTTAGTAGTTCCTTTTTCCAGAATTGAAACACCGATCAGAGGTTCTCCGGTACCGTCTATCACGCGTCCGGTGATTTGAACCTGTGCCTGTTTCACAGCTTGAGTAGAGGTTGATGAAGTGGCAGAAGTGGATGCCTTTGACAAGTAAACAATGTTTTCATCTACTTTGTAGCTGATTCCTTTTCCAGCCAGAGCCTTGTTTAATACTTCTTCAACCGAAGAGTCGCTTACGTTAACAGAGCCGATAGGGGTATCTGCTAATTCGTCATCATAAAAGAATTGATACTGGGACTGAGATTGGATTTGTTTAATCATGGTCCCTAACTGAGAATTGGTTAATGCGATGTTTAACTGAGCTGACACTGCCTGTGCCGGAACAGTAAACAGGGTTGAAACCAATAATGCCCGAACGAGTTTCTTCGAGTTCATGCACGAGTTTTTGCTTCTCATACCTGCTTTTCTAAGGTTAGACATATTAATGAATTTCTCTGTTTGTTTAGTTATTTTTCAAAACATACTTAATAACAACCATGGTTTGATAACTACTTACGGAAAAATGAAACTTTTTTCAAGAATGCCTTTAGGGGGATGTGTGGAGCGGAAAAGTGGTGCAGAGAAAGAGAAGTGTCTGATGAAATTTCACCTTGATATAAAAAAGCAACGGGGTGATATGCAAGTGAGCCAGCCGCAATGGAGAGTGGTATGGACTGGCTGCTTGTGCTTAGGATTTTTTCAGGTGTTCAAGACGGGTACGGAGAAACTTGAGTGCTTTGTACATGTGAGCTTCTACGGTGCGTAGCGATACGTTCATTACATCGGCTATCTCTTTATTTTTCATGTCGTGGAGATAGCTAAGCTTGAATACTTCCTTGCACTTGTCGGGTAGTGCATTGATGGCTGTATGTATCTCTTGGTGCAACTCCCTGTCTTCAATGCGCCGGATGACATCTGAATGGTCGGGCTGATAATATTCCAGACGTTTCTGGTAATATTCTTCTTCTTCGGCATTGTGGCTTTCCACAATGGAACGGTGCTTGAGCAGGTTCAGTGCCTTGGTATAAACAGAGCGGTAGAGAAAGGATTGGATTTGTTCGCCCACTTCAACGGAGTCTTTCCGTTTCCATAATTCGGCAAAGACGTCTTGAACGATGTCTTCGGCTTCGTCTTCACCTACGAGGCGGGTGGCATAGAACAGAAGTCCGGAGTAGTGTTTGCGGAATAAGGTCTTGTATGTCGTTTCAAACGTTTCTTTCATCAGCCGGTTTTTTTTGTCAAGCAAAAGTGTCTGTCTGTTTCAAGTTTGCGGAAAGATTCCGGCAGGGAAGTGGAGGGGGATGGCACCGGTTTTCTTATGGGGCGGCTCGAAAAACGGGCTTCCAGCTCTCTTGTCTGCTGATACAAAGATACGGCTTTTCGCGGAAAATACAAAACCGCAGGTGGGGCTAAGGTGTAAAAATCTGTTAAACGGGAAAGCTTTTTTTCTTGCTTGCTTCCGGCGGGCGGGAAACTATCTTTTGCAGGAAGCGAAACGTATTTTTCCGGATGCTGATTGCGGGTTTTCTGTAAGCAAGAGAAGTGTCTCTCCCTCTGGGGCATACAGGCGTTTGTGTGACAATTGTCACGCTGTAACGCTTGTTGTTCTGGTCTGCATGCAGAAGAGCCTCGGTATCTCTGGAAAAAACGGGAGAAATGAAAATAATCGAAGAAAATCGGGTAAGCACTAAGTGTTTTTTTCCGTATATTTGTTTTATCTTTAGAAACTGAAAAATGAAATGCGCTCTGCTCTTTGTCTTCCTTGTCCTTTTGGTTTGAAATTGTTTGATAATCAGGCAAGAGGGGCTTTCAAATCTGAGAGGCGGGGATAGAAGGCCGGTTGGGGTCCCGGAAGAAAGAGAGGGCTTATAAACCTGAAAACGAAATGAGATTGAAAGGATTTTCCGTATGTATTCTTGCTGCTTTGGCTACTGCTTGCAGTACGCCGGATAAGGTAGCTTCTGGTGATGATTATACGCAATACGTAAACCCGTTTATCGGAACTGATTTCACGGGCAATACCTATCCGGGGGCACAGGCACCGTTCGGTATGGTTCAGTTGAGTCCGGATAACGGCCTTCCGGGATGGGACCGCATCTCTGGCTATTTCTATCCCGACAGCACGATTGCCGGATTCAGCCATACGCATTTGTCGGGTACGGGGGCAGGCGACTTGTATGATATTTTGTTTATGCCGGTAACTGTGCCTTATAAAGAGGCAGAGGCTCCGCTGGGTATCCATTCAAAGTTCTCGCATGATACAGAGTCGGCATCGGCAGGATATTATAAAGTAATGCTTGATGATTATGGAATTCAGGTGGAACTGACGGCAACAGAACGTTGTGGAGTACAGCGTTATACATTCCCCGAAGCTGAATCGGCTATCTTCTTGAACTTGGCAAAAGCTATGAACTGGGATGTGACTGAGGATTCTTATATTGAGGCGGTTGACTCGGTTACGGTGCGTGGATACCGTTTTTCAGACGGATGGGCACGTGGTCAGAAAGTTTATTTCTGTTCTCGCTTTTCACGTCCTTTCAAACAGATGAGTCTGGATACGGTGCTGATTGAAAAAGAAGGACTGAAATTAAGTAATGGGGTGATAGCACGCTTTGATTATCAGACGCATAAGGATGAACAGATAACGGTGGTTACTGCTATTTCAGGAACGAGCATGGACGGGGCTGAAAGAAACCTGCTGGCAGAAGCTCCTCATAATGACTTTGATGCTTATCTGAAGAAGGCAAAATCTTTGTGGAACAAAGAACTGGGTAAAATAGAAATTGAATCGGACAATGTAGATGATAAAACCGTATTCTATACTTCTTTGTATCACAGCATGTTGGCTCCTACAATTTACAGCGATGTGGATGGAGCTTATTACGGGCCTGACAAGCAGGTGCATAAGGCAGAGGGATGGACGAACTATAGTACTTTCTCTTTGTGGGATACCTACCGTGCGGCTCATCCGTTGTTTACCTATACTCAGCCCGAACGCACGAATGATATGGTGAAATCGTTTATTGCCTTTTTCGAACAGAACGGGCGTTTGCCGGTGTGGAATTTCCAGGGAAGTGAAACGGATATGATGATTGGGTATCATTCGGTTCCGGTTATCGTGGATGCTTATTTGAAAGGTATAGGCGACTTTGATGCAGAGAAAGCATTGGAAGCTTGTGTGAAAACGGCTAATCTGGATGAATATCGAGGTATCGGAATATATAAAGAGAAAGGCTATGTGCCTTATGACTTGAAACCGTATGAAAACTGGTCGCTTTCAAAGACTTTGGAGTATGCGTTCGATGATTATTGTATTGCACGCATGGCTGAGAAGATGGGAAAAACGGAAGTGATGGAAGAGTTTGATAAGCGGGCTGTTAACTACAGGAATGTCTTTAATCCGGCAACATCATTCATGCAGCCGCGTGCTTTGAATGGTGACTTTATTGCTGATTTCCGGGCTGATGCTTATACGGAGGATATTTGTGAAAGCAACGGATGGCAATACCTTTGGTCGGTGCAGCATGACATTGAAGGGCTGATTGGCTTGACGGGTGGAACGGAACGGTTTGCTCAGAAGCTGGATAGTATGTTTACTTATCAGCCAACTGATGATGAGGAGCTTCCTATCTTCAGTACAGGTATGATCGGACAATATGCGCATGGAAATGAACCAAGTCATCATGTGGCTTATCTGTATAATTATGTAAACCAGCCTTGGAAAGGACAAAAGTATTTAGCTCAAATCATGCACAACCTTTACACGAACACACCAGACGGACTTTGTGGGAATGAAGACTGTGGGCAAATGTCGGCTTGGTATGTTATGAGTGCTATGGGATTTTATCCTGTGAATCCGGTGTCGGGCATTTATGAAATAGGAACTCCTTTGTTCCCGAAGGTTCAACTTCATTTGTCGAATGGAAAGGTCTTCACTGTATTGGCTCATCATGTCAGCCGTGAGAATGTTTATGTCCAGTCGGTAAAAGTCAATGGGGCTACTTATGATAAACCCTATATCACCCATCAGCAAATTATGGATGGAGTAACGTTGGAGTTTGAGATGGGCAGTATGCCGGGAAAGGCTTGGTATTAGTCTGGAAGTTTGTACCTTTTCTGAATGCTGATTTTGTAAAGATAAGTGATAAGAGTTTTATCACAAGGGATGATTCTCTGTGATAAGAGGAATACTAAAATGAGGTATGAAAAAAATTGGATATAATGAAATAATACGTTTCTTCGATAACGAATGTTCGGCAGAAGAGAGAGAAGCTATTATCCGTTGGGTCAATCAGTCGGATGAAAACGCTCGTCTGTTTTTTTCATGGGAAGAAATGTATATGCTGGGAAAGGCAGACCCTGAACGTGAAGAGCAGTTGGTTCGGAAGGCGGAAAAGAAATTGGATGCTTTTATTGCTGCCGAGAAACAACGCCGTTCTTTTGTATTGCGTGTACACACGCTGATGAAGTATGCGGCTGTAGCTGTTGTCCTGGCTGTTTTTTCCGGGATAGCTTTGTATATGTTCGGCTTCCGTTCAGACAGCAATCTGCTGGTTGTATCAACTTTGGCTGGTGAAAAAAAGGAAGTCGTTCTTCCCGACGGCAGCAAAGTATGGTTGAATGAAAATACGGTACTGAAATATCCTGCAGAATTTGCCAGTGATAAACGTTTCTTGGATTTAGACGGAGAGGCTTACTTTGAGGTTACAAAGGATAAGCACAAGCCGTTTGTTGTGAAAAACCCGGCAATGAGCGTGCAGGTACTCGGTACAAAGTTTAACTTTAAGGGAAATGCCATAGGCCGGATTGCTGAAGCTTCTTTGATAGAAGGGGAAATCAAAGCCATAGGAAATAATGATGAAGGGGCTATAACGCTGGTACCCGGGCAAAAGGTGGAACTGAATGTTGTGACAAAGCAAATGAAGGTTGCGGAAGCGAATACAGCTCTTGATGCCGTATGGCATAACAACTTGATTCCTTTTAAGAATGCTGACATTTTCAGCATTGCCGAAACGCTGGAAACATTATATGGAGTAGATATAATTCTCTCGCCGGATATCAGCGGACTGAAAACTTATTCTGGTGTATTAAAAAAGAAAGATTCAATAGATGAGATGTTGAAGATTTTACAGACTATACTTCATATTCATTATGAAATACGTCAGAATACCATATTCTTGTCATTAAATAAATAATCCCTTGAGTGAAATGATGATAAAAAAAGCTTTAGTTTTGGCATGTGGCATCGGAACGATGCTTTTGGTTGCATGTTCTGCAGATGTTGCAGTAGAAAAAGATTACGCTGCTTCTGTAAACCCGTTTGTGGGAACAGGTGGACATGGACATACGTTCCCGGGAGCAGTGGTTCCGAACGGTATGATTCAACCAAGTCCTGATACCCGTATTGATGGATGGGATGCCTCTTCGGGCTATTATTACGAAGATTCATTGATGAATGGCTTTTCGCATACCCATCTCAGTGGAACCGGATGTGCAGATTATGGAGACTTTCTGCTGATGCCTACGGTAGGTGAACAGGTTTGTAACCCTCAGGATTTTTCGAAACAGAATTTGCCTTTTGCTTCAAACTTCTCACATGCCAGTGAAGTGGCAGAACCGGGATATTATTCTGTATTTCTTGACCGCTATGGAGTGAGGGCTGAAATGACCGCAACGAAGCGGGCAGCTCTTCATCGGTTTACCTTTCCTGAAACGGAAAAGGCTGGCTTTATCTTGGATTTAGATTACTCTATACAGCATCAAACCAATCTGGATATGCAGGTGGAGGTAGTAAGCGATACTGAAATCCGCGGACATAAATTGTCTCAATACTGGGCTTTTGACCAGCAGCTGAGTTTTTATGCAAAATTTTCGAAACCGTTTACTTATGAGGTGCTTCGTGATACATTGATTGACCAGAGCGGAAAGAAACAGCCGCGTTGTAAGGTATTGCTTCAGTTTGCCACTCAGAAAGATGAGCAGGTGATGGTGAAGATGGCTGTATCGGCAGTTGATATGGAGGGAGCACAGAAGAACTTGGAGGCTGAAATACCTGGATGGGATTTTGAAGGTATCCGGAAATCTGCCCGTCAGGCATGGAATAACTATCTTTCCAAGATAGATGTGACTACTGCTGAGCAGGATGACAAAACCATTTTCTATACCGCAATGTATCATACGGCAATCAGTCCAAACTTGTTTACCGATGTAGATGGTCGTTATTTGGGCATGGATTTAAAAACACATCAAGGTGATGTAAATCAGCCTGTATATACGACGTTCTCTTTGTGGGATACTTTCCGGGCTCTCCATCCTTTGCTTTCTATCATTGATCCGGCAAAGAATAATGATTATATCCGTTCCTTACTTTTGAAGGCGCAAGAAGGTGGCGTATTGCCTAAATGGGAGTTAGCCGGAAATTATACGGCAACAATGATTGGATACCATGCAGCTTCTTTGATGGCAGATGCTTATACAAAAGGATATGCTGATTTTGATCTGAATGAGGCTTATAAGGCTTGTATCCGTGCTGCAGAATACGATACTACCGGCATTAAATGTCCGGAACTGGTGTTGCCTGTATTGATGCCGATGGCTCGATATTATAAAAATACATTAGGATATATTCCTTGTGACCGTGAAAACGAGTCGGTAGCTAAGGCGCTGGAATATGCATACGATGATTATTGTATTTCCATATTGGCTGAAGCCGTAGGTGATTATAAGAACCAGGAAAAATATGCCAAGTTTGCCAAAGCTTATGAATTGTATTTTGATCCGTCTACCCGTTTTATGCGCGGGTTAGATTCAAAAGGAAAATGGCGCACTCCGTTTAATCCCCGAGCTTCTAATCATCGTAATGACGACTATTGTGAAGGTACTGCATGGCAATGGACCTGGTTTGTTCCTCATGATGTTGAAGGATTAGTTGGATTAATGGGAGGTGAAGATGCCTTTGTAGGTAAGCTTGACTCACTGTTTACTGCCTCTTCGCAGATGGAAGGAGAAGTGGTTTCGGCTGACATTACCGGTTTGATCGGTCAGTATGCGCAAGGCAATGAACCGAGCCATCATGTTATTCATATGTATAACTATGTAAACAGACCTTGGCAGACACAAGAACTGCTTGACCGCGTGTTTAAGGAACAATATCGTAATGACCCCGATGGCTTGTCGGGAAATGAAGATTGCGGACAGATGTCGGCTTGGTATATCTTGAACTCAATGGGATTCTATCAAGTCTGTCCGGGTAAGCCTGTTTATTCCATTGGTCGTCCTATCTTTGACAAAGTGGTTATTAATTTGCCTGAAAATAAAACATTCACTATTACAGCCTTGAATAACTCAAAGGAGAATAAATATATACAGGCTGTTAAATTGAATGGAAAAGACTTGGTAACTCCGTTTTTCGAGCATAAGGATATGATAAACGGAGGAACACTGGAATTTGTGATGACAAATCAGCCGACTCAATGGGGCGTAATGAAATAATATCTATTATATAAATTATAAATAAGCCATGAAAAAATTATCATTACTTATTTTACTGGCCGGATTTTTCGGTTTGGCAAAAGCTGCTAACATAGATTATGCTGATTATGTTAGCCCGTTGGTTGGAACTCAATCAACATTTGAATTGTCCACAGGAAATACTTATCCCGCGATAGCAAGACCTTGGGGGATGAATTTCTGGACTCCCCAGACAGGAAAAATGGGAGATGGATGGACTTATCAGTATACAGCAAATAAAATTCGTGGATTCAAGCAGACTCACCAGCCCAGCCCATGGATCAATGATTACGGGCAGTTTGCCATTATGCCGGTGGTTGGAAAGCCTGAATTTAATGAAGATAAGCGTGCCAGCTGGTTTGCTCACAAAGGTGAAGAAGCCAAAGCATATTACTATAAAGTGTATTTGGCTGAATACGATATCGTAGCCGAACTGACTCCTACCGAGCGTGCTGCCATGTTTCGCTTTACTTTCCCGGAAAGTGAGCATTCATACATTGTAGTCGATGCTTACGATAAAGGTTCATATGTAAAGATTGAACCGGAAAAGAATCGTATTGTTGGCTATTCTACCCGTAATAGCGGAGGGGTTCCTGCTAATTTCAAGAACTATTTCGTGATAGAATTCGATAAGCCGTTTACTTATCGGGCTACAGTAAAAGATAGCTTGCTGACAGAAAACAGCCTGGAACAGCAGGCTAATCATGCAGGGGCTGTCATAGGTTTCTCAACTCGTAAAGGTGAGGAGGTTCATGTGCGTGTCGCTTCTTCATTTATCAGCGAAGAGCAGGCTGTGTTAAACTTGAACGAATTAGGTCAAGATAACTTTGATGCATTGGTAAGTAAAGGCAAGAATGCTTGGAATGAGGTTCTCGGAAGAATAGAAGTAGATGGAGGCAATCTGGATCAATACCGCACATTCTACTCTTGTTTGTACCGCTCGTTATTGTTCCCTCGGAAGTTTTATGAGATAGATGCCAAAGGACAGGTGGTTCATTACAGCCCTTATAATGGTGAAGTGCTGCCCGGCTATATGTATACGGATACAGGCTTTTGGGATACCTTCCGTTGTCTTTTCCCTTTGCTGAACTTGATGTATCCCTCGGTGAACAAGGAAATTCAAGAAGGACTGATCAATACATACAAGGAAAGCGGATTCTTCCCGGAATGGGCAAGCCCTGGTCATAGAGGATGCATGGTGGGTAACAATTCAGCTTCTGTATTGGTTGATGCCTATATGAAAGGTGTGAAGGTAGAAGATCTGGAAACACTTTATAAAGGTTTAATTCATGGAACAGAAAATGTACATCCGGAAGTTTCTTCAACCGGACGTTTGGGACATGAATATTACAATAAGTTGGGTTACGTGCCTTATGATGTGAAGATTAATGAGAATGCTGCCCGTACGTTGGAGTATGCTTATAACGACTGGTGTATTTATCAGTTGGCTAAAGAACTGAAGCGTCCGAAAAAGGAAATTAAACTCTTTGAAAAACGGGCGATGAACTATAAGAATCTGTTTGATCCGGAAACTAAACTGATGCGTGGCAAGAATGCAGACGGCACATTCCAGACCCCGTTCTCTCCGTTGAAGTGGGGAGATGCTTTTACCGAAGGAAACAGCTGGCATTATTCTTGGTCGGTATTCCATGACCCTCAAGGACTGATTAATCTGATGGGAGGTGATAAGGTATTTGTTTCCATGATGGATTCGGTATTTGCTGTTCCTCCTGTATTTGATGACAGCTACTATGGATTCCCGATTCATGAAATCCGTGAAATGACCGTGATGAACATGGGTAACTATGCGCATGGAAACCAGCCGGTACAGCATATGATTTATCTGTATAACTATGCCAAACAGCCTTGGAAAGCGCAATATTGGTTGCGTCAGGTTATGAACCGTTTATATACTCCTACCCCTGACGGCTATTGTGGCGATGAAGATAACGGACAGACTTCTGCATGGTATGTATTTACGGCTTTAGGATTCTATCCTGTTTGTCCGGGTACCGATCAGTATGTCATAGGAGCACCTTTGTTCCGTAAAGCTACCATCCATATGGAAAGTGGAAAGGATGTAGTAATTAATGCTCCGGAGAGCAGTGCATCGAATATCTATATACAGGATATGAAGGTGAATGGGCAGGAGTATACCAAGAACTATTTCACGCATGATGCGCTGATGAATGGTGCAACGATTGATATTCAGATGGGAAGCAAGCCCAATACATCGAGAGGTGTGAGTGCAGACGATGCTCCATATTCATTTACGAAAGAGTTGGAAAAGAAATAAGAGAGTAGTGATTTACAGAAGTGAGTATGTCAAGGCAATAATGGCGACGATAGAAACTTGCTGAGACTCTTATTCTGATATTGGGAAAGAGGCGTATGATACTTGTTTTAAGTAATCATACGCCTCTTTATTTTGTGATTTACGGGTAGGTAAAGCCGTTCATTCTTCTCAAGAAGCAAGTCTCTTGACTGAGAAATATAGGAAAGCAGAACTAAGATATCTTAAATGAGAAGGTCAAATGGTTTTTATGAGGGAACGTAAACCTGTTCTGAAGTTGTGTTTGGAAGTCTGCTCTTTTAGGTTGTTGAAAGTTCGGTTTTTAAAAGAATTATACGGAGATGATTATAAAACCAGTCCCAAGGTGAGGAGCATGCCGAAAAGCAGCATGTTGCGTGATGTCTCTCCTAAGATGGAATTCAATTGCTTTCCTCGGTTTATTTTTGCCATCCTTTGTGTGGTAAGGATGTGAGGAATCAGGTAAATCTGAGGGAGCAGTGCGGCATATATTTTCCCTATCATGATAAAATAGACACAACACCAGCAGGCTACCATGCCTAATAGAAAATAAAGAATCAGTCCTGCCCGTGCTCCTAAACGCACCACGAGCGTCCGTTTCCCGCTTAGGGTGTCTTGTTCTCTGTCGCGGAAGTTGTTGACCATGAGTAAAGTATCTATAACCAGTCCACAGGCGATGGAAGCTAAAGTTACAGCGGTGTTCCATTCGTGTGCCATTACATAAAAAGTACATCCAACCGGAACGATGCCGAAAAAGATAAGTACCAATGCATCGCCCCATCCATGATATGCCAGTGGATAAGGACCGGCAGTGTAAAGAAAGGCAAAGAGAATACACGCAATTCCTACGGGAATCATTTCTATTCCTCCATAGTATAGCAGGCTTAACCCTACGATTCCAGACGCAAGGGTTGTGAGTATAATCCCCACTTTCATGGCTTTTGTAGTGATCCAGCCTTGTGCGCAAGCTCGTTCGGGACCTAAACGGTCTTCTCGGTCGGTTCCTTTAAGGAAATCATAAAGGTCATTGATGAAATTGGCATCTATTTGCATCAGAAAAGCAAATAGAAAGCACAGTAGGGCAGGTGTGAACTGGAAATAGCCATACACATATGCCAGTGCACATCCTATCATGACAGGGATGGAGGCTGCCGTCAAGGTTTTGGGACGAATGGCAAGTATCCATGCTTTAAGTGAGTTGGTTTCAATTATATTCATATCTTTTTAGTTATTTGGGGGCAAAGTTAGTTAAAAAAGGAGGATATAGGAGTCTTATCCAATCAGATTATCTATCTTTACCTTATATTCCAATCATGTATGAGCCGATTTTTAATTTTAGGAGTCATTCCTGTCATGATCATTTTTTCTTCGTGTGCCACAGCCTCTTTTTCAAAGTATAAAGGAGTAGGGCGCATCAAGCAATATGAGTTGTATAGCGAACACTTGCCGGAAGCTTTCGATGGTTTCCGGCTTGCATTTGCATCCGATTTTCATTATGAAAGCCGGTTCACTTCCAAGCGTTTGCATGGCATGGTGAGTGCTTTGCAGCAGATGCAAGCTGATATCCTTTTGTTGGGAGGAGACTATCGGGGACGAAACGGGGGAAATGTAGATGAGTTATTTGACGCATTGTCGCAGGTTCATACTCCATATGGTACCTATGCCGTGATGGGAAATCATGAGCGCGGAGAAGCAGACAGCCTTGTGCGGCAAGCCATGAAGCATACAGGGGTACATTTGCTGGAACATCAGACAGATACTCTGTGGAAGGGAGATGCTTTTATTCAAGTTTGCGGTATACGAAACCCTTTCGATTTGAAGCAGAATGGAGTTTCCCCCACTGTGAGTTTAAAGCCGGAAGATTTTGTCATTATGTTGACCCATACCCCTGATTATGTTGAGGATGTAGATATATCGAATACCGATTTAGCTTTAGCCGGACATACTCATGGGGGACAAGTTAGCTTGTTTAAGCGATGGACTCCGGCTCGTTTCTCGAAATATGGAAACCGCTTCCTTACAGGTATGAAAAAGAACAGTCAGGGGATTCCGGTTATCATAACCAATGGTTTGGGAACTTCCCGTAAAGATATACGTCTGTTTACTCCCAGTGAAGTGGTGCTGATTGTGTTACATCGAAAATGATTCCCTTGATGAGGCTTGGGCTTCAGTCAGCAAGCGGAATACTTCCGGGTGAAGAAAATACCGTACGTCTTTTCCTTGAGCCATACTCTCTCTGATAAATGTAGAGCTGATTTCCAATAGAGGAGTTTGAATAAGCTGGACATGTGGGGGCAAGGTTGCTTCATCTATCTCATAGCCTCGTCGTGGATAAATCAGCAGATGGTAATTGGCGAGGATAACCTCAGGCGATTTCCAGCGGGGAAAAGAGTGCCAGTTATCTGCACCGATAACGAGGTAAAACTCCCGTTCGGGATAGCTTTGTGAGAGTTGCTGAAGCGTATTGACCATATAAGAAGGCCGAGGCAACTTAAACTCAAAATCGGAAGCTATGAAACGGGGATAACCTTTGATGGCAGCTTGTACCAGCTTCAGGCGAAACTGGTCATCCATCAATTCATTTTGTTGCTTCAGTGGATTTTGCGGAGAGACCATGAACCATACTTCATCCAGCTCACTGTATTCACACAGAAAGTTGGCCAGAGCCAGATGTCCGATATGAATCGGGTTAA
This sequence comes from uncultured Bacteroides sp., assembly GCA_900546645.1. Lineage (GTDB taxonomy): Bacteria > Bacteroidota > Bacteroidia > Bacteroidales > Bacteroidaceae > Phocaeicola. The sequence continues at coordinate 50,731 of URDR01000003.1, read as the reverse complement.
ATGACCCTCCGAAAATCCCGGTTTTTATAGATTTCTTTTCCACTTGCGGTAATTTACGATTTGCCATGCAGTCACCAAAATCATAGCAGTAGCAATGATGTATTCCTCTTTAGCTACAGCCACGATGCCTACAGATAGAGCAGCCAGCCCGATGAAGATACATAAAATCATCATCAGGCGTATTGTTTTTTTAGGGTCTTTTGCCATGTAGAGCGATTATTGGTTAATAAAATCACTGATAACCTTAAAGGCTTCTTTCTGAGCTGTTTCCAAGTCATCGTTTACAATGATAACATCAAATTTATCGGCATATCCCAGTTCAAATTCAGCTTTGGCTATCCGGCTTTCAATTACTTCCGGTGCATCTGTTCCTCTTCCTTGAAGACGGTTGCGCAGCTCTTCTACTGAAGGAGGTTGGATAAAGACAGATAAAGCTCGCTCTCCATAAAACTTCTTGATGTTACATCCGCCAACTACATCTACGTCGAATATTACATTCTGTCCTGCGGCAAGCTGTTTTTCTACTTGTTCCTTCAGCGTTCCGTAAAACCGGTCCTGATAAACCTCTTCGTATTCCAGAAAATCATTGTTGGCAATGCGTTGTTTGAATTCCTCCGGAGAAAGAAAGAAATATTCCACACCGTTCTGTTCCGATCCGCGAGGCGGACGGCTGGTTGCCGATATCGAAAATGCAAGATTCAACCCTTTTGTCAGCAGGTAGTTAATGATGGTTGATTTACCCGATCCTGAGGGTGCTGAAAATATGATAAGTTTTCCCATTACATCACGTTTAATACTTGTTCTTTAATTTGTTCCAGTTCGTCTTTCATCTGTACCACGATGTTCTGCATTTCGGCATGGTTCGATTTGCTTCCGGTGGTATTGATTTCGCGTCCCATTTCCTGTGTAATGAATCCCAGCTTCTTGCCCTGTCCATGCCCGTTGACCATTGTTTCGCGGAAATACTTCAAGTGGTTTGCCAGTCGTTGTTTTTCTTCATTGATGTCCAGTTTCTCAATGTAGTAAATCAGCTCCTGCTCCAGACGGTTCTTATCGTAGTCAGTACTCAGTGTCTTTTCAAGCGCATCTGTGATACGTTCGCGTACTTTCGCTACCCGTTCTTTTTCATACGGCTCTATGGATTGTAACAAGCGCTCGATGTTATTGATTTTTTCTGTAAATTTTCCTTCTAAAGCTTTGCCCTCCTGTTTGCGGAAATCCACTAAATGATTCAGTGCCTCCATGATGGTTTGCCGCACAACATTCCATTCTTCCTCCGTGAGTTCTTGTATATCAACCCTTGTCAGTACATCAGGCATGCGGAGTAAGGTGGAAAACCAGTCTGCAGGAAGAGGAATATGGTAGGTATCGGAAATTGATTTAATTTGGTTATAATAGTTTTCTACTAAAGCTGCATTGATAGGGGTAGCAGTCTCTGTAGCATCTTTTTCAATCCACAAACTGAAATCCACTTTTCCTCGTTCCAGAGTCTGCGAGATTAAAGTGCGTATTTCCATTTCCTTTTCACGGTAAAGCGGAGCGATACGGGTAGATAAGTCCATCGCTTTACTGTTCAGCGACTTGATTTCTACGTTAATCTTCTTGTCTCCAAATGTGGCAGTCGCTTTGCCATATCCGGTCATTGATTGTATCATAGTTTTGGTATTTTAGAATGGCTACAAAGGTAGGAATTTTTTTTTAAAGCAACTTTATGAAAGCATGACAAGCATGCGAAAATCCTTCACTATGTTGTATCGGAGGACGAGGGGGAGATGGAAACAGATCAGGCATTTAAAAACGTCAAGGCGTTTGAATTAAGACGAGCCGGTATGTGCTTTTAAATGTCGAGGTGTTTCTTATGAAACGCTTTGGTGTTTTGGAGGATGCGTTTTGATTCTTGATGGAACTGAAGAAAAGGAAGTATAGGCAAAAAAGAGGGATGAATGAAGTCGGTCTGAAAGCGTTCATTTTAAAGGCAACAAGATAAAAAACGAATAGATTAGAGGGAAGGAGTACAAATAAATAGCTATATTTGCACATTAATAAATTAGATGCGGAAAAATTATGTCATGTATTTTACATATTGAAACTTCAACAGAGGTATGCTCGGTTGCATTGAGCCAAGATTCCTCATGTATATTTACTCAAGAGAGTGCAGGTCGTTATGAGCATGGCGAGAGCCTCGGTACGTATATTGACCAGGCATTGAGTTATGCCGACAGCCATGCCATTCCCCTTGATGCTGTGGCAGTGAGCTGCGGTCCGGGGTCGTACACGGGGTTGCGCATCGGTGTCTCCATGGCGAAGGGTCTGTGTTACGGTCTGGGGGTTCCTCTCATTGCCATCCCTACGCTTAAGCTCATGGGAGTTCCTCTGCTGCTGGGCGATGAACTGCCCGAGGATGCGCTGCTCTGTCCCATGATCGATGCGCGCCGCATGGAGGTGTATTCGGCTGTTTATGACCGAGCACTGAGGGAGGTCTGTCCGCCTGCAGCTGTGGTGGTGGATGCCGGTTCGTTTGCTCCTCAGCTCGAGGAGCATGAGGTGTGGTTCTTCGGCAACGGGGCGATGAAGTGCAGTGGGGTGATTGCTCATCGCAATGCGCGTTTCATTGAGGGGGTGCGTCCGCTGGCGCGGTGGATGTTTCCGCTTGCCGAGCAGGCGCTTGCCCGGGGGGAGTTTGCCGATGTGGCTTACTTTGAGCCGTATTATCTGAAGGAGTTTGTGGCTTCGGTGCCGCGCCGTCTGCTCTGAGAGGCGGACGGGTTGCCCGCTTTTGCCGGTCGTATGGAAACAAACTCATAGGCTCAACACTCAAAAAAAACTCATAACTTAAAAACTCAAAAACTCAAAAACTCATGGAATATAATACCCGACAACGCAAGCTTCCGCTTCCCGAATACGGGCGGAGCGTTCAGCAGATGGTGGATCATGCGCTTACGCTTGCTTCGCGCGAGGAGCGGCAACGCTGTGCCGAAACCATCGTTTCTATCATGGGAAGCATGTTTCCCCATTTGCGTGATGCCGGTGACTCCGACAGCCGTCTGTGGGATCATCTGGCTATCATGGCCGACTTCCGTCTGGATATCGACTATCCGGTAGAGGTGGTGCGCAGGGAGGATTTCCGGGTGCGTCCGGAGCCTATCCGGCGTGAGGCGTCGCACATCCGCTACCGTCATTACGGGCGGCTTATCGAGGATGCCATCGAGGCAGCGTGTGCGCTTGCCGAGGGTCCCGACCGTCGCCGGCTGGTGAATCTTATAGTGAATCATATGAAGAAGGATTATCTGAACTGGAACAAGGACGGGGTGGAGAACCGCAAGATTCTGGACGATCTGTGTGAACTGTCGGGCGGACGTCTGCGGGTGTCACCCGATGAGGTGCGTCTGGGCGAGCCGCGTCTGTTCTTTCCGCGCAAGCGGGCTGCGGGTGCCGACGGGCGCCGCCGTAAGTTCCAGTCGCCGGGCGAAGGTAACCGTAGTGATAACCGTTGACTGAAGAGGGGAGGTAACGGGTATGGCTTCGTTCAGAATTGAAGGAGGGCACCGGCTGGAGGGGACGATTGTTCCGCAGGGTGCCAAAAATGAGGTGCTGCAGGTGGTGTGTGCCACGCTGCTTACTGCCGATGAGGTGGTGGTGGAGAATGTGCCTGATATTGTGGATGTGAATCAGTTGATTGCGCTGCTCCGCGATATGGGAGTGAGGGTGGAACACCGTTCGGAGGGGGTGTATGCCTTCTGTGCCGCGCAGGTAAATCTGGACTTCCTGTGCAGTGAGGATTTTATGCTGCGCTGCTCGCGGCTCCGGGGTTCGGTGATGCTGGTGGGTCCGCTGCTGGCGCGCTTCGGACGGGCGCTGATTTCGCGTCCGGGGGGCGACAGAATCGGGCGACGGAGGCTGGATACACATTTCCGGGGCCTGGAGATGCTGGGGGCTTCGTTTTCGTATGATGCCTGCCGGGGGGTGTATGAGGTGTCGGCTCCGAAGGGACTGAGGGGAACGTATATGTTGCTCGACGAGGCTTCGGTGACGGGTACGGCGAACATCGTCATGGCGGCGGTGCTGGCGCGCGGGCGCACGGTGATTTATAATGCGGCGTGTGAACCGTATGTGCAGCAACTGTGCCGTATGCTGAATGCTATGGGGGCGCGTATCTCGGGCATCGCTTCGAACTTGCTGACTATCGACGGGGTGGAACAGTTGGGGGGATGTGCCCACCGGGTATTGCCCGACATGATTGAGGTGGGAAGTTTCATCGGTATGGCTGCCATGACGGCAGGCGAAGTAACAATCCGCGGGGCGGGCTGTGACTCGCTGGGTATCATTCCCGAGAGTTTCCGCCGGCTGGGTATCGTGCTAGAGCGCAGGGGAGATGATATTTTTGTTCCTCGGCAGGAGCATTACCGCATTGAGTCGTTTATCGACGGGTCGATTATGACGATTGCCGATGCACCGTGGCCGGGACTGACGCCGGACTTGCTGAGTGTGATGCTGGTGGTGGCTACGCAGGCCAAGGGCAGTGTGCTGATTCATCAGAAGATGTTTGAGAGCCGTCTGTTTTTCGTGGATAAGCTGATTGACATGGGGGCGCAGATTATTTTGTGTGACCCGCACCGGGCGGTGGTTATCGGTCATGACCGGGCGTTCAGTCTGAGGGGCGGTAACATGACTTCGCCTGATATCCGTGCGGGGATTGCGTTGCTTATTGCTGCGCTGAGTGCCGAGGGGGTGAGTCATATTCATAACATCGAGCAGATTGACCGGGGGTATCAGCATATCGAGCAGCGGCTTCGGGCGCTGGGTGCGCATATCGAACGGGTGGAGTAAGGGGGTATCGACTTAAAAACTCGTAAACTTAAAAACTAAAAACTTAAAAACTAAAAACTCATCAACTCAAACCGATGATAAAGATTGAAGATGTATATAAGATAGGTGTGCTCGCTAAGCCTCACGGGGTGAAGGGCGAGGTGGTCTTGCAATGTATGGGAGGCGGACTTTCGCATGTGCCGGAATCGGATTTTGTCTTTCTGATGCTCGACGGTATCTTGGTTCCGTTTTTCGTGGAGGAGTTTCGCCTGCGGGGCGACGGAACGGCTTTGCTGAAGCTGGAGGGGATGGATGTTCCTGAGAGGGTGCGCCGCTTTACGGGGGTGGATGTGTATGCCGACCGTGAGGCTTCGTGTGCTCATGAAGGAGAGCCGCTTTCGTGGCAGTGGTTCGTGGGCTTCGAGGTTTATGATGTGGAGCAAGGCTTCCTTGGCTCTGTTGAACGCGTGGATGATGCTACGGCAAACGTGCTCTTTGTTGTGGTGGATGAGGAAGGGGAGGAATTGCTGATTCCTGCCTGTGAGGAGTTTATCGTGGGAATTGACCGTAAGGGGCGTGTCTTGGATGTGGAGCTTCCCGAAGGGTTGATAGATTAGGTGCTTATGTGCTTGTTTGATCTGACATGGGAATAGGTTGGCTTGACATAGGAACCTGTTTTTGATATACGAACATAAGGTGTTTCGGTGGGCAGGGCTCTGAAATGCTTGGCTGTCCGAAGCCTCGTTGCCTCGTTGACTGAAAAGCCTCGTTGCTTGAGAAACTAAAAAACAAATGTAAACCATATGAGAAAGAAAATTCGCCGCCGTGCTTTCTGGCATAATATCAAGTTTAAGTATCGCCTGACCATCGTGAATGAAAATACGCTGGAGGAGGTGGCAGGACTGCATGTGTCGAAACTGAATGGCCTTTCGGTTTTGTTGTGTGCCTGTACGGTGATTTTCCTGACGGCTGCAGTGATTATTGCGTTTACGCCGTTGCGCAACTATCTGCCGGGGTATATAAACAGTGATGTGCGCCGGCAAATCGTGGAGAATGCGCTGAGGGCGGACTCGCTGCAGCAGGCGCTCGACAGGCAGAACAGGTATATGATGACGGTGCGCGATATTCTGAGCGGAAGGGTGAAGACGGATACGGTGGCTTCGCTGGATTCGCTGACGGATGCACGGGCGGAGCAGTTGATGGAGCGCTCGCGCGAGGAGGAGGAGTTTCGCCGGCGTTATGAGGAGGAGGAACGTTATAATCTGACGGCTGTAACGGGGGCTCACGATGCGGCGGGGATGGTGTTTTTCCGCCCGTTGAGGGCGGCGGTTGCTGTTCCGTTTAATCCGGCGGATAAACATTTCGGGGTGGATCTGGCGGCTGGACCGCGTGAGGGAGTCATGGCTGCGCTCGACGGTACGGTTGTGCTGGCGGCGTATATTGCCGGTGAGGGCCGGGTGGTGATGATTCAGCATGCGCAGAATTTTCTAACGGTGTACCGGCATTGCGGCGGGCTGATGTGTGCCTCGGGCGACCAGGTGAAGGGGGGAGATGTGATTGCGCTTACACAGGACCGTAAGGATGCCGACGGCGGAAGTCATCCGTTTTTCCACTTTGAGCTGTGGCATGGAGGGGTTCCGGTTGATCCGGCTAGGTATGTGGTGTTTTAGATTCGGCTGGCAAGGCTTTGAAATGAAAAAATGAGGAATGAGGAAAATGAGGAAAATGATAAATGAAGAATGAAAAATGAGGAATGAAGAATGGCAACTCAAATATTTATCAACGTAGAAACTTGAATTCAAAAACTTAAAAACTCAATACTCAAGAACTTAAAAACTCAAATCATATGAAGAAGAAACAGATAGCAATATTGGGCTCTACCGGCTCCATCGGAACACAGGCCTTGCAGGTCATAGCCGAGCATCCCGATTTATATGAGGTGTATGCGCTCACGGCGAATAACCGGGCTGAGCTGCTGGCTGAGCAGGCTCGTAAATTCTTGCCGGAAGCGGTGGTGATTGCGAATCCCGATAAGTACCAGTGGCTGAAGGAAGCTTTGGCTGATGTGCCAGTGAAGGTGTATGCCGGTGAGGATGCACTGGCGCAGATTGTGGAATCGGGGCCAGTAGATATGGTGCTTACGGCTATGGTGGGGTATGCCGGTCTCCGTCCTACCATGAATGCTATCCGTGCCGGAAAGACCATTGCCCTTGCCAACAAGGAGACGTTGGTGGTGGCTGGTGAGCTGATTACTGAGCTTGCCGTTAAGCACCGTACTCCGATTCTGCCGGTCGACTCGGAGCATTCTGCCATCTTCCAGTGTCTGGAGCCGGGAAATGAACTGAGCCGGGTGATTCTTACTGCTTCCGGCGGTCCGTTCCGCTCTTTTACGGCGGAACAGCTGGAGCATGTTACGCGTGAACAGGCGCTGAAGCATCCCAACTGGTCGATGGGAGCGAAGATTACGGTCGATTCGGCTTCGATGATGAATAAGGGCTTCGAGGTGATAGAGGCGAAATGGCTCTTCGGGGTTTCTCCTGAACAGATTGAGGTGGTGGTGCATCCGCAATCGGTTATCCACTCGATGGTGGAGTTTGCCGACGGGGCGGTGAAGGCGCAGCTTGGGGTGCCCGACATGCGTCTGCCTATCCAGTATGCTTTCTCTTTTCCGAATCGGGTATCTCTGTCGGGCGACCGGCTGGATTTTGCCAAATGGAATACGCTTACGTTTGAACAGCCTGATACCAAGCGTTTCAGAAACCTGGCTCTGGCATACGAGGCGTTGCATCGGGGGGGAAACTTGCCTTGTATCGTCAATGCGGCGAATGAGGTGGTGGTGGCTGCTTTCCTGAATGATCAGATTTCTTTTCTCGGCATGAGTGATGTGATTGAAAAGACGATGGGGATGGTTCCTTTTATCAAGTCGCCTTCGTATGACGATTATGTGGCAACGGATGCGGAGACGCGCCGCATTGCCGCGGAACTGGTGATTAACCGGAGGGCTGGTCTTTAATTTATGGTCTTTAGGATATAAGAATTTACAGTCTTATGAATTTTAAGACATAAGTACATAAGAACATATAAATTAAATTTGAGTTTTGCAAGTTCGCTTTCATGGTGACAAGTTTATAAGGTGACGAGTTGACAAGGCGCAGAAATGCCCGTTTACTTTTGTAGATAGAGAAAAAGCTTTCTAAAACCCCGTCAGCAGAAGCCTTGTAAACAGAGGTGTTTTCAACTGACAAGGTGGGTACTTATAAACTCAAAATTCATAATTCAAAACTTAAAACTTACAAACTTAAAACTGAAAAACTAAAAAACTAACGCAAATGGAAACATTTCTGATTCGCGCTCTCCAGCTGATTCTCAGCCTTTCGCTGCTGGTTATCGTACACGAGGGCGGACATTTCTTTTTTGCACGTCTGTTTAAAATCCGTGTGGAAAAGTTTTATATCTTTTTTGATCCCTGGTTCTCGCTCTTCAAGTTCAAACCGAAGAACAGCGAAACCGAGTATGGAGTAGGATGGTTGCCTTTAGGAGGGTATTGTAAAATAGCCGGAATGATTGACGAGTCGATGGATACCGAGCAGATGAAGCAGCCGGCACAGCCTTGGGAGTTCCGCTCTAAACCGGCATGGCAGCGTCTGCTGGTGATGATTGGCGGGGTGATGATGAATTTCCTGCTTGCGCTTTTCATCTATTCCATGATTCTGTTTACTTGGGGCGACCAGTATGTGGCGCTGAAAGATGTGTCGTATGGGATGAAGTTTAATGAAACGGCTCAGCAGATTGGCTTCCGCGACGGGGATATCCTTCAGAGTGCCGACGGAAAAGAACTGGTGCGCTTTGATATGGATATGATTCGCAGCATTGTCGAGGCGCGTGAGGTGACTGTAATGCGTCAGGGGGTGGAGACTAAAATCCTGATGCCGGAGCTGAGCCTGCTTGAGGTGGCGCAGCAAGACCCGATGTTCGTGGATTATCTTTATCCGAATGTGGTCGACTCGGTTCTCCCCGGAGGGGCTTTCTGTAAGGCTGGCGTGCAGAAGGGTGACCTTCTGCTGGCTTTTAACGGGAAGAGCCTGAACTCATGGAATGCGTTCATGGAGGAGATGGATCGACTTCGTACGCGTGCGGAAGTGGAAAAATTGCCTTCGGCTTCGTTTGAACTGGTCTTCTCGCATGAGGGATTGTGTGATACGGTGACGGTTCATACCGGCAGCGATTTCCGCGTGGGGGCTATAGGAAGCCGCCCGGATTATAACGTTACTACGCTGAATTATGGCTTCGGGGAGTCGTTCCCTGCCGGAGCTGCCTTGGGGGTGCATACGCTGAAGGGCTATGTAAACGATATGAAGTATGTCTTCACGAAAGAGGGAGCGAAGAGTGTGGGCGGATTCGGTACCATCGGAAGTATCTTCCCCAAGGTGTGGGACTGGGAGCGGTTCTGGTCGATGACGGCGTTCCTCTCGATTATCCTTGCCTTCATGAATATTCTTCCTATTCCGGCGCTCGACGGAGGGCATGTCTTGTTTCTGCTTTATGAAATTATTGCCCGCAGAAAACCGAGCGATAAGTTCCTTGAATATGCGCAGATGGTGGGGATGTTCCTGCTGTTCGGCTTGCTTATCTGGGCGAACTTCAATGATGTGCTGAAATTCTTGTTTTAATCAATAAAACTACATGAATTCGGTGGCGGGGCAACAAAACTTGATCACTTTGTTGCCCCGCCTGCTGTATGTTGTCGGAAAAACTCCGTTTCTTCCCGGCAGTCTTGTCCGGCAGGCAGGAGCGTGGAAAAACGGAACTGAAGTGAAATTAGAAACCGAATAAAATAATGACGATGAAAAAACTTTTGTTGACTCTATTGATTGGAGGAGGTGCGTTAGTGCATACCTCTTATGCCGTGGGGCAGGAACGCCTTCCGGAGTATTTGCAGGCGGAGAAATTTACAAAGGAAAAGCTGAAAACCATGCTGTTCTCGACTATGGTCGATCCGCACTGGTCTTCTGACGGGAAGATTTTTTGGTATGAATATAAAACCAGTGAAGGTACCTTCTGGTATGTAGTGAATCCTTCTGCCCGTTCCAAGGAACTTCTTTTCGACCGTGATGAGTTGGCGGCGCAGCTCAGTGAGGTGGTTCGTGATCCGTTTGAGGCCCGGCAGCTTCCGTTGCGTAACTTGAAGTTGAAAGACGACGGACGGACGTTTACGTTTGAGGTGGTTTCCTCACGTGAGGTGAAGCCGGAGAAAGGCCAGAAGGGAAAAAAGGAAAAAACCGAGGTGTTTTACTTTGTATATGACTTTCCTTCCCGGAAACTGACCCACTTGGATGACGGGAAGAAGGAACCGGAACGGATGGACTGGGCTTCGGTCTCGCCCGACGGACAGACGGTGGTGTATGCCAAAGACTGCAATCTGTTCCGCATGAGCATGGCTGATTACCGCAAGGCGCAGAAGGACGAGAAAGACAGCACCATCGTGGAGGTGCAACTCACTGATGATGGAACTCCCGATTTTGGATATGGCATTCCTTACAGTATGCTGAACACAGATACACTCTGCAACGGGAAGCGCCGTTGGGTATATGGTTGCTGGTCGCCCGACTCCCGTCATTTCGTGACTATCGTGTCTGATGACCGCTCCGTAAAGCCTTTATGGGTGATTAATGCGCTCGCCGACCCACGCCCCACGCTGGAAACTTATAAATATCAGATGCCCGGAGAAATGACCGCTCCCGAGGAGCATTTGTATCTGTTTGATATGACAGCGAATACTCGCCGCGAAATCCGTACAGCTGCATGGAAAAACCAGTCGCTCGCATTGGAATACCGTCCGCAGGAGCAGAAAGAACGCGACCGTGAGTGGAATTCTCCCGTATGGCAGGGCGATAACAACCGCTTCTTCCTGACTCGGAGCAGCCGCGACCTGCATCGCATCGATCTCTGTACATACACGTTGGGACAGGATTCGGTGGTGCCTGTAGTGCGTGAGCGGATGAATACGTATCAGGAAACCCGTCCTGTGCATGTCTTTGGCGGGGGCAAGGAGTTTATCCAGTGGAGTGAGCGCGACGGATGGGCGCATCTTTATCTTTATGATGACAAGGGAAATTTGAAAAACCGCATCACGAAGGGGCCTTGGCATGTGGAGCGTGTGGTGAAGGTGGATGAAGCTTCGCGTACGGTGTATTTCATCGCTAACGGGCTTGAGAAAGGGGAGCATCCGTATCATGAGCAGCTTTACCGCGTGAATGCCGACGGAAGCGGTCTGAAGCGGATCACGGAGGGCGATTTCTTCCACCAGCCGGAGATGGATGATGATGCCCGGTATATAGTGGATAATTATTCGCGGGTGAACACCATCCCCTGCACGGTGCTGCTCGACCGCAACGGAAAGGAGGTGATGAAGCTTGAAGAGAGTGATTTCTCCGGACTGAAGGCTGCGGGGTATCAGTTTCCCGAACTGTTTACGGTGAAGGCTGCCGACGGGGTTACCGACTTGTATGGAGTGATGTATAAACCTTATAATTTTGACTCGACCAAGGTTTATCCCATCATCGACTATGTGTATCCGGGACCTCAGGTGGAGGCGGTGTATTATCCGTTTACGCGGATGAGTGTGCGTACTGACCGTCTGGCACAAGCCGGATTTATCGTCATTTCGGTGGGACAGCGCGGCGGACATCCTTCCCGTTCAAAGTGGTATCATAACTACGGATATGGTAATCTGCGTGACTATCCTCTGGCCGATCATAAGGCTGCCGTCGAGCAGTTGGCTGCCCGTCATTCATTTATCGACATTGACCGCGTAGGCATTCACGGACATTCGGGCGGAGGATTTATGTCTACAGCCGCTATCTGCCAGTATCCCGACTTTTACAAGGCTGCCGTATCGTGTGCCGGAAATCATGACAACCGCATTTACAATCGCTGGTGGAGTGAAACACACCACGGGGTGAAAGAGGAAATAACAGCCGAGGGCGATACTACTTTTGCCTATAAGATTGCCACGAATCCTGAAATCGTGAAGCAGCTCAAGGGGCATCTGATGCTGGTGCACGGCGACATCGACAATAACGTGCATCCTGCCAATACGTTCCGGGTGGTAGATGCGCTGATCCGTGCCGGCAAACGCTTTGACATGCTCATTCTTCCCGGACAGCGTCATGCTTTCGGTACGATGGATGAGTATTTCTATTGGCGTATGGTGGATTATTTCTCAAAGTATCTCAAAGGGAAATGTGAAGATTCGGTGGATATTCCGAAGCGGTGAAGTTGTGGAGGAACTTTCTCCTTCAGCTTCAGAAATGAAGCTTGATTAGAATAATCTTATTTAAAAAGACCGTATCATGTGCTGCATTCAAGCCTTGATACGGTCTTCTTTTTCTTAGCCTTCAGTTTTTCCGTAACTGTTGCGGCAGGTGTGTGTTCTCTCCGCCATTTTTTCTCCGGCAGTTGATTTACTTGCTTCTGCAAGTTGAAATCTTTCATCCCGAACCGGTCGAAGCACCGCTGCCTTTATGCGGATGGAGAATCTGGCAACGGGTTGGGGCAAGCAGCAGAACCAGCGGAGCAGGCAGCCTACTCCTGCAGATTTTCGTAGACCGGATGCAGTTCTTCGGGCGTGTAACCGCTCCGGATGCGCCACTCTTGCGGATAAAGATTATTGGCTCGATTTCCTAAATTCTTCACAAAACCGAGCGGCACGTGGCGGTAAGTCACCAAGACATATCCTTTGGGAACAGACGAGTCGAGTATGATGGCTTCTCTGCGCAGATAAGACAGCGCTTGGGCAAGCGTCAGATCCGTCTGCGGAAATGCATCCTTGCACAGAACGGTGCTCATGGCAAGCGTGTGCGAAGGCATCCAGTCTTTTCCCTTCAGTTCGGCAAGGGTAATTCCGGCATGAAGAATGCGAAGCGATTCCTTCAGCTCGTCGTAAAAACCGGCATAATCCGCAGGGATAGCTATGGCAAGGGTGTCCTCCATGCGGAACGAGAAATTACCAGCATGCTGAATCCACGCCTCCGTTTCCTTGGGGAAGGAGACTCCTGAAACTTTGCTTCCCTTCTGCATCGCCTTTCCTTTTCCACCTTTCCGGAATCCTTCTGCTTTCCTTCCTCTTCTTTCCGCAGCATCGGTATAGACGGTTTCTGCTATTGTTCTGCGAGAGTAGACCGAGGCAGGCTTTTCTTCTTCGCTGTCACTCGATGGTGAAATACCGTCAGCAAACCATTCACCGCCGTTGCCGGCATGACAGCCGTCAGCTTCTTCCCGGCGGGTATTCTCCCCGGTGAAGCAGGAATTTCCCGCTTCGGAATCCGGCTTCTTGCGGAGCACTGCCACAAACAGTCCTTCGCCCGAAGTGTGATGAGGCAAGAAACGGTACACTGGAAAATCCTCCCCGGTGAGATTTCCCGTAATCCCCCATTCCGTTTCAGTATCTACCGGAAGAACTTCAGCCCCTAACGTCGAGGCAATCCACGCCACATTGTCCTCGTTCTCTTCGCGGTTAAAGGTGCAGGTACTGTAAATCAAAATTCCTCCCTGTTTCAGACAAGGCCAGATATCAGCCACGATACGACGCTGACGCTTCCAGCAGAGTTCCACTCCTTCTGGACTCCATTCGCTGATGGCCCTGTCATCTTTGCGGAACATCCCTTCGCCCGAGCAGGGCACATCGGTGAGGATGACATCAAACCTTTCCTCCAGCCGGGAGAAGTCGGCAGGGTCATTGTTAGTCACAATAACCTCCGGATTTCCCCATTTGATGAGATTCTCAGCCAATACCTGCGAGCGTGCACGCATCACCTCATTTGCCACGAGCAGGCTTCCCTGCGGCAGGCAGTTGCGCACGAGGGTGGACTTCCCTCCCGGAGCAGCGCATAGGTCGAGCATGACCACCGGGCGGTTTACATAGCGGCGGACGGCTTGCGCGATAAACATCGATGCCGCCTCTTGCACGTAATAGAATCCGGCATGGAAGAGCGGGTCGAAGGTGAAAGCCGGGCGTCGGTTCAGATAAAACCCGTTGTCGGTCCACGGAACAGGATGGGCTTGGGGTGGGGCAGGGGCATTCTTTCCGGTATTGGTCCGGATGCTGACCGGCTCGTCTGCCTGTAACGCTCGGCAGAGGGCATTGCATTCGGCTTCTCCCATGAGTTGTCGGGTTTGTTCGATAAATTCAGAAGGTAGGTTGGGCATGGGTTTTAGTTTTTAGGTTGATATGTTTTTAGTTTTTAAGTTCTTAAGTTTTTAAGGTGAATAGTTGACAAGGTGCCAGATATCTTTTCATTCTTCATTTTTCATTATTCATTCATTGCTCCGCAGTGCGGACAGATACCTTTTCTCCGCATCTTCGCCCCGCAAGCCCCACAGGCATACGGATAATCCGACGCCCCTTTTAGCTGCTTGAAGACCCATACAGAGTAAGCAGTCAGACAGAGGTATGCTCCATATACCGGCAGACAGGTGAGAAAGATATATAAGAAGATGCAACACGCCGCCACTCCCGTGAGATAAAACAGCGCCACCTCCACCGAAGTCTGATGAAACAAGTCATCTAGCATGGCTATCCCCATTAGGATGATGAGCCAGATGCAAAAGATGAACAGTCCGATGATGAAAGGCAGCTGAAACGGGTTGAGCGAGGGGTTGTAATAATACGCCTCCCACACCGATGGGCTGAAGTGCAGTATCGAGTTATAGAGTGTGGCAGCCACAGCCATCAGCCACGAGAGCGACAGAGGGAAGATGCTGTCAATATCATTCAGACCGATGAGCCGGATCTGCTTGCGCCGCACGGCACGCACGGCAAACCATAGTGCAAATCCGGCAGAGATAACCAGAAACGGCACCGTATGCGAGCTACTGAACCATAGGATACCCTGCGAGATAGGGTCGACCGGAACGATGCCTTGCAGGAGCCTCTGTTCGGGAAGCCATCCGATGGTTTCCTGATCGCGTGCCACCTTTACCCACAGGGAATAGATGGAATCATCGGGATGGACGGCAAACTCCGCCACCACCAGTTGGTCGCCCTGCACCACCGCCAGCGAGTCGGTGAGCGGCAGATGATAGAGCCACAGCGTATCAGCCACCACCTTGAAGTTGGCATTCAGCCTGTACGGACGCGAAATTTCCTCCGCTTCCGTACTTCCGGTTCCTTCTGCAGACTCCGTTTCTTCTGCAGCCGCCTGCTGATGCACACGCTCCGCCCGCATCTGCTGCACACGCTCCGTCAGCAGAAGAGGTTTCTCCTTTGCCGATACACCGGAATGCTCTGTCCGCATCCCCTGCTCACGCTCCGTCAGCATCCCCTGCACATCTTCAGCCCCGAGTTCCTCCGCTGCAAAAACCACAGCGAGGCAGAAGCCGATGAGTACCGGAAAAAAAGCCTTCCACCTCATTCCTCTGAATCAGCATAAACTTTCATCTGACATACCTTGCAGTCGAACTCCAGCCGGAAC
Source organism: uncultured Bacteroides sp. (assembly GCA_900546645.1). Lineage (GTDB taxonomy): Bacteria > Bacteroidota > Bacteroidia > Bacteroidales > Bacteroidaceae > Phocaeicola. The sequence goes on along the minus strand of URDR01000003.1, from coordinate 35,453 downwards.
CGCCGTCCGTCGGAACTCACCAGATAATACGGCTCGCGGAACGGAGCACGCACCTTGTGATGCACCGGACACCAGCCCATGCTATATCTCAGACAATGCTTGCAGAACATCAGCACCGCACCGCGAGACGGCTCCAGCTCGAATGCCGGAGCTACCCGCTTCACCCCATGGTCATGATAAAACGCAGCCGCACGGCGGTTCATCACATTCCCCAGATACGTTAGCTCGGCAGCAGGATAGGGGTGCGTCGTTGCTTTATGTAATACCGTTTCGCGGCGGTAATTCAGCTGCCGTGTCCTCAGCAGCGCCTCCGTGGCACGCCGGCGCAGATCCGCCAGCACCGACGAAGGAATAAACCAGTTGTCTGAAAAATCAACCCCGATGCTCCGCGCCACCAGCGGTGTACCCCCCAGCTTGGCCAGCTGCGTACGCCGGTTCTCATCCTGAGGCGAGCGTGCCGTTTCCTTGGCATATTCAATGGCTGTCGAAGCCCGGTTCCCATCTTCGTCAGTCAGAGTCAGTGTAAAGCCGAAAGCATTCTCACCGAGATTCATATCCACCTCTATCCTGCGCACAGCCGATTGCCGCTGCAGGGTTCGTTCGAATTCCTGGTCGAAGTTACGGTACAGTCGCGTTTTCGGCACCACATGAGGCACTTCCTGTAAAAAGAGTTTGTTTCCTTCCACTCGGTTCACACGGAAGCCTTGCAGCCGCCCTTGCCCGTCGAGGAAACATAGCCCGTCGCCGTTGGCAAAGCGCTTGACGCCCGCCACCGTAATCCACGAGCGTCCCACCTCCTTCACCGTGCCCACTTCCTCACCCATTGACTTGGGTGTATCAAACGAGAAAATCCCCCCGTTGCGTCCGTGAGCCAGATAATCGGTGAATCCCCGGTTGAAACTCTTCTCTGGCAGCGGGTCAAAGCCCAAATCCACCTTTCCCGATGAAGCTCGCCGGTACTCCTTTCTTCGTTTGAAGATAGCATCCAGCTTTTTACGGTACCATGCCGTGACATTCTTCACATATGCTACATCCTTGAGCCGTCCCTCAATCTTGAGCGACGAAGCCCCCGCATCGAGCAGTGCTTCCAGATTCTCCGTCTGGTTCAAATCCTTGAGCGAAAGCAGATGCCGGTTCCGCACCACCGTCCGCCCGTCGGCATCCACCATATCGAAAGCCAGCCGGCAGAACTGCGCACACTCCCCCCGGTTGGCGCTGCGGCCGTAACACGCCTCACTCACGTAACACTGACCGCTGAAGCTCACACACAGTGCCCCGTGAATAAACACCTCAAGCGGCGTATCGGGACACGCTTTGTGAATCTGCGCAATCTCACCGAGCGAAAGCTCGCGCGGAAGCACCACCTGACGGAACCCCGCCTCGTGCAGGAAACGTACCCTCTCAGCCGAGCGGTTATCCATCTGTGTACTGGCATGCAGCGCGATGGGCGGCAGGTTGAGACGCATGATACCCATATCCTGCACAATGATGGCATCCACCCCGATGCGGTAGAGCGCGGCAATCATCTCCTCCGTACGCAGCAGCTCCTCATCGGTCAGGATGGTATTGACAGCCACATAAATGCGCACATTAAACTGATGGGCATACTCTACCAGGCGGGCAATATCGTCGAGCGAATTCCCCGCAGCTGCCCTTGCCCCGAAGCAGGGAGCCCCGATGTAAACGGCATCGGCACCGTGATTAACCGCCTCAATGCCGCACTCCAAGTTACGGGCAGGGGCAAGCAGTTCTATAAAACGAGGGTGAGTCATAATGCAATTATCTGATTAAGTTAATATCGTAAGGCGTTTCCTGATACACATAATAATTAAGCCAGTTGGCAAAAAGCAGATTGGCAGTGCTGCGCCAGCGCACCAGTGGACCTTGTTCTGGGTCGTCGTTGCGGTAATAGTTCCGTGGCAGGTCAATAGGCAAATTCTTGTCAAGGTCGCGGCGGTATTCGCCGTCAAGAGTGAGTGGCGCATATTCCGAATGACCTGTCACAAAGAACTCACGTCCGCCTCTCGCCATGACGATGTGGATGCCTGAATCGGCAGACTCAGAAATGATGCTTAGCGATTGATTCTTTTCTATATCTTCTTTCTTTATTTCCGTATGCCGGCTGTGCGGAACGAAGAATACATCATCAAATCCGCGGAAAATGGGCAACTGCTGAAAGCCCTTGCAAACATGGTGTTCGAAGATGCCGAACATCTTTTTCTCAAGCGGATATTTGGGAATGCCGTAGTGATGATAAAGACCCGCCTGCGCAGCCCAACAGATGTAAAGGGTGGAAGTAACATGCGTCTGTGCCCAATCGAAGATTCCGGTGATTTCATCCCAATATCCCACTTCCTCAAAGTTCAGATGCTCTACGGGAGCTCCGGTGATAATCATTCCGTCATATTTTTCGTTGCGCATTAATTCGAAGTCTCGGTAAAAAGCGTGCATATGCTCTATGGGCGTATTTTTAGGCGTATGACTTTTCAGCTTCATGAAACTCACCTCAATCTGCAAGGGCGAGTTTGAGAGCAGGCGGATAAGGTCTGTCTCGGTGGTGACTTTAATGGGCATGAGATTGAGAATGACAATCTTCAGCGGACGGATGTCTTGTGTTGATGCTCTCGAATTGTCTATCACGAAGATGTTTTCTTCCTTAAGCAAGTCAATAGCAGGTAAGCAATCGGGTAAGTTTAGTGGCATGGTGCTTCGTATTTTTGTATTTTGTGCAAAAGTACGAAAAACTTCATAATGTTCTGTCAAAAAGCAAAGGGAATCGAGAGACAGCCTGTGTCTTTCAATTCTTTGTCGTGTTGGCTTGTTGTGATAGGTTCAGTATGTGTACGGCATCTACTGGATGCGAGAGTCAGATGCGTATAGAGAATGGGCAGGCGATATACGTAGCTGATGAGTTTCTGGTTTCATAGGAGACTAGAATTAGTCGGGAGGAGTAAGTTGCGTGGAATGGAGAGTAGAGTTTTACCGGAAAGTTTTCCTCTGGTTCATTGGGAAGACAGCAAGCAAAGCCCTGTCACGCTTTGGCGAGCGGTGACAGGGCTTTGTGAGATTCCCGTTACGGGGAATGGGTTTGATAATGAAAACTTAAATGGTTTATTCGTATCCGTTTACTTGAATAAGGTTCGGATTCTTATCAAGAATACTTTGAGCGAAGGGGAAGTAACGGTGTTTAGGTTCGAACTTGCGCACTTCGATAAGTTTTTCTTCTGCAGAGGCATCTAATTTGATCGTAGCTCTGGTTTCAGGGTTAGAACCGTTCATGTCAACGGTACCTATTCTTCTTTCCAGACGGCCGTTTAATACGGTTTCTGCTACCATTTTTCCGCTTGCATCTTTCCAACGAACGATGTCAGCACGACGAAGACCTTCTCCTGCAAATTCCACGCTGCGTTCGCGGTGAATAAGTTCGCGTAGCTTGTCTTTGGTATTGTATTTCTGTCTGTCCATGGCTGGCATACCTGTTCTCGTACGTACTTCGTCTATCTTATCGAACACATCTGTCGACGGACCATTCAGCTCGTTTTCAGCTTCAGCCCAAGTAAGCAAGACTTCTGCAAACCGGAAGACGATGGGACAAGCATTTGTATTCCATATATCCGTATATTGTGTGATAGGCGACAGGTATTTGTTCCAAGTAAGTCCGGTTTTAGAGGCATTGTCGGCTGCCGTCATGAAGTTAGGGTTCGAAGCCTTTTCCCCTTTGGCATTTACAATCTCTTTATCTAATGTATTGAATACAGCAGTAGAGCCGTCGCTTTTAACATAATTGGCACCCGGATAAATGACGGTAAGAGCCAAACGTGGGTCGCGTCCCTTGAACGGATGCTTTTTATCGTATCCTGAACCTTCTTCATCAATTGTTTTACCGTTGGTCATTTCGTAGGCATCTACCAATTGATGAGTGGGCACGATTGAAGACCAACCACCGTCACCGTTATTATACATCTGACCAATTACACCCAGTGGCTTGGTAGAATTGATGTATTGCACTGCCAAGATGATTTCTTTTGAATCTTGTCCTGCCACTTGGAAAAGTTTGCTATATCCTTCTTTACCTTTTTCCAGGTCATACTGTTGCAGGTCGATAATTTCTTGAGCTTTCGTTTTTGCAGTACTCCAATCACCGTAATAGAGTGCTTCGCGCATGCGTATAGCCAGAGCGGCACCTTGAGCAATTCTACCTCTTTCGGTTGGTTTTACACTCAAGTCGTAAGTGTAGGTATCCAGTTCGGTTTCGATGAATGTTCTCACTTCATCCTCCGTCTTTTTAGGAACCTGTGCATCGACGGCACTTTCATAGTTCTCAATGATAGGCACACCGCCATATAGCCAGTTCATCTTGAAGTATCTGTATGCTCTGATTACGCGGGCTTGTGCAATCAGGTCTTTCTTTGTTTTTTCATCAGCAAATGTTACTTTTTCTATGTTTTCCAAGAAGGTATTACACCGGCGGATAATGGTAAAGTCGTAGAAGTTGGCTCCAGGGTTGGCAGCCGAGATGGTTCCGTTAGCAAAGTCTTTGTAGCCTTCCCAAGAGAAGTTGTTGTATCCAAAGTCAGAGGTACAGTCCATGTAGAGGATTTCAGTGCCGCTTTCCCATCCGTCATAACATCCGACAAGGAATTTCTGAGCGTCAAGTTCTGTTTGCCAAGTAGTACTTGGAGTCATGGCATCAGTTGGTAATGTATCCAGGAAGTCGTTGCAAGAAGGCATTACAGCCAATGCTGCTCCAGCTAATATATAAGAAATAAATTTCATAATTCAATTAATTTAAGGTTTAGCTTAGAAAGTGATGTTTACTCCGAATGCGTGTGTTCTCAGCAACGGATATGAAGACAGGCGCTGGCTGGTAGCTTCAGGGTCGATGTTTATTTTCATATTGTCGATGGTGAACAAGTTTTCAACAGAGTAATAGAAACGTACATTGTCGATTCCCCAGTTGGCAAGCAGGCTCTTGGGAAGCGTGTAGCCCAGCTGCAGGTTTTTCAGACGCAAGTAGTTGGTATTTTGCAGCCAGAAAGTGGAAACTGCATTGCGAGAACTACTCGGAGAGTTGGTATCTGTAAAGATACGAGGCATGGAAGCATCGTGGTTAGTTTCAGTCCATGCGTCTTTCCAGATGCTTGCAGGATGTCCGGCATCTCCTGAGAAGGCGCCATATACTTCGTGTGCATCAAACAAACGTGAAACTTTGGCTGCACCGTTGAACATCAAAGAGAGGTCAAATCCTTTCCATCCAGCGTTTAGGTTCAGTCCGAAAGTATAAACAGGATCACTGCTGTTTGCCATTACACGGTCTTTCCCATTAAGTGTTCCGTTACCGTCAGTATCCACATAGCGTATATCACCGGCTTTGAAGTCACCACCGCCGAAGGGATTGCCGTATTTGGCCGTAAATGCATCTGCTTCTTCCTGAGAGTTGAAGAAACCATCAGCCTGATACAAGTAGTAAGAGTTCATGGCAAAGCCCACTGCGTTTCGTTGGCTATATCCTGTTTCAAGATAGTCTACGCCGCCTAAATCAGTGATTTCATTGTGGTTATAAGCGAAGTTTGCAGCAGCTCCGAAACTCCAGTCGCCCCACTTGTCATTATAGCTGATATTTAATTCCACTCCTCGGTTCACCATTTCGCCCACATTGTCTTTGTAGGGAGAGAGAGCAAATTCGTTGGGTACTGCTACGTCCATCATGATACCTTCGGTTTTGCGGTTATAATAGTCAACAGAACCGGTTACTTTATTGTTGAATAATCCGAAATCAATACCTACGCCCCAAGTCTTCGCTTTTTCCCAAGTAATGGTGTTCAAGCGGAAAGAACCCTGATAATAACCGGAATTCAAAGCTCCTCCAAACGGGTACGTAGCTCCAATTTCATATGTGTTGATGGCAGGATAGAAAGCACCTGAAGCATCTGCGCTATTCAGTGCATCCTGATTACCCAACATACCCCATGAACCACGAATCTTTAAGTTGCTTAACCAGTTCTGGGCTCCTTTCATGAAATTCTCTTCACTGATGCGCCATGCTCCAGAGAATGAGGGGAAGTAGCCCCATCGGTTTCCTTTGGCAAAGCGTGAAGAAGCATCTGCACGGATATTGGCTTCCAACAAGTACTTGCCGGCAAAGTCATAGTTGACGCGTGCAAACCAAGAAATCATGGCAAGTTCGCGACTGTAGCCTTCATTGGTTTGTGTAGCGGCATCTCCGGCATTCATATCGGTCAGATTATCATTAGGGAAGTTCTTACGATATGCTTTCATGTATTTGTAGTTATACTTTTCAGTGTGCCATCCGGCCAATCCTTTCAGGTTGTGTTTTCCGAAAGTCTTGTCGTAGTTCAGCAAGACATCATAGTTTGTGCGGTCCCAGCGGTAATATCTTTCATCAAGTGAGCTTGGGTCGGAAGCTTTGTTTGGATTATATTGGATAAATGGCTGGAAGTATTTGTAATTCTGTAAGTCGTTTACATACGATCCAGTTAAAGTCAAGGTCAGTTCATCAAGAATCTTATAGTCTAGCGATGCCAGTCCGGTGAAATTATAATTGTCGCGTGTAACCTTCATTCCCGAGTCAAGCCAAGCTATAGGGTTTCCGTCTGAAATGGTTCCGTAAGTACCGTCCTCATAGCGATTTACAATCCAAGGAGAAATAAGATTAAGCTGACGGATAATTTGATCGGAACTTCCTCCGTAGTAAGCCGAGCTGGCATCATCGTATTTGTTTTTGATATATGCGAGATTGATTTTTGCACTCAGGCGTTTGGTGATTTTCATGTCAAGGTTTGTACGGGCATTAAATTGCTCTCTTCCTGCATTCGGTAACACACCAGTCTGATTCAAATAACCGAGCGAACCCATGTATTTGGCATGCTCATTACCTCCGGAAATATTGATATTGTGGCGGTGTTGAATACCTGTTTTGTAAGCCAGGTCATACCAGTCGGTGTTGGGATAATTAGGATCGGTTCCATCTTTAAATTTCTGTATTTCATCTGGAGTGAAACGGGGAGCCTTGTCTTCACTTTTCAATGCATCATTATACATGCTTGCATATTCGTAAGAACTCAGGCGGTCAATGGTTTCGGTGGTATTCTGAAAGCTGATATAACCGCTGTATGAGATTTTCGGCTTTCCTGTAGAACCGCGTTTGGTGGTAATCAAGATAACGCCGTTGGCTGCTTTCGAACCATAGATGGCTGCAGAAGCTGCATCTTTCAATACAGAGATGCTGGCAATATCGTTTGGGTCGAGATCGCCCATGGCTTCCGATTCCACTCCGTCAATTAATATATAAGGAGAAGCAGAGTTCAAAGTACCTGTACCGCGCACACGGATATTACCGCTATCCATACCCGGTGCTCCGTTGGTTTCCGTAATGGTAACACCCGGCATTAATCCTTGTAATCCGCTGCTCACGTTTTGTATCGGTCGGTTTTGGAGCTGTTCACTGTCAACAGAAGATACAGAGCCGGAAAGGTTTGCTTTTTTCTGTGTACCATAACCTACCACCACTACTTCTTCCAAAGTTTCTGTGTCTTCTTTCAGCACCACTTTCAGTTCGCCGTTCTTGGGAGCTGAAACCTCTTGTGATACATATCCGATGTAGGAAATAACTAACTTCGCATTCGGTGAAGATACGTTCAAGGTAAACTTACCGTCGAAATCGGTAATCGTTCCATTTGTTGTTCCCTTTTCCAATACGTTAACGCCAATTAAGGGAACTCCGGAGGCATCAACTACCACTCCGGTTACATTGGATGCATTGACTGTTGCTGTTTTGGTTATTCCTGGAGTTACAGATGCACTAGCCATACTGGTGGCACTGGCAGCTATAAGAAGACTCAAGGTTACAGGAATTGCAGATAGCAATTTTCTCTTTCTTGGCGAATTGCCTGATGAAAAGATAGAGTAATTTTCCATAAGTATTAAGTTAATTATATTAGTAATGAACCTTCCATTAAGAAGACTCAAGTTTATAAGGCTTTGTTCAGGGCTCAAAAGTATATTTTATGATGATAAATCTCAAATTTTATTAGTTAAAAATGCAAGCATAAAATAAAAAAAAGGATACAGCCGATTGAACTGTATCCTTTGTTATTTGATTAACAATAACTTAATTTTAGTCTACTGTTTCGTGATTAAAGTCCTCATGACTTCACACCCTGCGTGTTTGGTTTGAGTGCTTCATCTCATTACAGTCTGTTCTTGTAAACAGTAGCCATCAGCTTTTGGTATTGGTTCTCAATTTCCATGTATGCCTGAAGGTTTCGGTATACACCTTCGGCTTCCACATAGTAATCGATGATAGAAAGCTGTCCGGCTGTAACGGCTTGTTTCAGCAAGTCGAGTGTTTGATGCATGAGTGGAATGTCATAAGCCTGCATGGCTTCGTTGAGCTGCTGTATTTCATTAAACTGGCTCTGTATGTTCGCTTCGGTTTTCAGCCGCACGTCATCCCGCTGCAGTTGGGCACTGATGGCCTGGGCGCGAGCTATTTGCGTGCGTTTCCGTTTTGAAAACAGCGGAATGCTTCCACCTACAAGAAACCCGTTGCTCTTTTCTCCTAAAGAAGTGTTACGCCGGTAAGCCACTTCCAGTTTTGGCAACCAGTTCTGTCGGTTTACACTGAGTTCTTTGTCGGCAGCCCGTGCGGTAGCATCTGCTTCAAGAAGGGTTGCATCGGTTGTCATGACCTCATCATACAAGGCTGAGTAACTGGTTACCGGAGTAAGAACAGGATACGAGCTGCAAGCAAACTCAAGCGGAAGGTTTCCGTTCATGGCAAGCAACTGTTGGAGCGCATTACGATGAGCAGCTGCATTCTGTGCAACCTCCGTTTGAACATTCATGCGTTCCATCTTGATTTTATTTACTTCTAAGATATTGGCATCCCCTTTTTCCAGGCGTTCATTAAATAAAGCCAACAATTCCTCCGCATTTTTTTTACGCTGTTCCAGCAGCTTCTGCTCTTGGTTCAACCGAATCAAGTCCAGACACAAGGTTTTGGCCCTAAGCAAGACCTCACGTCGGTTCATTTCGTTCCGTCGGTTGAGTACTTCTTGCTGAAGCTTTCCCTGCTTTTTTCGGGCTGCATAGAGGGTAGGAAAGTCGAAACCCTGCTTCACTACCAATTCCGAACTGGCCACACCTTCTACTCCTTTGGCGAAGAAAGGACTGTATTCCACAGAAGGGTCTTCCAGATTGTTTAAAGTCTGCACTTCCATCTGGGCAGCATGAGTAGCTTGTTGCTGCGACTTCAGTTCCGGGCTGTTTTGTTCGATGCTACGTAATATCTCATCAATGGATTGAGCTTGCACTGCGCCGGAAAACAGGAAGGCTGCTATAAATAGATTAAATTTCATATACATACTGCTTTTACTGGATTGTTTTATCTGATTGAATTTTTTCTTTTTTGCGATTCATAAGCTCATACACAATCGGAATGATGAATGCATTTAAAAAGGTTGAGGTGAGTAGTCCGCCTAAGATAACCTTAGCCATCGGACTTTGAATCTCATTTCCGGGCAAACTGCCGCGGAGCGCAAGCGGAATCAGAGCCAAAGCTGACGAAAGAGCAGTCATCAGAATAGGATTCAGGCGGTCGAGCGAGCCTTGTATGATGCTTTGTTTTACATTCATTCCCTGTTCTTCTCTCAGTAAATTATAGTGGCTGATGAGCAACATGCCGTTACGTGTGGCAATGCCAAACAGCGAGATAAATCCGATGATGGCAGGAATACTGACTTCGCCGGTTGTCATCAGCAGGGCAAATACTCCGCCAATCAGTGCGAGCGGAAGATTAAGAAGAATCACGCCGCTTTGCGATGCGTTTTTAAACTGCATATATAAGAGCAGGAAGATGACCACAATACTCATGGCAGAGGTAAGGAGCAAAGTCTGGCTGGCTGCCTGTTCACTTTCAAACTGTCCTCCGTATTCAATGTGATATCCTTCCGGTAGTTGGATTTTCTGATCTATCAGTGCTTGGATGTCATTGACTACGCTGCGCAAGTCACGTCCGGATGTATTGGCAGAGATAACAATCTTGCGCTTTACATTTTCACGGTTTATAGTGTTGGGTCCCATGGATGATACCACATCGGCTACGGCAATCAGTGGAATTTTCCGTCCTTGGTTGTCATCTATCATCAGGTCTTTTACATGATCTATTGAGCCGCGGTTATCTTCACTGGCACGAACCACCAAGTTAAAAGCTTTGCCTTTTTCGTACACCTGTGAAACCACTTCTCCTGCCATGTTAATAGTGATAAACTCATTAAACTGAGGCAGTGAAATGCCATATTTGGCAAGCAGTTCACGCTTGGGAACAATCTTCAGTTCCGGGCGTTCGATTTGTTGCTCCACATTTAAGTCGGCAATACCTTCCACGTCGCTCACTGCTTCCTTGATTTGATTCCCGATCATGAACATACGGTTCAGGTCGTCGCCAAATAATTTGATGGCGATGTTTGCCTGCGTTCCACTCAGCATGGCATCAATACGGTGACTGATGGGCTGGCCAATTTCAATATTGGCTCCAGTTATGACAGACAGTTTATGACGCACCTCTTCAAGCACCTCAGCGTGCGAACGCTCGTCGAGTTCAAAAGGGGCTTCAATTTCAGATACATTGACTCCTAAAGCATGTTCATCGAGTTCGGCACGTCCGGTCTTTCGGGCTACGGTCTTTATTTCAGGGATGGTGAGCAGAAGTTCTTCCGCTTGTCGTCCGATGCGGTCGGATTCTTCCAGTGAAATCCCAGGCATAGAGCTGACATTAATGGTAAACGAGCCTTCGTTAAACGGCGGAAGGAAGCTGTGCCCTAAGGTGAAGAAACTTCCTAAAGCCAGGATAAACAGAGCAATGGTCCCCCCAAGCACTGTTTTTTTATGCTCTAAGGTCCAAAGCAGGGCTTGTTCGTAATGCTTCTTTAACCATACAGCCAAGAAAGCTTCGCGTGGAAGTCCTTCTTTTTTGGAATCACCCCCAAGCAGGTAACTGCACAGCACCGGAGTCAGGGTGAGTGCCACAATGGTTGAGGCGAAAAGAGAAACGATAAAGGCTACGCCAAGAGGCACCAGCATACGTCCCTCCATCCCGGTCAAGAAGAACAGGGGAATAAAGCTGACAATGATAATCAGCGTAGAATTCAAAATCGGCATGCGCACTTCGCGCGAAGCATTAAACACCACTTGCCGGATGGGTAATCGTTCGGCTGCAGGAAGCATGCGGTTTTCCCGTAAATGTTTCCATACGTTTTCTACATCCACAATGGCATCATCTACCAGCGAACCGATGGCAATAGCCATACCTCCGAGGCTCATGGTGTTGATGCTGAGTCCCATGTAATGAAGAACAAGAATTGCTACCAGAAGCGACAGCGGAAGGGTTACGAGGGAAATGAGGGTAGTGCGTGTGTTGGCGAGGAACAAGAAGAGCACGATTACTACAAAAAACGCACCTTCATAAAGCGATTCCTGTACGTTGCTGATTGAACTCTCAATGAAGCGCGACTGGCGGAAAATGTCGGTTGAAATCTGTACGTCTTTCGGAAGGTTTTTCTTTAAGTCATTCAAGGCTGCCTCCAGCTGTCCGGTCAATTCGATTGTACCTGTATTGGGCTGTTTGGTTACTGTAACCAGAACGGCTGGTTTTCCTTTTTCAGAAGCTAGCCCCAGTTTGGGCTGTTGAGCACCAATTTTCACGTCGGCAATATCTTCTAAAGTAATCGGTGCTCCATCCACGGTCTTGATAACAGAGCGAGCCATCATCTGTACATCATCGGTTGAAATGATACCTCTTACAATATATTCATTACCATATTCATAGATGACTCCTCCGTTTGTATTTTGGTTCATATTTCGGGTAACAGCCATCACTTCACCTAAGGATATACCATAATGCTTCATGCGTTCAGGATGAATTAAAACTTGATATTCCTTGATGTCACCGCCCAAAACAGCAACCTGTGCCACTCCGCCGGTAGAAAGCAGTCGGGGGCGGATGGTCCAGTCGGCAAGCGTACGTAAGTCAAGCATGGAAGTGCTGTCGGCAGTCAGACCTACAATCAGTAACTCACCGAGAATAGACGACTGTGGACCCAGTGTGGGTTTTCCCACATATTCCGGAAGACTTTCGGCTGCTGCTGAAAGCTTTTCAGAAACAATTTGCCGGGCCAGATAAATATCCGTATCCCAATCGAATTCTACCCACACTACCGAAAAACCGGTAGTAGAAGAAGAGCGTACCCGGCGAACGTTAGTTGCTCCGTTTACAGCCGTTTCAATAGGGAAGGTAACCAACTGTTCAACCTCTTCGGCAGCCATGCCGTTTGCTTCGGTCATGACCACTACGGTGGGGGCATTCAGGTCGGGAAATACATCCACTTCTGTATGAAAAGCTGTGTACATACCTCCGATAAGCAGAAGTACGGAAGCTACAAGAACCAAGAGTCGGTTTTGCAGCGAGAAATGTATTATTTTATTCAGCATTTGATTTTTATTTGTTGGTTTGTAAGTATCTTGGTTTGTCGGTCTTTGAGTTTGCTTCGTCTGAATACCGGTCAGGAAAATCGCCTGAAGAACTCTAAAACTGAAACACTCAGAAAACTCAAGAACTAATGATTATGCGTATGTCCCGGTATTGCATTTGAAGCCGAAGCCAGTTTAACATGAATTGCACCTTGTGTCACGACTTGTTCACCTTCGCTTAAGCCAGCCAGAATTTCAATGCGAGTTCCGTCGGTGGCTCCAGTATGTACTTCCCGTTTCTGATACCCCTCTTCATCCAGTTTGACATAGACAAAGTGCAGCCCTTGCTCTTCAGTCAGAGCCGAGACCGGAACGCTGATTATATTCGGACGCTCACCCGACAGCAGCCATACTTCAACGAAAGCTCCCGGAAGAATATCTACGCGGTTATCAAACTCAAAAGTGATGGGAATATAAAAAGAGGTATCTCCGGAAGATTTTCCGTAAGAAACAAGCCGTCCCTTCAAATCGCTGAGGCTGTACACTGCCTTTTGGTAAGGTGTCTGAAAATTAGCTGAATGGATGGATGAAAGCTGCTTGTAATACCGTTCAGAAACCTCGGCACGCAGCATGAGGCGCTGGGTTTGAGTAACCGTGAGCAATGGTTGTCCGGTGGTGACATAATCGCCCTCTTTTACCAAACACGTTTTGATATATCCGGCGATAGGCGATTTAACTGCAACTCCTTTTCCGGAGCGGCTGGGCGATAAAGCCTCATAAGCCAAGCGTGCATTCTCGTAATTTTCCTTGAGCTGCGTGAATTCCTTTTTGGAAACAATCCGGCTGTCAATTAGCTTTTCTGCCCGTTCATATTCTTCTTTAGCTCGTTCATAAGCAATGCGGGCACGTTTTACGGGGTCACCGTTTTGTAAATTCTCGGCAGAGATGCTCAGTAATTCACCTCCTTTACTCAGTTGCATCCCCTCGGTAAGGTTTCTGTTAAACGAAATGATTCCCGAAGAAGCAGCAACAACGGTAGCTTCATTTCCTTGAGATGCAATGATTTGTCCGCTGGTAGGAATCACCTCACGGAACGGGGCAGCTTTCACTGTTTCAACCGTAACACCAGCTGCCTTTGCTTTTTCGGGTGTCAGAATGATTTCGTCAGAATGGCTGTCATGCTTATCGCCTTCATGAGCATTCAGCTCGGCTTCATGGTCATGTCCTTCGTGTGCGTGATTGTGTTCAGTACATGCGCTCAGGAGGAGTGCGAAAAACACTCCTGTATAAATAAGTTTCTTCATAGAATAAAAAAATGATGTTTCTGTTTAATGCAAAAGTATCTCTTATTCTCTGCAACCGGGTTGTGTGGTTACAGAAGCGTCTAAACCAGCTTGGAGAGCAGTTGGTTTAGATAAATCATATTAAGACAGATGGATAGCAGAAACCTCATCAAGCACAGTAAGAAAAAACTGTAGATGGAGTTTCTGGTTACTTTTTTGATAGTGTCTTAACGGTTAAGAGTGAAAAGCTGGAGGAGCGCGCAGATTACCCGTTGTAACGCAATACCGTGAGTGGAGCTTTTCAATATAAATTGAATATGCTTCCTTTGCTTCATTGTTATGAAAGGTAAAGCGTTCTAAAACATTGAGTAATGGGTAGATAAAAGAATAGAAAGAATAATCTGGAGTGACGTCTATATGACGGTCGTGCTGCGATGAAAAAGAAAAATGAGTAATGCAGTCGGCATGACAAGCGTGGTTTTCGCATCCTTTAGCCGTGTGGTCTTCATTCCCGGCAGCTTGAGACGGGCAGCAAGTCTCTAAATCAGCGTTCAGACAGAAGCGTTCTTCATGGTGATGATGAGGGAAAACGCTTGCCACCAGCATAAGAATGCTGACGATTAACAGGCAATATGTCTTGAAGCTGTGTTTCATTGAATTTTTGTTCCGCATGCAAAGATAACAGAAATCCGATGATTTTGCAAGCGTCTTCGGAGGCTTCTTTATCAAGAAGTTCCATCCGGATAAAAACGTCAAGGTGAGGGAGAGTAAACACCAAGGTGGGTCATTCGGTTTTCTTAGGCGTTTTACAACAAACGTCAAGGCGTTTTTTTATGATAAAAGAAAAGCGCAGAAATGCTTCGTTCCGGAAAGCATTTCTGCGCTTTGTTTATGTTCTTCCGATGTAAAAACAGACCAGATCAGTTGGCTGTCTGAATGGTTTTAATCTTACGGTCGTCTGGCCCTTTCGGGTGAGTGACTTTTTCTACTTTGATATGAAACTTCAGTACAGAGTGACCTCGGATACTTCCTGACCCGCTTGTTCCATAAGCCAGCTGATAAGGGATATGTACATCCGCTCTGTCTCCCGGGACCATTCCTTTATAACCGGCTTCTGCCGTGGCTTTCATGAGTGCTGTTTGCCATCCGGGAACAACTCCTTGCACAAGGAATGTGCTGGGAGAGTAAATCTCATCTGTATATCCATCTTTCCAGTCTCCTTGATAGTTTCCGTCAAACTTTTCATTGTTGATGAGCCATCCGTTGTAATACACACTTACACTATCGGTAAACAAGGGAGCTTCTCCCGTTTCCTGCTGGGTGTAAAAATGTACGTAAACAGAGTCGGTCATGGTGTATTCCTCTCCCGAAGGTTTAATGATACCTCCGTTAAGGTTATTGTCTATTCCGTTTTTGTAATTAGGTACACAATACCATTTCCCGTCTGCATTTTTCCGTGCCAAGTCAACAATCGAATCCAAGTAATGATCGTTACGCGCTTCCCAGTTGGCATAAGGGTCTTCTACAGCCGTGTCTTCTGCACAAGAGGCGAAGCCGAGTGAACATGTTACCATCAAGGCAACTAGCCAAAGTATATTTTTATTCATTCATTCTGTTTTTTTAAGTTTGTTCGTCTTTTAGTTTCCAAGTTTTTGAGTCTGTGCCGTATCAGCAAACTTTCAAACTCAAAAACTAAAGAACTGAAACTTATTATTGCAATGTTTTCAGCAGACTTGTAATGCTTACTTTATCTGCAATGATGTTGTTCAATTCAGAAATAGCTACGCGTTCTTGTTCCATGGTATCGCGGTTACGCAAAGTCACGCAGTTGTCTTCCAGTGTCTGGTGGTCGATGGTGATACAATACGGAGTACCGATTGCATCCTGACGGCGGTAACGTTTTCCGATGCTGTCTTTCTCGTCATACTGGCAGTGGAAGTGGAATTTCAAGTCGTTCATGATTTCGCGTGCTTTTTCCGGCAGACCGTCTTTCTTCACCAAAGGCATGACTGCAAGTTTCACCGGAGCAAGAGCTGCAGGCAGTTTCAAGACAACGCGGGTTTCTCCGTTTTCAAGCTTTTCTTCGCAGTATGAAGCACTCATGATGCTGAGGAACATACGGTCAACACCAATTGAAGTTTCAATTACGAACGGAGTGTATGATTCGTTTATTTCCGGGTCGAAGTACTTGATGCTCTTTCCTGAGAATTTTTCATGCTGGCTCAAGTCGAAGTTGGTACGGCTGTGAATACCTTCCACTTCTTTGAATCCGAACGGCATCAGGAACTCGATGTCGGTAGCAGCATTGGCGTAGTGAGCCAGCTTTTCATGGTCGTGATAACGGTAGTGGTCGTCACCGAATCCTAAAGCTTTGTGCCATTTCAGGCGGGTTTCTTTCCATGTCTTAAACCATTCCAGTTCGGTTCCCGGTTTTACGAAGAACTGCATTTCCATCTGTTCGAATTCGCGCATACGGAAAATGAACTGGCGTGCTACGATTTCATTACGGAAAGCCTTACCTATCTGTGCGATACCGAAAGGAACTTTCATGCGTCCGGTTTTCTGTACGTTCAGGTAGTTTACGAAGATACCCTGAGCTGTTTCCGGACGAAGGTAAACTTTCATAGCTCCTTCCGAGGTAGAACCCATTTCGGTGGAGAACATCAGGTTAAACTGACGGACTTCTGTCCAGTTCTTGGTTCCAGAGATAGGGCAAACGATTTCTTCATCTATGATAATCTGGCGAAGTTCGTTCAAATCATTTGCGTTCATTGCAGCGGCAAATCGCTCATGAAGTGCATCACGTTTGGCTTGGTGTTCTAATACACGGGCATTGGTTGAACGGAACTGTTCTTCATCGAATGCTTCACCGAAACGTTTGGCAGCCTTGGCTACTTCTTTATTGATTTTTTCATCATATTTGGCGATTTGGTCTTCAATCAAGACATCGGCACGGTAGCGTTTTTTTGAGTCGCGGTTGTCAATCAATGGGTCATTGAATGCGTCTACGTGTCCCGATGCTTTCCAAATGGTAGGGTGCATGAAAATAGCTGAATCAATACCTACGATGTTTTCATGAAGCAATACCATGCTCTGCCACCAATATTGTTTGATATTGTTTTTCAGTTCCACACCCATCTGACCGTAGTCGTAAACTGCGCCGAGTCCGTCGTAAATATCGCTTGACGGAAACACAAAACCATATTCTTTACAGTGTGAAACTAATTTTTTAAAAACGTCTTCTTGTGCCATTTTTTATTTCCTTTTTGATTTTTTATTTCAAGATTCTGTATAGTAGGGCACAAAGATACATATTTATAACTGAAAAAATACGATACCTGTATTAATTTATCTTATGAATCACGGCGTTTGCCTTTTACTTGTCTGTGAAAAAGGGATTTTTTTCTTATTTTTGCTTGTGAAATGGCGATTGAAGGAGGACCTGTGTTTTGTTAACGTGTCCTTTTCCCCCTTTTTCCTATGAATAAATTGAAGAGGGTGTAAAACCTTATTCGTATTTGCCAGTTTACTTCTTTTATGGAGAAGTAAACAAAGTGAATTTACTGAGACTTGGAGTTTTTATGAAGCAAAAATATAAGGATAAATATACATTGATGACCACAGCCCCCATTCCGGGATTGATTGCTTCGCTTGCTGTTCCTACAATTGTCAGCATGCTGATTACCTCGTTTTATGTAATGGCAGATACTTACTTTGTGGGAAAAATAGATACACAGGCCACTGCGGCTGTGGGGGTTTCTTTTTCTGTCATGGCGATTATTCAAGCGTTCGGATTTTTCTTTGGTCATGGTTCGGGTAATTATATTTCGCGTAAATTGGGAGCGAAAGAGTATAAATGTGCAGAAAGGATGGCTTCTACCGGTTTCTTCTGTGCCTTTATTGTCGGAGGAATAATCACATTGACCGGATTGCTGTTTCTTACACCAATTTGTCGGCTGCTTGGTTCTACTCCAACGATTTTGCCTTACGCTGAGACTTATTTGGGAATCATTCTTTTGGGGGCTCCCTTTATGGCTTCATCGTTGGTGCTTAATAACCAGATGCGCTTTCAGGGGAATGCAGTCTATGCTATGGTGGGAATTATTGTGGGGGCGGTGTTGAATATCGGATTGGATGCATTGCTGATTTTGGTGTTTCATAAAGGAATAGCCGGGGCGGCATGGGCTACATTGGTGAGTCAGGTCTGTAGTTTTAGTGTCTTGCTTTATATGGATAGGAAAGGAGAAAATATCCGGATTCATTTCCGTAATTTCTCTCCAAGCAAGGAGTTGCTAAAAGAAGTATTATATGGAGGAAGTCCTTCTCTTTGCCGTCAGGGGCTGGCAAGTGTGGCAACTATTCTGCTGAATGTATCAGCCGGAAGGTATGGCGATGCGGCGATTGCCGGTATGTCGATAGTTACGCGCATCTGTATGTTTATCAATTCGTTTGTGATTGGGTTTGGACAAGGTTTCCAGCCGGTTTGTGGATTTAACTACGGGGCGGAGTTTTATTCGCGTGTGCGTCAGGGATTTTGGTTTTGTGTAAAGCTCGGGGTTGTTTTCCTGACTTGCTGTTCAGTGGCTGGCTATATTTATGCACCGGAAATCGTTTCTTGGTTCCGGAAAGGAGATGTTCAAGTAATCGAAGTGGGAGCAAGTGCCTTACGCTGGCAACTTATAACCTTGCCTCTCGGAGCGTGGGTGATACTCTGTAACATGTTGCTTCAAACCATTCGGAAACCGGTTCGTGCGGTGCTTCTTTCGTCGGCCCGTCAAGGTCTGTTTTTTATCCCTTTGATTTTGCTCCTTCCTTTCTGCTTGGGCTTGCAGGGAGTGGAGATGACGCAGGCTGTTGCCGATTTATGCTCGTTCTTATTGGCATTGCCTCTTACGGTGCCTGTACTCCGTGCTATGCGTGCTGATGCTCCAACGGATTAATTCTCTTTCCGGGAAAAAGCGGCTGGCTGATTCTTGTTTCGTTTTTTTTGTTGTATTCGTTTCTTATCTTGCCCAGATTCATAGAAAAAGTTTGCAAGGCTATGCTTTACAGTTTCTTGGGTACGGAAGTTTTTTGTAATTTTGCAGCATAAGAATAAGGACATGAGCGAAGATATATTTAACAGAGAAGAAAAAAAAGAATCCGAAAAAGAGGGACATTCAGATTATAAACCCGTTTCGGTGAAGGATGAATCAGTGAAGCGTCAGTTAAGTGGCATGTATCAAAACTGGTTTTTGGACTATGCTTCGTATGTGATATTAGAGCGAGCCATTCCTCATATCAACGATGGCTTGAAACCGGTGCAGCGACGTATCCTTCATTCAATGAAACGCTTGGATGATGGCCGCTATAATAAAGTAGCCAATATCGTAGGTCATACGATGCAGTTTCATCCTCACGGAGATGCTTCTATCGGTGATGCTTTGGTTCAGTTGGGGCAGAAAAATCTGCTGATTGACTGTCAGGGAAACTGGGGAAACATTCTGACGGGCGACAGTGCGGCTGCTTCGCGTTATATTGAAGCACGTCTTTCGAAATTTGCACTTGATGTGGTCTTTAATCCTAAAACCACGGAGTGGGAGGCTTCTTATGACGGACGTAACCGGGAACCGGTAACTCTTCCTGTTAAATTCCCATTGTTGTTAGCTCAAGGGGTTGAAGGTATTGCAGTAGGACTTTCATCGAAGATACTTCCGCATAATTTTAATGAGTTGTGTGATGCAGCTATAGCTTATCTTCAAGGAGAAGACTTTCAGCTTTATCCTGATTTTCAAACCGGAGGTGCGATTGATGTTTCACGTTATAATGACGGTGAACGTGGAGGTGTGGTTCGGGTTCGTGCCAAGATTTCAAAAATAGATAATAAAACACTTTGCATCAGTGAAATTCCTTATGGAAAAACCACTACTTCGCTTATTGATTCGATACTGAAAGCTATAGAAAAAGGAAAAATAAAAATACGTAAGGTTGATGATAATACCGCAGATAAGGTGGAAATTCTGGTGCATTTGGCTCCGGGAGTATCTTCTGATAAGACATTGGATGCTCTTTACGCTTTTACCGACTGTGAAGTGAATATTTCTCCGAACTGTTGTGTGATTGATAATAAAAAGCCTTGCTTCTTGACCGTGAGTGATGTATTGCGTAAATCGGTTGATAACACATTGGGACTATTGCGGAAGGAGCTGGAAATAGAGAGAGAGGAAGTGCTTGAAACCCTTCATTTTGCTTCACTAGAGAAGATTTTTATAGAAGAGCGCATTTATAAAGACAAACAGTTTGAACAGGCTGAATCAATGGATAAGGCATGTGAATATATTGATGAGCGCTTGACTCCGTATTATCCGCAGTTTGTGCGTGAGGTAACAAAGGAGGATATCTTGAAGCTGATGGAAATCAAAATGGCGCGTATCTTGAAGTTTAATAAAGAGAAAGCCGATGAACTGATTGTTAAGCTGAAAGCTGAAGTTGAAGAGATTGATAACCATTTGGCTCATATTGTTGAATATACAGTTGATTGGTATACACGTATAAAGGAGAAATATGGAAAAGATTTTCCAAGGTGTACCGAAATCCGGAGCTTTGATACGATTGTAGCTACGAAAGTAGTGGAGGCCAATGAAAAACTATACATCAATCGTGAGGAAGGATTTATTGGTACCGGACTGAAAAAGGATGAGTTTATTTGTAATTGTTCGGATATTGATGATGTGATTATATTTTATAAAGATGGAAAGTATAAAATTGTACGAATTTCGGATAAACTCTTTGTAGGAAAAAATATTCTGTATGTAAATGTATTTAAGAAGAATGATAAACGTACGATTTATAATCTCATTTACCGGGATGGAAAAGAGGGAAATTATTACATTAAGCGTTTTAATGTAACCTCTATGATTCGTGACCGTGAGTACGATGCAACAAAGGGAGAACCGGGGTCTAAAGTGGTTTATTTTACTGCAAACCCCAATGGGGAAGCTGAAGTAATCAGAGTGGTTCTGCGTCCGAATGTGCGTATTAAGAAGACTGCTTTTGATAAGGATTTCAGTACGATTCATATTAAAGGACGTCAGTCTATGGGCAACTTGCTTACAAAGTTTGAAGTGCATAAAATCACTTTGAAGCAACGGGGAGGCTCTACTTTGGGAGGACGTAAGGTTTGGTTTGATTACGATGTCTTGCGCTTGAACTATGATGGAAGAGGACAGTATTTGGGTGAGTTCCATAGTGAAGATAGTATCTTGGTTGTTCATAAAAACGGGGAGTTTTATACTACTGATTTTGATTTGAACAATCATTATGATCCGGATATTCAGTTTGTGGAAAAATTTGATGCGGAAAAAGTATGGACGGCTGTGCTTTATGATGCAGACCAGCAAAATTATCCTTATCTGAAGCGTTTTACTTTTGAATTAACCTCTAAGCGGTTGAGTTATTTAGGTGAGAATAAACAAACACAATTGATATTGTTGACTTGTCAGGTTTATCCTCGTTTGCAGATTGTCTTTGGTGGAAATGATAAGTTTAGGGAAGGATTGATTGTAGAGGCGAGTGACTTTGTAGGTGTGAAAAGTTATAAGGCAAAGGGTAAGCGCTTAACTACTTATGCGGTTGAGCGTATAGAGGAATTGGAACCGACGCGAATGCCCGAGCCGGAGGATACAGAAGACGCAGAATTGGTTGAATCTGAAGAAGAAGTATCAGATAATGAGTAAAATGGTTATAGAAAATCGGATAAAGATAGTAAAGTACCTTCTGCTCTTTATAATCTTGGTTTCCGGCTTGGAGGGAAAGGCTCAGGAGGATAGCTTGAAGGCAAATCGTTACGTAATGAGTTCTTTTCTGCTGGGAGCTGGTCATGCCAATGTATTAGATACTTATCTTTCTCCCTTAGAGTATGAGGGACCGGAGGTGCGTTTCCTTTATGAAAGAATGCGGATGACTTGCATGGGGAGGGGAAGGATTTCCGTGCAACATATTTTGCAGGGAAACTTTTATTTGGTAGAAAATCCGGCGAAGACAGCTGATATGTATGGAGGACTGTTGAATTGGAGTTGTGCTTTTCATTATCAGTTTCCGGTGAACGAATCGTTGAAATTATTGGCTGGACCGGTATTTGACTTGAATGCCGGAGGGGTTTATAACACGCGAAATTCAAATAACCCGGCACAGGCAAGGGCTTATGGGGGGATAGCTGCTTCAGGGATGGCTATTTATAAGTTCCGTATAGGAAACTATCCGTTGGTGGCTCGTTATCAAGCTACGCTTCCTCTTGCAGGGGTGATGTTTTCTCCTGAGTTTGGTGAATCTTATTATGAGATTTTTTCATTGGAAAACGGGGGAAGAAATGTATTGTTCACCTCTTTACATAACAATCCTTCCCTGCGTCAGATGTTGACGCTTGATTTTCCGGTTCGTAAAGTGGTAATGCGGGCTGGATATGTTTGCGATATCCAGCAGGCTAAAGTAAACCATCTGAAAAATCATACCTATTCGCATGTCTTTATGATAGGCTTTGTAAAAAACTTCTATCTCTTGAGAGGAAAAAATAAAATTAGTATGCCTCATTCCGTTACTCCTTATTAAATATGAAAAAGTATCTTTATAGTTTTGTTGGTTTCTTTCTGGGAATAACTTTGTTGTCTTGCATTCGAGAGGATGTGTCGGGGAATTCTCCGCAAGCCAATTTTGAATCGCTTTGGAAAATTATTGATGAGCAATATTGTTTTCTGGAATATAAAAAACAGGAATATGGCTTAGATTGGGATGAGGTGCATGAGCGTTATGCTAAACGTATTACTGCATCAATGGGTTCGGAAGCTTTGTTTGAGGTTTTGTCGGAGATGGTTAACGAACTGCGTGACGGGCATGTTAACCTGCATAGCTCAATGGCTTCATCACAATATCGTGAATGGTTTGATGCATATCCGCGTAATTTCAGTGACAGTATTCAAGCTATTTATTTGCGGAAAGACTATATTAATTCGTCTGGTTTGACGTACCAGATATTGGAAAATAATATAGGTTATATTTATTGTGAAAGCTTTTCTGATGGAATCGGAGACGGGAATCTGGATCAGACATTGAATAGATTGGCTATATGTGACGGACTGATTCTGGATGTGCGAAATAATGGGGGAGGAAACTTGACCACTGCTCAAAAACTTGCATCTCGGTTTACTAATGAAAAAGTCTTGGTAGGATATATGTGTCATAAGAAAGGACCGGGACATACTGATTTTTCAGAACCAAAACCTGTATTCCTGGAACCTTCGGATGGAATTCGCTGGCAGAAAAAGGTAGTGGTCTTGACCAACCGACGCTCGTATAGTGCTACGAATGATTTTGTGAATTCAATGAAGCAGCTTCCTCATGTAACGATATTGGGTGATAAAACGGGAGGAGGCTCTGGCTTGCCGTTTAGTTCAGAACTTCCGAATGGTTGGTCTATCCGTTTTTCAGCCAGTCCGATGTTCGATCCGGAGATGAATCAGCTGGAGTTTGGAATTGCTCCTGACCGGAAAGTAGATATGATAAGTGAGGATATGCGTAAAGGAAAAGATACGATGATTGAGCTGGCCTGTGATTTGCTGAAATAAATTTGCTTTAAAATTTTGCAGATAAAAGAAAATAGTCTATCTTTGCACTCGCTAACAAAAAGGAAGTGCGCGCCTGTGGCGTAATTGGTAGCCGCGCCAGACTTAGGATCTGGTGTCGAGAGACGTGTAGGTTCGAGTCCTATCAGGCGCACGGAAAACGAAATTTCATTAAGATGACCTTAATGAAATTTCGTTTTTTTTATGCGTTTATATAAATGAAATCAATGGACTGTCGATTTTTATGAGTGCGATTGTAAGTTTGTACATTATTATTTGCATTTATATGAGGAACTTCGTTTTGATAGTGACTTGCTGAATTCTTGGATTTTTCCGGTTGAAATTGAAGCTGGAGGCTTTGAGTTGAGCTTGTTTAAACGTTTGTGTGAAATGAAGCCTGCTTTGAGTAAAAAAATCAGATCCGGCAACTTATGACAATAAGCCAATGTTGATACAGACTTTACGGAATAATAAGCAGTGGAGTTTTTGCGATAAACTAGAATCAAGAGGAATTGTGCTTCAGTTGTTGTCCTGATTTATCAGAGAGTCTAAGTATAATGGCGTGAGTAGGAAAGACAGCAGAGTGGCCAAGGTGATTCTTTATATTCGTCAGCATGTTCATGAACCAGTTGGACTTGGTGAGTTGGCAGAAAGAGTCTGTTTGTCTAAAGACCATTGGATACGTTTGTTTAAGAAAATGACAGGTTTTACGCCTCTGAGTTATCGGGCTATGTATTAGCTTTTACGCTTTAGCTTCTTTCATCAAGGAAGCCTTCCGGCAGATAACCTTGATGAAAAAGTATATAAGGCGATTGACGGCCTGCAAGGTAAATGATTTACCTTGGTAGGTAGATTAACTTTAATAACCAGAACGATATTTTCCTTCTTCTTTATCTTCCATCATGCTTAAGTAAGAAGTATATCTTGATTCGCTGATGAAATGTTTCTCCACCGCTTCGCGCACGGCACATCCCGGCTCATGCCGATGCGTACAATTGTTATATTTGCAGTTTGCGGAGAATTCAAAGATTTCTTTAAAGTAATGTCCTATTTCCTCTTCCTCCATATCGAATGTACCAAATCCCTTGATTCCCGGAGTGTCAATGAGATATCCTCCCTCTTCAAGGGGGAACATTTCAGAGAAAGTGGTGGTATGCATTCCTGTGTTATGGGCGGTTGATATTTCTCCTGTTTTTAAGCTTTGTTCTGGCAGGATAGCGTTGATGAGTGTAGATTTTCCTACTCCGGAATGACCGGACAATAAAGTAATCTTGCCTTTTAATGCTTGCTTGATTTCATCTAGACCAGTTTCGTTGAGTGCTGAGATTTTCAGGCAGGGATATCCGATGTGTGTATAAAGATGGATTAAAGCATCAAGATAGCTTGATTCTTCTTCAGAATAACGGTCGGTTTTATTGAATACCAGGCATACCGGTACGCGGTAAGCTTCGGCAGAAGCCAAGAACCGGTCGATAAAGGTAGTTGAAGTTTCCGGATAATTCACCGTAACGATAAGCATACACTGATCCAGATTGGCAGCAATGATATGCGACTGCTTGGATAAGTTTGACGCGCGACGGATGATATAGTTCTTCCGGTCTTCTATTTCGGTGATAAAGGCGGTTCCTTCAGCGTTGAGTGTAATCTTCACTCTGTCGCCCACAGCGATAGGATTTGTGCTGCGTATGCCTTTCAGGCGGAAATTTCCTTTGATTTTACATTCCACCAGCCGGTTGCTCTCTGTTTTGACTAAATACCAACTACCTGTGTTTTTTATGACTAAGCCTTTCTCCATGCTTTATAAAAAATGGGAGGTGAGAAAATAATGACACAAACCTCACATGGAGTGAGGCTTGTGTCTTTGTAATATCGTTTTATACAGTCATGATTTCTTTATCTTTAGCAATCAGCATATCTTCGATTTGCTTGATAAATTTATCGTGAACTTTCTGCAGTTTAGCTTCTGAATTTTTCTGTTCGTCTTCGGGCATACCTTCTTTTACAGCCTTCTTTAAAGCATCGATAGCGTCACGGCGTGCATTTCGGATGCTGACTTTTGCCGTTTCTCCTTCGCCTTTACATTGTTTGGCAAGTTGTTTACGACGTTCTTCGGTCAAAGGAGGGATTCCCAGGCGGATAATCTCGCCGTTGTTTTCGGGCATGATACCCAGTTCAGAGTCAATGATTGCTTTTTCAATCACGCGGAACATGCTTTTATCCCAAGGCTTGATGGCGATGCTGCGTGCGTCGGGGGTAGTGACTGCAGCAACGTTGTTAATGGGAACCATACTTCCGTATGAGTCTACACGGATACCGTCTAACAAACGTACGTCGGCTTTTCCGGCGCGGATGTGAGCCAATGAATCATCCAGGTACATGACTGCCATATCCATTTTTTCTTCAGCTTCGCTGATAATCGTTTTTGAGTCTGCCATATTATTTTAGTTTTTAGTTCTTTATTATTTTCAGTTTTATGTTTCTTGGTTTTATCCTTTTTTAAGTGTTTTCGCTTTCCGCTTTTAGTTTGCTGACTTAGCTACTAGGGCATGAAGGATTGATGAATAGACCTTTGCGCTAAGTTGAACAAAAATAAGTCATTTTTTGCTCTCTTGCAAATAATATTTGAACACTGCCGGTAAATATTTATCTTTGTGGCTAAAATATGAATTCATGCTTACTGTTTATTTAGTTCGACACGGGCAGACACAGGAAAATTTAGCTCGTATATTTCAGGGACATTTACCGGGTACGCTTACAGAAAAGGGAAAATTGCAGGCTGTTGAGTTAGGGGAAAAATTGAGAAATATTCCTTTGGACGCAGTGGTGAGTAGTGACTTGAAGCGTGTAACCGATACGGTGGAGCTGGCGGTAGGAGAGCGGAGATTGCCGTGGGAAAGGTCAAGTTTGTTCCGGGAGGTTGACTGGGGCGGTTGGACCGGACGGTTTTTGAATTCGGTAGATTTGAATCATCCTCCTGCTGATGTGGAAACGCGTGAGATGTTATATGAGCGTGCCCGAAACTGCATTGATTATCTATGCCGGAATTATGACGGGAAGCGGGTGTTGGTTGTTGCTCACGGACAGATAAACCGTTGTATACAAGCAAGGATGCAGGATATTCCTTTCGAAAATTTGAAATCTATTCAGCCTATGTTGAATGCGGAAGTCCGCGAATTTTTCTTATCAGTTGAGGCGGTTTGAAAACAGGCTGTATGTCTTATAGAAAAATGTTTATTCATTTGTCAAAAAACGCCTAAGCATTTCAAGTGAAATGCTTAGGCGTTTTTTTGCTGTTTTGTAAGAGAGAATCAGAATGCTTGTTTTATTTCTTGCCTCCTGATAAAGAGCTGATTATGATTTCGGCTGCACGTTGAGAGGCTCCGGCTGTTCCTAAGGTTTGGATTAGCTGCTCATAGTCGGAGAGCATTTTAGAACGCTTGTTTCCATCAGGAAGAATCTGCTTGAGTTCAGCCTTCAGGTTTGTCACAGTCATTCCGTCGGCTACCAGTTCTGTTACGGCTTCGTTTCCGGAAATCAGATTGACTAGAGAGATATATTGAACCTTTAAAATATGGCGGCGGAGGAAAGAAACCAGTTTCCCGGCAGTTGTATAATAGCAAACCACTTGAGGTACCTTAAAGAGTGCCGTTTCAAGTGTGGCAGTTCCGCTTGTAACCAGTGCGGCAGTGGCATGCGTCAGTAAAGGATACGTCTGTCCGAATAAAATTTTCGTATCCTTGCCGATGAATTGCTGATAAAACTCCGGGTCGATTCCGGGAGCTCCTGCTACCACAAACTGATATTGTGGAAAATCTTTTGAGGCTTCTGTCATCCGCGACAGATTGTCTTTGATTTCTTGCTTTCTGCTGCCGGCTAGTAAAGCAATAATCGGTCTGTTGTCTAACTTATTGCGCAGCTGAAACTCATCCAGGCTCTCCTGATAGTTTTCACGGAAGGTCTGCACTGCATCCACACACGGGTTTCCTACATAATTGACAGGATAGTGATGTTTCTTGAAGAAATCCACCTCAAATGGAAGAATGGACAATAATTTGTCAATATCTCGTCTGATGTTTTTGATGCGGTATTCTTTCCAAGCCCATATTTTGGGAGAGATGTAATAATAAACAGGAATACTGCTGTGTTGTTTAATGAATTTGGCAACTTTTAGGTTGAATCCCGGATAGTCAATCAGTATCAGAACGTCTGGTTTCCAAGTTAAGATGTCCTGCTTGCAACAGCTGAGATTCCGGAAGATGGTGCGCAAGTGAAGCAATACAGGGATAAATCCCATATATGCCATATCTCGGTAATGTTTTACACAGGTACCTCCTGCTTTAGCCATCAGATCGCCTCCGAAGAAGCGAAATTCTGCTTTCGGGTCTTCTTGTAGAATCGCTTTCATCAAGTTAGAGGCATGTAAGTCTCCGGATGCCTCGCCGGCAATCAGATAATATTTCATACTTCCCAGTTCCAGTGATTAAGTTTGTCGAGTAAAGTATAAGCTGTCACGTCAATTTGAGTAGGAGTAATAGCAGCGTAACCATGGTCAAGCGCCCAGTGGTCTGTGTCTTCTGCTTCCGGCTCGTTATTTTGGTAGCTTCCGGTAAGCCAGTAATAATTACCTCCCCGTGGGTGTTCAGCTTTTTCAAACTCATGTATCCATACCCCGTCGGTCTGACGGCAGATGCGGACACCTTTTAATTCTTTCGTATCGGGAAAGTTGACATTCAGGCAAATTCCCTTCGGAAGCCGGTTGTTTAAAACCTCTTCAGTGATGCGGCGCACATAAGGCAGGCAGGGCGTAAAGTCGGCATCTGGCGCATGGTTGCACAGTGAAAATCCGATAGAAGGGATTCCTTTTAGACACCCTTCAATGACTACTCCCATGGTTCCGGAATAATGTACATTTACCGAAGAGTTATCTCCGTGGTTAATACCTCCGATGACCAAGTGGGGGGTGCGGGGCATAAGCGTATGCAGTGCTAACTTTACGCAGTCAACAGGCGTTCCGGTACATTTATATATAATAAGGCCTGGTTCTTGCTTAATCAGCGTGTGGCGCAAAGGGGTTTCGGAAGTGATTGATCCGGAAGCTCCCGAACGGGGACCGTCAGGAGCCACAACGATGAGGTCGGCTACGGGGCGCAGAGCCTTGATCAGTTCTTGGATGCCTTTGGCATTTACGCCGTCATCGTTTGACAGCAACAGGAGTGGTCTTTCTTTCATGTTGTTTTCAATTTAATCGGTGGTAAAGTTACAACAAATCTTAATCTTCCCCAACCGGTTATTACATTTAAATAGAAATGCCTATCTTTGCGCTCGTTGAAGTTATTAACAAAAGCAGTGAGTTATCAACACTTTTATAAAAGTAGCTCTTTTTTGTAGGTACTATCGCTAATTATTGCGTAACTTCGCAATCAGAATAAACTGATTAATATGGGAAAAATTATTGCTTTAGCCAATCAGAAAGGTGGCGTCGGCAAAACGACAACTACTATAAACTTGGCTGCATCTTTAGCCACTTTGGAAAAAAAAGTGCTTGTTATAGATGCTGATCCTCAGGCAAATGCTTCGTCAGGATTAGGTGTGGATTTGAAAGATATTGATTGTTCTATTTATGAATGTCTTATAAATCAGGCCGATGTTCGGGAGGCCATTTATACGACTGATATTGACGGATTAGACATTATACCCTCTCACATTGACTTGGTGGGGGCGGAAATAGAAATGCTGAACCTTGAGAATAGAGAGAAAATTATGCGCCATGCTCTGGACCCGATGAAGGCAGAGTATGACTATATATTGATAGACTGTTCACCTTCTTTGGGATTAATAACCATAAATGCGCTGACTGCAGCCGATTCGGTGATTATCCCCGTACAGTGTGAGTATTTTGCATTGGAAGGTATCAGTAAATTGCTGAATACAATTAAGATTATCAAGACGAAGCTGAATCCTTCTTTGGAAATAGAAGGCTTTCTGTTGACCATGTTTGACTCGCGCCTTCGTCTGGCTAATCAGATTTATGATGAGGTGAAACGCCACTTTCAGGAGCTGGTGTTTAAAACCATCATCCAGCGTAACGTTAAATTGAGTGAAGCTCCCAGTCACGGAATTCCTGCCATATTATATGATGCGGAATCAACCGGAGCTAAAAACCATCTCTCTTTGGCTAATGAAATTATAAATCGAAACAGTAAGTAAGCATATGGCAGTACAAAAGAAATTTGCATTGGGAAGAGGACTTGACGCGTTAATATCTAACGAAGAGGTAAAAACCTCAGGCTCTTCTTCTATTAATGAAATTGAACTGAGCAAGATTTCGGCGAATCCGAATCAGCCTCGTCGTGAATTCGACCCGATAGCCTTGCAGGAACTTGCTGACTCTATAGCTGAAATAGGTATTATCCAGCCTATCACGTTACGTAAGCTGAGTGATGATTCTTATCAAATTATTGCAGGCGAACGGCGTTACCGGGCGTCTGTAATGGCGGGGATGAAGGCTATACCGGCTTATATCCGTACGGCTGATGATGAGAATGTAATGGAAATGGCGCTGATTGAAAACATTCAGCGTGAAGACTTGAACTCTCTGGAAATTGCGCTTGCTTACCAGCATCTTATCGAACAGTATGAACTGACGCAGGAACGGTTAAGTGAGCGGGTTGGGAAAAAGCGTACCACGATTGCCAACTATCTGCGACTGCTGAAACTGCCTGCCCAAATTCAAGTGGCTCTCAAAAACAAGGAAATCGACATGGGACACGCCCGTGCTTTGCTTGCTCTGGATGATCCTAAAATGCAAATCAGGATTTATAATGAAATTCTCTCACAAGGGTATTCGGTGAGAAAGGTTGAAGAACTGGTGAAGGCTTTATCTAATGGAGAGGAAGTAGAATCAGGAGGAAAAAAAATCGCACCGAAAGGGGCTAAACTTTCTGAAGTGTATTCCATGTTGCAGGATCATCTCTGTACGTTCTTTGGCGCAAAAGTGCAACTTTCATGCAGCCCGAAGGGGAAAGGAAAAATAAGTATCCCCTTTAATAATGAGGCCGACTTGGAACGTATTATGGAGATTCTGGATTCGTTGAAGAAAACTGAATAAATAGAGGAACCTTGAAACAACGGAGATTTATATATATCTTGTCTGTCCTGCTCTTTTTGTGCGGTCTGGTATCTGGACCCGCAGAAAGCTATGCTCAGCGTGCCCGCAATCATCGTCTTGGACTGATGAAGGCGGACTCTACTCATGTGAGTGCTTTAGCTGATAGTCTTTCTTCTGATACTTCAATCGTTCAACGTACGCAGCGTTTGGAGGCATTGGAAGCTCCGGTTGACACAGCCGTACTGGCTCGGCAGAATGATTCTGTTCAGACAATGATGCCGAAAAAGAAAAAACGTTGGATTCCTGATTCAAAGAAATCAGTCTGGCTGGGATTGGTTATTCCGGGTGCCGGACAGATTTATAACCGGAAATACTGGAAACTGCCTATTATTTACGGGGGCTTTGTGGGGTGTGCTTATGCTTTGACCTGGAACGGAAAGATGTATAAGGATTATTCGCAGGCTTATCAGGATATTATGAGCAATAATCCGAATAATGACAGTTATATGGATTTTGTGGGGGCTGGAAGAACACAAGAGGATATTCTGAATAACCTGAAATATTATCAAGAGCGCTTTCGTAAACAAAAAGATTTGTATCGGCGTCAGCGCGACTTAAGTATATTTGCTTTTATTGGGGTTTATCTGCTTTCTGTAATCGATGCGTATGTCGATGCAGAACTTTCTGACTTTGATATTTCAAAGGACTTAGGACTGAAGCTGGAACCCGCTATATTTAATGATGCCTGCCGCCACCGTCCGCAAGGGGTTGGATTGCAGTGTAGTATCAAATTTTAGTATCCATGAAAAAACTGTTTATTAGCTTATTGACTGCTTTGGGATTTTCTGCTGTTGCAGCCCAAAATACGGTGCAGAATGTTACTGTAGAATCTAATAAAGAAGATTTGACCGATTTGCCCGAAGGTATGATTTCGGAAACCGACAGCCTTTACTTGGACTGGATTTCAAAGCATTATATCAATCCGAATGAAAACTGTACGATGACCTCTGCTAATCCGCAGGTCAGCGATTCTGTTTATATGGATCGCTTGAAGCGCATTCCGGCTATTGTGGAAATGCCCTTTAATGATGTCGTGAAAAAGTATATTGAAATGTATGCTACCCGTTTGCGGCAAAAGGTTGCCTTCATGCTGAGTGCCAATAATTTTTATATGCCTATCTTCGAAGAGGCATTAGACTTATATGACCTTCCGCTTGAATTGAAATATCTTCCGGTAATTGAATCAGCTTTAAATCCGGTAGCGGTTTCGCGTCAAGGAGCTACCGGGCTATGGCAGTTTATGCTCCGGACCGGACAGGCGTATGGATTGAAAAGCAATTCGCTGGTCGATGAGCGCAGAGACCCGCTTAAGTCAACAAGAGCGGCTGTGCGTTACTTGAGAGATTTATATGAGATTTATCATGACTGGAACTTGGTGCTTGCTGCTTATAATTGCGGACCGGGTACAATCAATAAAGCGATTCGTAGAGCTGGAGGAGAAACAGACTTCTGGAAGTTATATAATTATCTTCCTAAAGAAACCCGAAGTTATGTTCCGGCTTTCATCGCGGCTAATTATATTATGACTTATTATTGTGAGCATAATATTAGTCCGATGGAAATGAATATGCCCGAAAGTACGGATACTGTGCATGTGTCGCGTAATTTGAATTTAAATCAGGTGGCTGCTGTTTGCAACATTAACTTAGATAAGTTGCGGGCACTTAATCCTGAGTTTAAGAAAGATGTTATTCCGGGAAATGAGCAACCTTACGCACTTCGTTTGCCTACCGATATGATGAGTTGCTTTATTGACCATGAAGACAGTATTTATAACTATAAGCCGGAAGTCTATCAAAAACGTCGTTCCACTGTAACCGTACAGGATATTCCTGCCAGTAAGGCGGTTTATCACCGCATCCGTAACGGGGAAACATTGGGAGGTATTGCGGCACGCTATGGAGTCAGCGTGAGCCAACTTCGCCGGCTGAATGGAATCAAGGGCAATAATATACGTGCCGGAAAGTCGTTACGCATCCGATAGAAAATAAAAAGACTTGATACTCTTGCATATCTCTTAATTTTCTTTATTTTTGCATTATTGATTTAAAATGTTGAAGGAAGAGATATGGCGGATGAAAAACTAATGCAGGAACAGGCGGATGAAAGACTGATAAATGAAGCCTTTCAGGAGTTGCTTGACAGGTATCTGGAAAGCAAACATCGTAAAAAGGTGGAAATCATTACAAAAGCTTTTAATTTTGCCAAACAGGCTCATAAAGGAGTGCGCAGACGCTCGGGTGAGCCTTATATATTGCATCCGATAGCGGTGGCGCGTATTGCCTGCTGCGAAATAGGATTGGGCTCTACGTCTATTTGTTCTGCCTTGCTTCATGATGTGGTAGAGGATACCGATTATACCGTAGAAGACATTGAGAATCTGTTTGGAGCAAAGATAGCCCAAATCGTAGATGGGCTGACTAAAATATCTGGCGGAATTTTTGGAGACCGGGCTTCGGCTCAAGCTGAAAACTTCAAGAAGCTTTTGCTTACGATGAATGATGACATCCGGGTGATACTTATTAAGATAGCCGACCGTCTTCATAATATGCGTACACTTGGGTCTATGCTTCCAAGCAAGCAATATAAAATAGCCGGGGAAACGCTTTATATCTATGCGCCTTTAGCCAATCGTTTGGGGCTGAATCGTATTAAAACGGAGCTTGAGGACTTGAGCTTTAAATATGAACATCCCGAAACCTACCAGCAGATTCAGGAAAAGTTACAAGAAACTCAAGCTGAACGCGACAGCGTATTTGAGGAATTTACAGCTCCTATCCGCGAGCAGTTGGATAAGATGAATATTCCATATCGCATTCAGGCTCGCATCAAGTCGCCTTATTCCATCTGGAATAAGATGCAGAATAAGCATATTACATTTGAGGAAATCTATGATATCTTGGCTGTACGTATCATTTTTACTCCTAGAAATGAAGAAGAGGAACTGAATGACTGCTTTGATATTTATGTTGCCATTTCCAAAATATACAAGCCGCATCCGGATAGATTACGTGACTGGGTCAGCCATCCCAAGGCAAATGGCTACCAGGCTCTGCATGTTACGCTGATGAGTAACAAGGGACAATGGATTGAAGTGCAGATTCGTAGCGAACGAATGAATGATGTGGCTGAACAGGGATTTGCTGCCCATTGGAAGTATAAAGAAGGGGGTGGAAGTGAAGATGAAGGTGAACTGAGCAAATGGCTTAAAACCATTAAGGAAATCCTTGATGACCCTCAGCCGGATGCTTTAGACTTCTTAGATACAATCAAGTTGAACTTATTTGCGTCTGAAATCTTTGTCTTTACTCCTAAAGGGGAAATAAAGACCATGCCTCAAAACTGTACCGCCTTAGACTTTGCTTTCTCTATTCATACGTTCTTGGGAAGTCATTGTATCGGGGCGAAGGTTAATCATAAATTAGTACCGCTTAGTCATAAACTTCAAAGCGGTGACCAAGTGGAAATTTTAACTTCCAAATCACAAAAGGTACAGCCTTCATGGATTAATTTTGCTACAACGGCGAAGGCGAAGGCAAAAATCCAGTCTATCTTGAAGAGAGAGCGCCGTGAATGCCAGCAGTGCGGAGAGGAAATGTTGCATGATTTCTTGCGTAAGGAAGGCATTGAACCTACCGATGAAAATATCAAGAAGCTTTGCACCTTGCATAAGGTGAAAGGGGCTGACGAACTTGCCTGTCAGATTGGTCAGAAAGTAATTGTTTTGGGTGAAACCGATAGCAATGAACTGAAGGATAAACCTTCGGCAGCAAGTTGGAAAAAATACATTTCATTCGCTTTTGGAACAAGCAAGTCAAAGACTGCGGAAACACAGACTCCAGCTCCGGCTTTAGAGATTGATAAGAAGAAGATTTTAAAGTTGACACCTGACGCTATTCAGAAGAATTATATTATAGCCGATTGTTGCAAACCTATTCCGGGAGACGATGTGTTGGGATATATAGACGATAATAATCGTATCATCATTCATAAGCGTCAGTGCCCGATAGCTGCCCAACTGAAAACAAGTTTCGGAAATCGCTTGTTGGCGGTGCAGTGGGAAACGGGAAAAGCGTTGAACTTCTTGGTGAATGTATATATAAAGGGAATTGACAGCATAGGAATACTTAATCAGGTCACTCAGATTATTTCCCAACAGCTGAATGTGAATATTCATAAACTGAATATTGAGTCGAATGATGGAATTTTTGAAGGACGTATTCAACTGTATGTACATGATGTGGACGACGTGAATACCATCTGTTCAAATCTGAAGAAAATAGAAAATATAAAGAAGGTAACCCGTATCGAACGGTTTGATGATGAAATAGCGGACTGAGGCTTTCAGCCCGCTATTTCTTTGTCGTATGCTCGGCACGAGCATTGTCTAACGGGTGCAAGTCCCGAGTAAGCCCTAATAGCGGGAATTACATAGCCAAAGGCAAGGGTGTCCATCGTGAGTTGGAATCTGAAAGAAGCCGGCGGCAAACATCTGACCTAACGGACAGAAACTTCATATAAGGCATATGACTGTGGGTAAGGTTGCGAAACAAACCAAAGCCCGATAGCTATTCGGAACGGTCGGTGTAAATGAAGTGGGTATAAGATGGAAAGACAATGTCCTTATCCGAGGAGGTCTCACGGACGCTTCAAATAGTTTTTTTTTACGAAAGAAGTGGAGTAAAGCTTGCCGTGAGAAGTCAGCAGATGCCATAGTATTGCAATAATCGATAACATTGCATGAAGGGCTGAACCTAACAATTAAACGATAGTAATTGAAACATACCTTATGAAGGAAAGAATGCAGAAAACATTATCCCAAGTTAATGGCTGCCCCCAAAGAGATAGGTCGGAAACCGAATGGTATGGGGGAGTGCAGACCTTCATGTGGATGTGTGAAGACAACATCGTGGAAGT
>URDR01000002.1 GCA_900546645.1 uncultured Bacteroides sp. | reverse complement strand
ATTGAGGGGATGTATATGGATGAATCAGAACTTTTCGACTTGCGCCGTTCTTTGGAAACCATCCATAACATTGTCCGCTTTCTACAAATTACAGAAGAAGAAGAAGAAACCGACACGCCCTATCCTGCTCTGCGTGAACTGGCTACTGATATCTGTGTATTCCCGCAACTCATCACTCGTATCAATAACATACTTGATAAATTCGGAAAAATAAAAGATAATGCTTCAGCCGAACTACTCCGTATCCGTCGTGAACTCTCGGCTACTACCGGAAGCATTTCACGCAGCTTAAACTCTATCTTGCGCTCAGCGCAATCGGAAGGCTATGTAGATAAAGATGTTACTCCTACGATGCGCGACGGACGTCTGGTTATCCCTATTGCTCCGGGTATGAAACGTAAAATCCGGGGAATCGTCCACGACGAATCGGCTACAGGAAAAACGGTATTTATCGAGCCTGCTGAAGTGGTAGAAGCCAATAACCGTATTCGGGAACTGGAAGGCGAAGAACGTCGCGAAATCATTCGCATCTTAACCGAATTTTCAGCCACGGTTCGCCCGCAAATCCCTGAAATTCTCCAGTCTTATGAATTCCTTGCCGAAATTGATTTTATCCGTGCTAAAGCTTTATTCTGTCTGGATATCAAGGGAACTAAACCTGCTTTTGAAAACCGGCAAATCATTGACTGGTTTGAAGCCATTCACCCTCTTTTGCAGATTTCACTTGCCAAACACGACAAGAAAGTCATTCCGCTTGACATCGAACTGACCCCTCAACAGCGCATCCTGCTTATTTCCGGTCCGAATGCCGGAGGTAAATCCGTTTGCTTGAAAACAGTCGGATTGCTACAGTACATGTTGCAATGCGGGTTGCTTGTTCCCATGAATGAACGGAGTCATGCCGGAGTTTTCAACCATATTTTTATTGATATCGGCGACGAACAAAGCATTGAAGATGATTTGAGTACCTACTCATCCCACCTTACTAACATGAAAATGATGATGAAGTTTTGCGACCCTGCCAGCCTCATCCTTATTGATGAATTCGGAGGAGGCACAGAACCGCAAATCGGAGGTGCCATTGCCGAAGCTGTACTGAAACGCTTCAATGCAAAAAAGACATTCGGAGTAATTACTACGCACTATCAAAACCTCAAGCATTTTGCTGAGAACCATGAGGGAGTTATCAATGGAGCCATGT
Source organism: uncultured Bacteroides sp. (assembly GCA_900546645.1). Taxonomy (GTDB): domain Bacteria; phylum Bacteroidota; class Bacteroidia; order Bacteroidales; family Bacteroidaceae; genus Phocaeicola. Next base: position 80,779 of record URDR01000002.1, on the reverse strand, counting down.
TGTATGACCGCCACGAAATGCGAGCTTTGTTCCAGTTACAGATTGGAAATCCTGGCAGTTCGTTTGCCGTAGAAATCGCCCGAAAAATCGGACTTCCGGAAGACGTTATAGCCGATGCATCTGAAATTGTGGGAAGCGAATATATCCAAAGTGACAAATATCTGCAGGATATTGTACGCGACAAACGCTATTGGGAAACCAAGCGACAGAACATCCGCAAACGCGAAAAGCAAATGGAGGATACCATCCTACGCTATGAGCGTGAAATAGAAGAGCTGGAACGCAGCCGTAAGGAAATTCTAAAAAACGCTAAAGAGGAAGCCGAACGTTTACTGCGCGAATCGAACGCCAAAATTGAAAACACCATCCGTTCGATTAAAGAAGCTCAAGCCGAAAAAGAACGCACCCGTTCTGCCCGACAAGAATTGAGTGATTTCCGCCAGCAGATTGAGCTGATTGAAAAAGCTGCCGTGGAAGAAAAAATCGCACGAAAAATGGAAAAGCTGCGTGAAAAGCAAGAAAGGAAAAAAGAAAAAAAATCTCAGCAGCAAAAAACAGGCGCTACCCCGGTTGCTCCACCTAAACCGGCGCCTCTACAACAGGGGGAATACGTCCGCATCAAAGGACAAAGCAGTGTAGGGCAAATCATGGAACTAAATGGCAAAAATGCCGTAGTTATGTTTGGCTTAATGAAAACCAACGTCAAAAGCGAGCGTCTGGAACGTGCTGAAGCCCCCAAGCCCAACAATACGATAGCAAAAGCTACATTTGTAAGTAGTGAAACGCAAGAACAGATGTACGAAAAACGCCTGAATTTTAAACAAGACATTGACGTGCGAGGTATGCGAGGAGATGAAGCCATACAAGCAGTGACTTACTTTATTGACGATGCCATCCTGGTGGGATCAAGTCGGGTGCGCATCCTCCACGGAACAGGAACCGGCATCTTGCGCACACTTATACGTCAATATCTTGCCACCGTACCGGGCGTTGCTCATTTTCAAGATGAGCACGTACAGTTCGGAGGAGCCGGAATTACTGTTGTCGATTTAAAATAACCTCATTATATACACCATCATGAAATCAATAAAAGAACTTTACCGCATCGGCACCGGCCCCTCAAGCAGCCACACCATGGGACCACGTAAAGCCGCCGAACAGTTCCTTGCTCGTCATCCAGAAGCTGCCTCCTTTCAGGTTATTCTTTATGGAAGCCTTGCTGCTACCGGAAAGGGTCACATGACCGACGTGGCTATTCTCGATGTAATGCAACCCCATGCCCCTGTTGAAATCCTTTGGAAACCACATATTTTCTTCCCATTCCACCCTAACGGAATGACTTTTAAATCGCTGGATGGAAATAAACATATCACCGATGAATGGACTGTTTTCAGTGTGGGTGGAGGAGCTTTGGCTGAAGAAGGACACGACCGGACGGAAACGCCTGAAGTATATACCATGAGCACCATGAGCCAGATTTTATACTGGTGTGAACATACCGGAAGAAGTTACTGGGAATATGTAGAGCAGTGCGAAGGTGCAGAAATTTGGGACTTTCTTGCCGAAGTATGGGAAACCATGAAGGCTGCTATCCATCGCGGATTGGATGCAGAAGGAGTATTACCCGGTCCGCTTCATCTGCGACGCAAAGCTTCATCTTATTATATCCGTTCTAAGGGTTATAAAAATTCGCTTCAGTCACGCGGACTGCTTTATGCTTATGCACTTGCAGTGAGTGAAGAAAATGCTGCCGGAGGAAAAATCGTTACCGCTCCTACGTGTGGAGCCTGTGCTGTGGTTCCGGCTGTACTCTATCACCTGCAGCAAAGCCGCGATTTCAGTGACGCACGCATTCTTCGCGCTTTGGCAACCGCCGGACTGGTGGGAAACATCGTTAAATACAATGCTTCTATCTCAGGAGCAGAAGCTGGATGCCAAGCAGAAGTTGGAGTTGCCTGCTCCATGGCTTCAGCAGCTGCCAGCCAATTGTTTGGAGGAAGCCCTGCACAAATCGAGTATGCAGCTGAAATGGGACTGGAACATCACTTGGGTATGACATGCGACCCCGTATGCGGACTCGTTCAAATACCTTGTATCGAACGTAATGCCTATGCTGCTGCCCGTGCACTTGATGCCAATTTGTACTCGGCATTTACCGATGGACATCACCGGGTTTCATTCGACAAAGTAGTAGAAGTCATGAAACAAACAGGCCATGATTTACCTTCATTATACAAAGAAACCAGTGAAGGAGGTCTTGCCAAGAATTACCAGCAGATGGAATAAAGAAAGAAGTGATAGAATAAGTAATCAAGCTGGATAAACATAAAAAATATTCATTTCTAAAAAAGAATCATTAAACTAAAAATCCCGACCGCAGATATGCAGCCGGGATTTTTAGTTTTTATTTTCTCACATAAGAGCAAAAAATCATCTTGCCCTTAAACCTGTTTCAATTTCTTCTATTTCCGCTTTAAATGCCTTATCAACATCCACCTGATCTTTCACAATCTTACAAGCATGCAAAACCGTAGCATGATCTTTATTGCCAATAAGTTTACCAATTTTTGAAGAAGAAGTATCTGTATGCTTCTTTGCCAGATACATAGCAACCTGACGTACCTGAACCACCTCACGTTTACGGGTCTTTGTATGAATCACGGTTGCATCGATCTTATAATGCGCGCATACTTTCTCTATGATATCGTTCACGGTAACTGGCTTCACCTCAGCACAACGTACCGCCTTCTGAACAATGCGCTGTGCCAATTCCAGATTCACATCACGCTTGAGCAAAATAGACTGAGCCAATAGTGAATTGACAATTCCCTCCAGTTCGCGCACGCTTTCATTCACATTTTCAGCAATGTAACCGATTACCGATTCCGGAATAGTCAATCCATCACGACGTATCTTATTGCGAAGAATATTCTTACGCAACTCCACATCCGGCTTCTCAAGTTCCGCAACAAGCCCCCATTTAAAACGGGTAAGCAAACGATCTTCCATCCCTTGCAACATAACCGGAGCACGGTCGGAAGTTAAAATCAACTGCTTACCATTCTGATGCAGATGGTTAAATATATGGAAGAAAGTATTCTGCGTTTTCGTAACACCGGCAAACTCTTGAATATCATCAATAATCAGAACGTCAATAGTCTGATAAAAACTGATAAAATCATTAAAGTGATTCGTACGCACCGAATCAGTATATTGTACCTGAAATAAATGTGCCGAAACATAAAGCACACGTTTCTCAGGATAAAGTTCTTTAATGCGTGTACCTATCGCATTAATAAGATGTGTCTTTCCTACACCGGAAGGACCGTAAATAAACAACGGGTTGAATGTACGTGCTGGATTCTGAGCCACTGTCTCAGCAACCGTTCTTGAAAACTCATTGCTGTTCCCTTTAATGAAGTTTTCAAAATTATAGTTAGGATTCAGATGCGGATCTAAGTCCTGAGGAGCTGGTGCCTGCAAAGGATTAGGAGCCTTATTCGCATTATGAACAGGCGCAGACTGGGGCAAAGCAGATGAGCGCTCAGTCCCTTTTACATTTACAGTTATATGGTTTGTCTTATCGGTAAGAATGGAATACATCAACTCTGTGCCCTCACCAATTTCCTTGTATATGGCCGCACGTAGCAACCCCACATACTTCTCTTCCAGATATTCATAGAAGAAAGGACTGGGAACACCGATAGTCAATGCCTTCCCTTCATATTTCAAGGGAACAATAGGCTCAAACCAGGTTTTGAAAGCCGTTACATTTTTCACATTATCCCTAATAAAAGAGAGACAACGATTCCACAACGTTACGGCTTGATTATTTTCAATCATACATACGTTGTTATTAATAAAGCGAAACTTCTACGTTTGCAAAGTTCGCAATGAATTTCTACAAAAACAAGTCCCTTTTTTCTTTGTTTTTTAATTTTTTATTTAACACAATGATTTACAGATTGTTACAAAAATGTTAAAACTTTCATAAAAAACAGTCTAAGCACTCTTTTATAAAAATCTATTTATCAAACGTTTAACTCGCACCCTATCACTCAAACAAAAAGTCTTCCCTCTAACTATATCACTAGTATTCAAAGCATTTACATCTTCCGGAAAGACCAAAAAGCCGAGTTTATTATTTAGATAAATTCTATATAACACTCTTTCGTTTCATCTAAAGCATCCTCTTGCAACCGACAGAATTGCCTTATCCGGAAAAGCCTCTTTATATTTATTCAGTCTTTTTATCTTTTTTGCCAAACAAAGAGAAGTGAACATAGCGCTTAGGATGTTCCTGCAAATCTTTCAGCAAACTAGCAGCATTGGCCGCTGTAGCATTTAAACCATCATATAATGAAGAGTCATTCAGAAGCAATCCTAAAGAATTATCTTTCCGGTTCAACTTAGCAGTAAGTTCCTGTACGCTTTCCAGAGTAGCGTCAACACGAGCAAAAGTACCCGCATAATCCACAGTTTTCAAGTTATCGCTTATCACCTTGAGATTTTCGGTTATCTGCACAGCATTTCCCGTAAGTTGCGGTATATCATCAGACATCAAACGATTCAAGTGACGAGCACTTTCGTTTAATGAAGCCGTCAGTTTTTCGGCATTATCCAAAGTATTTTTTAAAGAAGGAGTAGAAAGCAGTTGATTCAAGGAAGTCAATATCGAATCCAGTTTAGGCATCATCTGTTCCACCTTGGGCAATATATCTTTTTCTGCAGCTCCCAGCAGGCCTTCATTGGCCACCCCACAAAGCGTATCTCCTGGGTGACAATATTCCACTTCTCCCTCATAGGGCAACAGCAAATTCATCTTTACGGTTCCAAGCATTTCTGTCACCAGTTCTGCCTTGCTTTTTTTAGGCAAACGCATCACTTGATCCACTTCAAACCCTACTACTACATGTCCCGGCTTCTGATAATTATACTGAATATCACGCACTACACCCACTTTAAAACCATTGGCAAATACGGGACTGGATTTCGCCAGACCATTCACATTGGTAAACTCTGCATAATAATAGCTTTCAGATTTAAACATATTAATACCCTTCAGGTAGTTAATACCAAAGAAAAGAATTAAGAGCGCCGCAATTCCCGCCAAACCTATTTTTACTTCTTTTTTCATATCGTTTTTATTTTCTATTTTTCTTAAACTCTTTAATTGCCTGATTAACATTCATCTTCTCCCCATTCCGGAAAGCTATAATAAAGGCATCTTTAAATTTCGCATCTACCCTCATACGCTTCAGGCGCAATATTTTATTATAATCAGTATCTTCGCCATACGTATATTTTATAATCCCCCCTTCTTTATAATAAGATACAGGAGACAAGCCTTTCAGTAAACGGCTGTTTTTGGGAAGTACTTTCCCCGAAGTCAAGATCTGTATTTTAAATACCGGCTGGCTAAGACTCTTTGAAGAAGATGTTTTTACAGAAGTTTTCTCAGATTTTGCAGGCGCTTTTCCGGAAGAAGTCTTTTCAGAAGATACTATGTCAGACTCAGAGTTCTCCATTTCCGAATTTACAGCATTCTCTGTTTTAACCGCATCTCTTCCTCCGTTATCCGGCAAGGCCATAACACGCCCTTTACTTTGTTTATACGTTAAAAAAGCTCGATAAATACTTTGTGCCAAAACAGAACTTCCATTTTCTGAAAGCAAAAAGGCCTCTTCCTGCTGATTAGTGATATAGCCCAGTTCGACCAACACACTCGGCATAGACGTTTCACGCAAAACCAAAAAGCCTGCCTGATGCACTCCCTTATCTATACGATGATTAGCACGAAACTGTCCTTGTACCAAACGGGCAAAGTTTACACTCTGCGCCATGTTCTTGTCCTGCAAGAATTCAAAAATAATATAACTTTCCGATGAATTAGGGTTAAACCCAGCATAACGTTGCTTGTAATCATCTTCAATCAAGATTACCGCATTCTCTTTTTTTGCGACTTCCAGATTTTCGTCCGTACGGTGAAGCCCCAAGGTATAAGTTTCTGTTCCACTTACCCTACTATTACGCGATGCCAATGAATTGGTGTGAATAGAAATAAACAAATCGGCCTTCGCCTCATTGGCGATTTCCGCACGACGGTGCAAAGGAACGAAAACGTCTTTTTTTCGAGTATAAACGACTCTCGTATCCGCACAGTTTTGCTGTATCAAGCTTCCTAACTTCAGCGCAACATTCAAATTGATATTCTTCTCTCTACCTTTTCTTCCTATAGCCCCAGGGTCATTTCCTCCATGCCCAGCATCAATAACCACTGTAAAAACCTTATCCTGAGCCCAAGCTGAAGGACTCACAAAAGGAAGCATCACAAGAGTAAAAACAAGAACATATAATATGTTTATCTTTTTTCTTTGCATAGCTTATAAAAACGGTACAAAGGTAATAGTTTTTCGCAGATTACCGCTCTAATGCCACGAAGAATATACATATTCTGATATAAAAGCGATAAAAACAACGAAAAATCCTATCCGTAACCTTTTTTTTTCTATTTTTGCAGGAAACCGATTCATAAAAAACAACTGTTATGACATTAATTGACGGAAAAGCAATTGCTGAACAAGTTAAGCAAGAAATCGCAGCCGAAGTTGCTGAAATCCTTGCAAAAGGAGGAAAGCAGCCCCATTTGGCCGCCATCCTCGTTGGACACGACGGAGGAAGCGAAACATACGTAGCTGCCAAAGTGAAAGCATGCGAAGTATGTGGCTTCAAATCAACCCTGATTCGCTATGAAGCCGATGTAACTGAAGAAGAACTATTGAACAAGGTCCGTGAGTTAAACCAAAATGAAGATATTGACGGATTCATCGTACAGCTACCCCTGCCCAAACATATTTCCGAGCAAAAAGTTATTGAGACGATTGATTACCGCAAAGATGTTGACGGGTTCCATCCGATTAACGTGGGAAGAATGTCTATTGGTTTGCCATGTTATGTTTCAGCAACGCCAAATGGCATTCTGGAATTATTAAAACGTTATGAAATAAAAACACAAGGAAAAAAATGCGTGGTTTTAGGACGTAGCAATATCGTAGGAAAGCCCATGGCTGCACTTATGATGCAAAAAGCTTATCCCGGAGATGCAACTGTTACCGTATGCCATAGCCGCAGTACAAATTTAATAAAAGAATGCCAGGAAGCCGACATCATCATCGCTGCTTTGGGTCAACCGAACTTTGTTACAGCCGACATGGTTAAAGAGGGAGCTGCAATCATCGACGTAGGCACCACACGAGTACCCGACGCAACAAAAAAATCGGGATTCAAACTGACAGGTGATGTCAAATTTGATGAAGTCGCTCCTAAATGCTCTTACATTACTCCTGTCCCGGGAGGGGTAGGTCCTATGACCATTGTTTCTTTAATGAAAAACACCCTGCTGGCTGGAAAGAAAGCCATCTATCAATAAGCGCGTGAATCATACCATAATACATACATATTTATCCGAATGCAGTTTCTCCGGAGTCCGGAAAAACTGCATTCGGATAATTTCTTTTTTGCTGTTCTGCATTGGAACCCTCCCCGGGGGCGCCCAAAAAGCAGACACACTCTCGCTTTTATTTGTCGGCGATTTAATGCAGCATCGAGCTCAAATTGAAGCTGCGCAAACAGAAAAGGGGACTTACGATTACTCCAACTGCTTCACACTGATTAAACCGGAATTAAAAAATAATGATTTAACAATAGCCAATTTAGAGATTACCTTTGGAGGAAAACCTTATACCGGTTATCCGAGTTTCAGTGCACCTGATGAATTTTTATATTCCATCCATAAAGCCGGATTCAACGTACTAACTACAGCAAACAACCATTGCTTAGACCGAGGAAGACACGGAATGGAACGTACACTTAACCTGCTCGACTCTCTACACATAGCTCATGCCGGAACTTATAGAAGTGAAAAAGAACGCATACAGCGACATCCTCTTTTAATCGAGAAAAGGGGATTTCGCATCGCATTGCTGAATTACACATACGGCACTAATGGAATCAAGATAAGCCCTCCCAGCATTGTCAACTATATCGATAAACAGCAAATCAGAAAAGACATATTAAGAGCACGGCTTATGAAACCGGATGCTATCATTGCTTGTATCCACTGGGGGATAGAATACCATTTACACCCCCGTAAAGAAGAAAAGGAGCTAGCTCAATGGATGCTTCGCTTAGGCGTAGATCATATTATAGGTTCACACCCTCACGTCATCCAGCCCATCCAGCTTACTGCAGACTCTCTTAAACCCAGTCAGCATGTAATAGCATACTCCTTGGGAAACTTCATTTCAAATATGAGTGCACCGCAAACAGACGGCGGACTGGCCGTAAAACTGGTTCTACGAAAAGTAGAGAAGAAAACTCGGCTGCAATCATGCCAATATGCCTTCATATGGACTTCGCGCTCCAGTTTAAGCTCCAACCGAAATTTTCAGGCCTATCCGGCATCGATTGAATCCAACTCACTGAACAGCAATGAGATATATCACCTAAACAAGTATTTAAGGGCAGCCAGAAGTTTTATGAAAAAATACTCATCAGACCTAAAAGAATATTTTTTCACAAGAAAATAAACAAAACTATTTGCATATTCAAAATAAATATCTACCTTTGCAATCGATTTAAAAATAAGACCAACATGGTGACTATAGTTCAGTTGGTTAGAGCGTCAGATTGTGGTTCTGAATGTCGTGGGTTCGAATCCCACTAGTCACCCCCCCCCTCTTATTTTTATTTCACCTAAATACCAACATGGTGACTATAGTTCAGTCGGTTAGAGCGTCAGATTGTGGTTCTGAATGTCGTGGGTTCGAATCCCACTAGTCACCCCCCCCCTCTTATTTTTATTTCACCTAAATACCAACATGGTGACTATAGTTCAGTCGGTTAGAGCGTCAGATTGTGGTTCTGAATGTCGTGGGTTCGAATCCCACTAGTCACCCTCTTTCCAACTTTTTATTGAATTCTATTTGTTAAAATCCCGCAATAGTTTGCAGGATTTTTTTGTTTTATTTAAAAAGTTTTTGCTATCTTTGTATCAAACAGAGTTCAATATGAAGTTACGCACAGTTACAAAATTGGGGGTTATCCTTTCAGTCATTCTTTTCGGCATAGGAATTGGTCTTTACAGCTTTGCTAAATTAAGCATCAACGACCAAAAGAATGATGTTGACTTCTTGTCATTTATCCCCGGAAACTGTATAGGCGTATTCGAGACAGACAATGCTGATTATTTTCTAAACGAATTTACTCAAATGGCCTATGCTTCACAATTAGGCACCCTCCACCAAACTGGAATTACAGGAACTATCCTTGACAAGCTCAATCAATACGCACCCACAAACATCCATGGGCTAAACGGACAGACCAATCACATGCTGGTCAGTTTCCATTCGCCGGGCAAACCCGATGATGCCGTAGTTTACTTCTCGATGGGCAAAGAAGGGAAAGATCTACTGATTGAAACGCTAAGAAATTCCTCCGGAAGTCAATTTATTCCCAAAAAAGAAAAATACCGCGATAAAACCATTGAAATTTATCCCGTCAATCCCACTAAATTCATCGTATTATACTACAACAACGAGGGATTATTAGCCATCAGCTATCAGAAACGCCTTATTGAAGAGGTTATTGACGCACAAAAGGACAAGACTTCACTGCGCCAAGATCCCATATTTACAGCTATACACCGTACGAAGTCAACCAATTTTATGACTTTATACGGACGCACCGCCCCTCTTCCTTTACTCACAAAAGAAAGCAACATTCCCCATTGGAGCGAATTTGATATCCACCTGAACAGTGAAGTGTTTTACTTAAGCGGAGAAATGCATGAACCTGATTCATGTATTGCTTCTACCTTTACCGCTTTAAACAATCTTTCATCACATATGGAAGACAGTTTACTCCTTGTTTCTGGAACTAACAAGGTAGACTCTTGCATTTCAAGCACAATTACCTCACCTTCACATACCTTATTTGAAGAATGTATTTCAAACTTATCACGAAATGCATCATGTATCATGGTAGCCGACATGGACAAGGTTGCAAAATCGCCTCAAGAATATGAGCCCTACTTACCTCAATTTATCTTGCGACATCCTGATTTTTTCCGTTCATTTATCATATCCTTACAAATAACCAAGATAGATAATCGCCTGTCTCATATCTTTGTTTTCACCTATAAAAACTAAGCTACACTTATCGCAGCCTATTTTTCAAAAAATGAGGCGCAGCCTTTAAACGAAAATAAAGTAAAGAAACCACAGTCAAAGCCGCGCCAAAAAAGTAAGCCATACGAAACGTTGCTATTTCAGCAATATAGCCTCCGGTCAACATTCCAATTCCAATCCCTACATCCCACGATGTAAGATATGTGCTTGTAGCCGTACCACGCTGACTATTTGGTGCCAAATTAACAAAAAGTGTATTATAAGCAGGAAACATAGTGCCAAATCCTATTCCAAGCAACAAGGCTATCATAAAGAAAAGTACGGTGGTTACCTGATAGTTCCAGTCTACCAACCATCCACAAGCCGTCAGACCAAAATAACAAAAGCAAACCAAATAAATTCCCGCCGAAATCACTTGAGTAACCATCCCCTTATCAACCAGACGCCCACTGAAAAGCCGGCTGACAGCCATTCCTAAAGCCATAAAAGTAAAGAAAAAGCCGGTTTCGGCAGTAATACCAATCTGACGGGCATACATAGCCACATAATTCGTTGTCATTCCATAAGGTATAGAGAGAAGCAACAAACTAAATCCAGCCGGAAGGCCTTTCAGTAAAATAAAGCGATCAAACGAAATCGGTTCACGCTTGACAGGTGGTTTATAAGGGGTTTTAACCAACCAGGCACACAAAAAGCCCAACGCACACGAGACAAGAGCATACGAAAATATTGTAATATAAGATGCGCCTCCGCTATGAAGGAAAAGCCCAAACATCGGACCTATAGACATCGCTATATTATTAGTCAACCCATAATAGCCCAGCCCCTCCCCACGGCGGGAAGACGGCATAATATCAATCACCACCGTATTTCCTCCTACGGTAACCATGCCAAACGAAAAACCATGCACCACCCGGAGGATAATAAACACCGTCAATAAGCTTGCAAGCATGTAGCCGGCAAAGACCAGCATAAAAATAAAATAAGCAAAAAGATAAAGAGGCTTCCGCGCAAACGCATCAAGCAGGTAGCCTGAAAACGGACGAATACACAATGAAGATACCGTATAACAAGAAAGAACGATACCTATAGTAGAATTAGAAACGTGGAAAATCTCAGAAAGATAAAAAGGAAAAACTGGTATTAAAAGCCAAAAACCAAAATAAAGAAGGAAATTCGCAGCCAGTATAAAACAATAGCTCGATGTCATCAATCGGTCTTTTCCCATAACCCAAGATATTATAAAAACAAGAATTTCCTTTCACTGCAAAGAGATTTTCACACCCCATCCAATGAAAGGAAATTCAACATACGGCAAAATTAGTTCGCAGACTCAAATTCTTCCAAGAAACGAGTGTCATTCTCGGAGAACATACGCAAATCTTTCACCTTATATTTCAAATTAGTAATACGTTCTACTCCCATACCAAAAGCATAGCCGGTATAAACCTTGCTGTCAATACCATTGGCTTCAAGCACAGCCGGGTCAACCATACCGCAACCCAAGATTTCAACCCATCCGGTATATTTACAGAACGGACAGCCTTCTCCTCCACAAATATCACAACTGATATCCATTTCAGCACTCGGTTCAGTAAACGGGAAATACGAAGGACGCAAACGAATCTTAGTCTGCGGACCAAACATTTCCTGTGCAAACTGCAGCAACACCTGTTTCAAGTCAGTAAATGATACGTTCTTGTCAATATACAGACCTTCCACCTGATGGAAGAAACAGTGAGCACGATAGCTGATAGCCTCATTACGATACACACGTCCCGGACAAATCACGCGGATAGGAGGCTGAGACACTTCCATTACACGGCTTTGCACAGACGAGGTATGTGTACGAAGAATAATATCCGGATGGCTTTCAATAAAGAAAGTATCTTGCATATCACGTGCCGGATGGTCTTCTGCGAAATTCATTGAAGAAAACACATGCCAGTCGTCTTCCACTTCGGGACCATCGGCAATGGTAAAGCCAAGACGATTGAAGATGTTGATGATTTCATTGCGCACAATGGTCAGCGGATGACGGGTTCCCAAGTCTATCGGATAAGCCGTACGGGTCAAATCTAACTCAGCCGCACCATTATCCTGACACTCGAAAGCCTCTTTCAAGGCCGAAATACGTTCCTGTGCACGATTTTTCAATTCATTCAACTTCATGCCCACTTCTTTCTTCTGTTCAGCCGGCACGTTACGGAAATCTGCCATCAAAGCATTAATGGCTCCTTTCTTACTCAGATATTTAATACGTAAGGCCTCCAATTCTTCTGCATTCTGGGCAGTAACGCCTTCTATCTCCTGAAGTAGCTGTTCTATTTTCGCTAACATATTTCTTTTTTATTTTTATCGTAGGTGCAAAGGTAAGGATTTAAACCGAAATATTCCGTTTTTTGATATAATAAAAAAGAAAACTCATTTTTATTGAATGTCTAAACGAAAAAAGAGGTATTTTTGTCCCGAATTATTTAAGGAAACAATGAAAAATTTAGTCATCGGATTTTGTTTGCTGGGTATATTGGCTTCCTGCGGAGACGGAAAGAAAAAAACCGACCCTTTTATCGCACTGACCGAGCAAATAGATTCCATAAATAATGTAGAAACCGATTCCGTCACAAGCGATAGTTACGCAGAAGAGGAAGAAATTCCCATAGCAGCGGACGAAAGTTTTGCTGACTTTTTCTACAACTTTGCTTCTGATGAAGCATTCCAACGCTCGCGGATTATTTTCCCGCTTCCGCTTTATGAAGAAAAACATGTGACACGTATCGAGAAAACCAAATGGAAATACGACCCTATCTTCAGTAAGGAAGCTGCCTATACCACTATTTTCGACAAGGAGGAAGATATGGAAGTGGAAAAAGATACAGCTCTGCGCAGTGTACAGATAGACTGGATTTATCTGGCTGAAAACAAAATTAAACGATATTATTTCGAGCGCAAAGACAACCAGTGGGTCTTGGAAGCAATCAACAAAATAAAAACTGCGTATAAAGTCAAGAACAAGGAAGCAGAAAACTTTTATGCCTTCTATGAACGCTTTTCTCAAGATTCTGTTTTCCAGCGACAACGTCTGCACCGGCCGCTCGCTTTCGTTACCTCCGACCCTGAAGATGAGTTCCAGATTTTGGAAACCACGCTCGATGAAGGACAATGGTTTACGTTCCGGCCTCCCATCATGAAAGCCCGGCTGACAAATGTGCATTACGGGCAACCGGAAGCAGCCGACTCCAGATATAAAATTGTAGAGTATAAAGGATTTGGCAACGGATTCAGCAACGTTTTGTATTTCGAACGCAAAGGAGGAGTCTGGAAACTGACAAAATTTGAAGATTTAAGTGACTAAATAAAATATGATAAAAAAATATACCAACCACCCTCTACTTCCGTATAACACCTTTGGTATGGATGTACAGGCTGCTCTCTTTGTTGAATACGATTCAGCTAAAGATTTAACTGACTTTTTAATAACACAATCCGGCAAACCGGATCCACTCTTACACATCGGAGGAGGAAGCAATCTCTTATTTACAGCCGATTACAAGGGAATTATCTTACACTCGGTCATCAAAGGTTATGAAGTGGTTTATGAAACAGATGAATGGATAGAGGTCAGAGTAGGAGCCGGAGAGATATGGGATGATTTTGTGGCATACACCATCGGCCAGGAATGGTATGGAGCCGAGAATTTATCCTTGATTCCGGGCGAAGTGGGAGCCTCAGCCGTACAAAACATCGGCGCCTATGGTGTAGAGGTAAAAGATTTGATTGTTCAGGTGGAAACCATCCGTGTAGCAACTGGAGAAAAACGGACGTTTTCAAATACTGAATGCCATTATGCATACCGCAACAGCATTTTCAAAAAAGAACTCAAAGGAGAATACATCGTTACCCATGTTGTATATCGCTTAAGCAAACAACCTTCTTTCCACCTTGACTATGGAAATATCCGGAATGAACTGGAAAAGGAAGGGTGTACGCTTACCCTCGCCCATCTGAGGAATATCATCATCCGTATTCGAGAAGCCAAACTTCCCGACCCTAAAACATTAGGAAACGCAGGCAGCTTTTTCATGAATCCTGTCATTCCCCGAAAACAGTTTGAAACACTGCAACAGCAATATCCCGATATGCCTCACTATGCTGCAGGAAAAGAACTCGTAAAAATACCTGCCGGATGGATGATTGACCAGTGTGGATGGAAAGGTAAAGCCATAGGACCTGTCGCCGTATACGACAAGCAAGCATTAGTTCTGATCAACATGGGCGGGGCTACCGGAAACGATGTCATTCATTTGGCTCATGAAATCATCGTTTCTGTAGAAAATAAATTCGGAGTAACCATACATCCTGAAGTAAACTTTATTTAGACAATGAAAATAACCATATTAGGCAGTGGAACCTCCATTGGAGTTCCTCAAATAGGCTGCACGTGTGAGGTGTGTACCAGCACCGACCCGCACGACAAGCGTTTGCGCTGCTCTGGAATGGTAGAAACCAACGGAGTACGGATTCTTATCGACTGCGGACCTGATTTTCGGGAACAGATGATTCGGTTAAATGACTTCCGGGCCATTGACGGCGTGCTAATTACCCATGAGCATTATGACCACGTAGGTGGATTAGATGACTTACGCCCTTTCTGTCCGTTTCGTGATATACCTGTCTGCTCGGAAGATTATGTGGCCGACCGTCTGCAAAGCCGTATGCCCTATTGCTTCGTCAAACATCCCTATCCGGGAGTTCCTCATATTCCCTTAAAGCGGGTGCAACCCGGCAAACCGTTCTTCCTTACCAGCTGCGACGGAAAACATACGGTGGAAGTTCTTCCTTTCCGGGTGATGCACGGGCAGCTTCCCATCTTGGGATACCGCATCGGAAACATGGCATGGATTACCGACATGCTTACTGTCCCTGAAGAATCTTACCCCTTGCTCGAAGGGCTTGACTGCCTAATCATGAATGCATTACGCATTGAGAAACATTGGACACACCAATCTCTTGACGAAGCGTTAAAACAAGCCGAACGCATCGGACCCAAGGAAACTTATTTTATTCACATGAGTCACCAGATTGGTCTGCATAAGCAGGTAAACCAAGATCTTCCGCCACACACCCACTTGGCTTTCGACGGAATGACTTGGGAAATTTAAAGAAGAAACTTTCAACTGATAAAAACAACTGCCCCCTGTCTGCACCTCTTATATATCAAGGTACAGACAGGGGGGCAACTGCCTGATGAAAAGGAATTCTAACTCCCTGCCAAAAGCAAAAATTCGCCTCGGCGTTTCCATCAACTCGCCTAATCATTTTCACTCAAACACCAAGACGTCTTCACTTAAAGACTTCAGCATTTAAAGCACCCATCTGTTGACACCAGAAAAGCGCAAGCCAATCTATTTTTCATCAATCCTCAAATCCCTGATTCTTCAGCACTTGCTTTAGCCGTTCAGACATCAGCTCATTATCCGATTTCTTATAACGGATATCCGTAAAAATCTGAGCCAAAGTCTCTGTATGATTAATCTCCACAAAATGCTGGTTTTCCGGAAGCGATTCTTTGTAGGAAAATATATCGTCAATCATTTCCGGAGTATAGTCATGATAAGTTTCCTCATGGATTACCCCACGCAACGGAAGGCGGTCGGGCTGCTGCGGACACTCATCCGGATAACCCACCGTGATGGTAGCCACAGGAATTACCTGCTTCGGAAGATGAAGAGCTTCAATAATCTGATCCGGATTATAAATGGTAGTCCCCAAATAACAGATACCCAATCCAGCTTCTTCAGCCAACGTACAGAAATTCTGAGTTACTAGAAGCGCATCGGTTGCCGCATTCAGGAAAGAAATAAAATTGGCATAACCCGGCTCTGCCTTACGCAAACGGCACCACTCCGAAAAGCGGTTGAAATCGGCACAGAAAGTCAGTACCACCGGAGCCGAAGTCACCATAGGCTGATTAAAATGAGCCGGTGCCAGCTTCTTCTTCATCTCAGCTTGCCGAGTTACCACCACACTATAAAGTTGCATATTCCCCATCGTAGAAGCACGGAAAGCCTCTTCCAATAATCCATTCAGCAAATCAGCAGGAATATCTTCCTGCTTATACTTGCGTATCGTTCTCCGGTTTTTTATTGATTCCATATAAATTATACCAATTAAAAATTACTCTCATAAATATAGCCTCCTATATTTATGAAACAAATATAACGAATTTAAACGAATATCAGCAAGACATCCTTCATTCATTTTCAATATAGAACTCCCCGTCACTCCACTCACCAGCCGACATAAACCGGACCCCCACATTCTTCTCTTCATTCTTCAGCAAAGCCTCCTCATTTCCGGCTTCCACATCTCTCCGTTTCCCTGAAAACAAAAGAGAACAAAACGGAACAAAGCCCCACATAACAAAAAGAACGAAACAAACAAGTTTTCCTTTTTGGAAAACTTGTCAACTTGTAAGATTTTTCAATTATTTAATTATCAATAGATTAACAATTAAAAACAGAAAACAATCAAACCTGTTGATAACTTCTTTCTTTTTTATTTTGCCAATTTAAAAACCCTGTTTACCTTTGCAGCGTTCGTTATTGACAAAGGCGAAACTTCTACAACCCAAGCCTGCAAAATAACAAACTTATTATATACCATCAACATCGTGGAAAAAAAAACGTATAGCTACGATGAAGCTTTTGAAGCTTCATTACAGTATTTCAAAGGAGACGAACTTGCAGCCCGCGTTTGGGTAAATAAGTATGCAGTGAAAGATTCTTTTGGAAATATTTATGAAAAATCCCCAGAAGACATGCATTGGCGACTTGCCAATGAGGTGGCACGCATCGAAGCCAAATATCCGAACGGATTAAGCTCACAGGAATTGTTCGATTTATTCGATCACTTCACTTACATTGTGCCCCAAGGAAGTCCAATGACCGGTATCGGCAATGACTTTCAGGTAGCCTCTCTGTCAAACTGCTTTGTCATTGGACTGGATGGAGATGCCGATTCATACGGAGCTATTATCCGTATTGATGAAGAACAGGTTCAATTAATGAAGCGACGTGGAGGTGTAGGGCATGATTTGTCACACATCCGTCCTAAAGGCTCTCCCGTAAAAAACTCCGCACTGACTTCTACCGGACTGGTTCCTTTCATGGAACGCTATTCAAACTCTACCCGCGAAGTGGCACAGGACGGACGCCGAGGAGCCCTCATGCTGAGCGTGTCAATCCAGCACCCCGATTCTGAGTCGTTTATCGATGCCAAAATGACGGAGGGAAAAGTTACCGGAGCTAATGTATCTGTAAAACTGGACGACGAGTTCATGCAAGCTGCTGTAGAAAACCGCATGTATACACAGCGCTTCCCCATCAACTCTGAACATCCCACTGTACAAAAGGAAATCAATGCTGCTGCATTATGGAAAAAGATTGTACACAATGCATGGAAATCGGCTGAACCGGGTGTTTTGTTTTGGGATACCATCATACGTGAATCAGTTCCCGACTGTTATGCAGACTTAGGCTTCCGCACCGTATCTACCAATCCGTGCGGGGAAATACCCTTGTGTCCATACGACTCTTGCCGACTGCTTGCCATCAATCTGTATTCTTACGTGATTAATCCGTTTACCCCGGAAGCATACTTTGATTTCGACTTGTTCAAAAAACATATTGCACTGGCTCAGCGCATTATGGATGACATCATCGACCTGGAGTTGGAAAAGATTGAACGAATCATGGACAAGATTGAATCGGACCCGGAAAGCGAAGAGGTGAAAGGAAGCGAACGTCATCTGTGGGAGAAAATATACCAGAAATCTGGTCTCGGACGCCGTACCGGTGTAGGTATTACTGCCGAAGGAGACATGCTGGCTGCCATGGGATTACACTATGGAACAGAAGAGGCAACCGACTTTTCTGAAAAAGTTCATAAAACAATAGCTCTGGAAGCTTACCGTTCTTCTGTCAATATGGCAAAAGAACGCGGAGCTTTTAAAATCTACGACGCCGAACGTGAAAAGAACAACCCGTTCATCAACCGCATCAAAGAGGCAGACCCTGCTCTATATGAAGAAATGAAGCAATACGGACGACGCAATATTGCCTGTCTGACCATTGCTCCTACCGGAACAACCAGCTTGATGACTCAAACTACATCAGGTATTGAACCGGTCTTCATGCCGGTTTACAAACGCCGCCGCAAAGTAAACCCCAACGATGCGAATGTACACGTTGACTTTATAGATGAAACAGGAGATGCTTTTGAAGAATACGTGGTATTCCACCATAAGTTCCTTACTTGGATGAAAATAAACGGATATGATCCGGACAAGCGATATAGCCAAGAAGAAATTGATGAACTGGTTGCGAAGTCACCTTATTATAAAGCAACATCAAACGATGTAGACTGGCTGATGAAAGTCAAAATGCAGGGACGCATCCAAAAATGGGTTGACCACTCTATCAGCGTAACCATCAACCTTCCCAACAATGTGGATGAAGGTCTCGTAAACCGCCTTTATGTAGAAGCATGGCGTTCTGGATGCAAAGGATGTACAGTCTATCGTGATGGCTCACGCGCCGGAGTTTTGATTTCTACAAAAAAAGAAAAGAAAAAAGAAGAAGAATGCCACTGTAAGCCGCCTCAAGTAGTAGAAGTGCGCCCGAAAGTATTGGAAGCTGATGTTGTTCGCTTCCAAAACAACAAAGAGAAATGGGTTGCATTTGTGGGCATACTCGACGGACATCCCTACGAAATCTTCACAGGTCTGCAAGATGATGAAGAGGGCATCCTGCTGCCTAAGTCAGTAACCTGCGGACGCATTATCAAAAACTACGATGAAGATGGTGTGAAGCGTTATGACTTCCAGTTTGAAAACAAACGGGGTTATAAAATGACGATCGAAGGACTTTCTGAAAAATTCAATAAAGAATACTGGAACTATGCAAAACTTATTTCTGGCGTATTGCGCTGGCGTATGCCTATTGAACAGGTAATCAAGTTGGTTGACTCACTTCAGCTTGACAGTGAGAATATCAACACTTGGAAAAATGGTGTAGTTCGTGCTTTAAAGAAATACGTACAAGACGGTACAGAAGCCAAAGGAGTTAAATGTCCGAACTGTGGTCATGAAACTTTAGTTTATCAAGAAGGTTGTCTTATCTGTAAAACCTGCGGTTCTTCCCGCTGCGGATAAACAAACCGAGTTTTTATAAAAGAAAGGTATGTCTATGAAGCTATTCAGACATACCTTTCTCTCACTTTAAACCATTACTGCCATGACTTCCAACTCCATGTATATTCATCTGAAAGGGCTGAAACTATATGCTTTCCACGGAGTATTGCCTCAAGAAAATAAAGTAGGGGCAGAATATACCATTGATTTACGCTTGAAAACCGACTTCACACAAGCTGCCGAAAACGACCGGTTAGAAGGAACCATCAATTACGCTCATGTTTTTGAAGTGGTAAAAGCTGAAATGAAAATTCCCTCACTCCTTTTAGAGCATGTTGCCTATCGGATAGCTCGCCAGCTGTTTAAAAGCTTCCCCAACCTGACAGAAATAACCATCTGCCTGTATAAACAAAATCCTCCTATGGGAGCTCAGTGCGAGCAGGTTGGAATAGAGGCTACTTATTACCCCTAATCTTTCAGATTCTCTTATGAAAAAAATCATTATATTCGATTTAGACGGAACCTTACTGGATACCATTGCCGACCTTGCCACTGCAACCAATCAAGCCTTATCTTTATTTGGCTATCCTACCCACGAGACAGACGCTTATCGTTTTTTTGTAGGAAACGGTATAAACAAGTTATTCGAACGAGCCTTACCCGAAGGCGCACGCTCGGAAGAAAACATTCTGAAAATACGGTCGGAGTTCATCCCTTTTTATAACCTGCATAATGCAGATTTAAGCCGTCCCTACCCCGGCATTCCGACCTTGCTGAAAACACTTCAAGAAAAAGGAATGAAAATAGCAGTTGCGTCGAATAAATACCAAGAAGCTACACGCAAGCTAGTTCATCAGTTTTTCCCGGAGATAGACTTTACAGAAATACTCGGACAAAGAGAGGGGGTGCCTTCCAAGCCTCATCCGCATATTGTGTTTGAAATTATGGAAAAGGCCCGTGTAACCCCCTTGGAAACGGTTTATGTAGGTGATTCATGTGTAGATATGCAAACGGGAAAAAATGCAGGTGTAACCACTATCGGAGTCAGCTGGGGGTTCCGTCCACGTGCCGAGCTGGAGTCTTATCAGCCAGACTTTATTGCCGACCGGTCAGCAGATATTCTACAGTATCTCTCTGAATAAATACGTTTTAACAGTCCCTTAAAAAGAGGTGAATATCAAAAAAATCTTTTTCAAGATTAGAAGGAACAAAAATATTCTTCTATATTTACCGCTTTGAATAAATTATGTATACCAATAAACTTTGATTATGATGAAAATACCGCGTACCCTTTTCATAGCATGGGGAATTTCCTTGCTCCTCTCAGTAGCTTCTTCTGTCTGTGCACAAAGCAACTCTACTCCTTCTTTCCGCTTTGCTACCCGGGCTGAAGCTCAAATGCTCATTACGGATATTGATGATTACACCCGAAACTGGAATCAGTTTGATATAAATTCACGCTTGCAGACCACAGAAGGGAAAAAGTCACAGTTGCTTACTTTAGCCATGAATGAAACCCGTAACTGGAGCGACAAAGAAAAAGAAAGAATTAATCGGGCAATGAAAGCAATCAATACTCAAATAAAGAAGCAGAAACTTACCCTACCTTTCCCCAATGAAGTTGTTTTGGTGAAAACTACCATGAAGGAAGAAGGCGGAGCTGGCGGATATACACGTAAAAACTGGATTGCTTTAGGCGAAAATATTTTGAACGAAGCTTCCGATGAAACGTTAACCCGCATTCTATCTCATGAAATCTTCCACATTCTTACACGCAATAATAAAAAGTTTAAAGCTGCAGCTTACAGCACCATCGGTTTTCATGTACTTAACCGCGAAATTCTTTTTCCGGCTGACATTATTGAAAAACGTATATCCAATCCTGATATCAGCAGCCATGACAGTTATGGCGTATTCACCATTCAGGGAGAAAAGAAAAACTGCACCATGCTACTTTATACACCGAAAGCCTACAACGGAGCCGGCTCATTCTTTGAGTATGCCAAAGTGGGACTTATTCCTTTGAATGAACAGTTTATCCCTATCCAACATAACGGAGAAACCCTCATTTACAGCCTCAGCGATGCAGAAGATTTCCTGAGTCAGGTAGGCGAAAACACGAATTATATCATCAATCCGGAAGAAATTTTAGCTGATCATTTTTCTTTCATCCTGACCGGAAAAAAAGAAATAAAAAGCCCGGATGTAATAGAACGTCTGAAACAAGTTTTAAAAACAAGCTATTAACACATAGTTTATCTTGATAATCATACCGAAACACACATGAAAGAAGAAATGGAAAAACAGGTAGGACTGCCGGAAAACGCATTCCGACCACTAAAGAAAGGAGAAGAGTATAACCCTCTCATGTCACCTCAAAAAAACTATCCCGAAGTAAACCTCTGGTCGGTTTCATGGGGAATTATAATGGCTGTAATTTTCTCGGCTGCCGCAGCCTATCTCGGTCTCAAAGTCGGACAGGTATTCGAAGCCGCCATCCCTATTGCCATTATCGCTGTCGGCGTTTCAAGTGCCACCAAGCGCAAAAACTCTTTAGGGGAAAATGTCATGATTCAGTCCATAGGTGCCTGCTCGGGAGTAATCGTTGCCGGAGCCATTTTTACCCTGCCGGCTCTTTATATCCTTCAGGAAAAGTATCCTGAAATGACAGTCAACTTCATGCAAATGTTTATCAGTTCTTTGCTCGGAGGAGTTTTAGGCATTTTGTTCTTAATTCCATTCCGAAAATATTTCGTAAAAGATAAACATGGAGAATATCCTTTCCCTGAAGCCACAGCAAGCACACAGGTACTTGTTTCAGGTGAAAAAGGAGGTGACCAGGCTAAACCTTTATTGATAGCCGGTGCCATCGGTGGATTATATGACTTCATCGTAGGTTCTTTCGGATGGTGGAATGAAAACTTCACCAGCAGGGTATGCGGATGGGGAGAAATGATTGCCGATAAGTTTAAGCTCGTATTTAAAATCAATACGGGAGCTGCAGTTCTTGGCTTAGGATACATCATCGGATTAAAATATGCCGCCATCATCTGTGCGGGTTCTTTGGCTGTATGGTTAATTATTGTTCCCGGTTTTTCACTTATCTGGGGTGATCAAGTATTGAATGCCTGGAATCCGGAAATCGCTACAGCTGTAAAAGACATGTCACCCGAGATGATTTTCAAAGAATATGCCAAGAGCATTGGTATCGGAGGTATCGCAATGGCAGGTATCATCGGTATTGTCCGTTCATGGGGTATCATAAAAAGTGCAGTAAGTCTGGCTTCCAAGGAAATGGGAGGTAAAAAGGCGGAAGATAATGTAGAACGTACGCAGAAAGATATTCCAATGAAAATCATTGCGTTCGGTTCTATATTTACCTTGCTTCTCATCTTGCTGTTCTTCTACTTCGATGTAATGCAGGGGAATATTCTTCACACGGCAGTTGCCATTCTGTTAGTGGCAGGTATTTCGTTCCTTTTTACCACTGTAGCAGCCAATGCCATTGCTATTGTCGGAACGAATCCGGTATCAGGAATGACCCTGATGACCCTGATTCTGGCTTCTGTCATCATGGTAGCTGTAGGATTAAACGGAGCAACCGGCATGGTGGCAGCTCTGGTGATGGGAGGTGTAGTCTGCACAGCCTTATCAATGGCTGGAGGATTTATTACCGACCTGAAGATTGGTTACTGGTTAGGAAGTACACCCCGCAAACAGGAAACCTGGAAGTTTTTAGGAACACTGGTTTCTGCAGCAACGGTAGGTGGAGTCATCATGGTACTGAATGATTCATACGGATTTACAAGCGGTCAGCTTGCTGCTCCACAGGCAAATGCCATGGCTGCGGTTATCGACCCGTTAATGAATGGCGTAGGTGCTCCTTGGTTACTTTATGGTACAGGTGCTCTATTGGCTTTGGTCCTTACTTTCTTTAAAGTTCCCGCACTGGCTTTTGCCTTAGGAATGTTCATTCCTTTAGAGCTAAACCTGCCGCTACTTGTAGGAGGCGCAGTAAATTGGTATGTAACTACCCGTAGCAAAGATGAGGCAGTTAACAACGCACGCAATGAGCAAGGTACGTTGCTCGCTTCAGGATTCATCGCCGGTGGAGCATTGATGGGAGTTGTAAGTGCCATTATGCGCTATTGTAACATCAACTTCATCAATGAAGCTTGGCTAAGCAATCCTATGAGTGAAATCATATCTTTAATTGCATATATTTTACTTATTCTTTTCCTTGTGAAAGCAAGCTTAAAACTAAAGAAATAAATTTATACCATTTTTAAGTTTGTAAACTCCCTTTCTTCTGACTAGAAGAACAGGGAGCTTATAAACTTATATTTAAACACCTACGAAATAACCATTTAGCATATCCTATGAAAACATCCTTTTTATTCACCGCCTTTTTATTGACAGCCACTTTACTATCGGCACAAAAACCCATTGAAATAAAATTATGGGAAAACGGAGCTCCTAACCAAAACGGAACAAATGAAGCAGCCATTCTTTATGTATTCCCTGCCAAAGAAGCAAACGGACTTTCCATCGTTGCCTGCCCGGGTGGAGCTTACGCCATGCTTGCCATGAATCATGAAGGACTTGATATGGCAGACTGGTTTAATGCACAAGGCATTACCTATGCTGTATTAAAATACCGAATGCCTCACGGACATCATGATGTTCCTCTAAGCGACGTACAGGAAGCAATCCGCATTATGCACAAGAATGCAGCACAATGGAACATCAAAAAAGTAGGTATAATGGGATCGTCAGCCGGAGGTCATCTGGCAAGTACCGCAGCAACTCATTTTACCCATGACACACGCCCCGACTTTCAGATTTTATTCTATCCGGTTATCACCATGGATCCTACGTATACCCATATGGGGTCACACGACAATTTGCTGGGAAAACCGGCAAGCAAGGAACTGGAAACTCTTTACTCAAACGAAAAACAAGTTACCGCACAAACTCCTCCGGCATTTATCATGCACAGTTCAGACGATACGGTAGTTCCGGTTAGAAATAGTATAGACTATTACACGGCTCTAACCAATAAGCAAGTATCTGCCACCATGCATATTTATCCCACAGGCAACCATGGATGGGGATACCAAGACCACTTCATCTACAAGCGTCAATGGACCGGCGAATTAGAGAAATGGCTGCGCGAACTAAATAAATAAGCCACAAGGCTTTGTCATTCAAAATAAAAATTATACCTTTGCAGCCGCTAATACGGGTTATTAGCATAATTCAAATCATTAATTATAAAAAAACAACTAAGAAATGGCAACTAAAATCAGATTGCAAAGACACGGACGCAAAGGATATGCGTTCTACGCTATCGTTATTGCAGACGCAAGAGCACCACGTGATGGTAGATTTACTGAAAAAATTGGTACTTACAACCCTAACACCAATCCTGCCACAGTAGATTTGAATTTTGAACGTGCTTACCATTGGGTAATGGTAGGAGCACAGCCTACTGACACTGTACGTAACATTTTGTCTCGTGAAGGTGTTTACATGAAAAAACACTTGATGGGCGGTGTTGCTAAAGGTGCATTCGACGAGGCTACTGCAGAAGCTCGCTTCAACGCTTGGAAAGAAAACAAACAAGCAGGTTTGGCTGCATTAAAAGCTAAAGAAGAAGAAGCTAAGAAAGCTGCTGAAAAAGCACGTTTGGAAGCTGAAAAGAAAGTAAACGAAGAAATCGCTAAGAAAGTAGCAGAAAAGAAAGCTGCTGAAGCTGCTGCTAAAGCAGAAGCAGAAGCTGCCGCTAACGCTGAAGAAGCTCCGGCTGAAGAAGCAACTGAAGCTCCGGCTGAAGCATAATTCTTGATTACTTCTTGAAGAATTTAAAAAGAGATGTCTTTTTAAGGCATCTCTTTTTTATGCCACTTTTCAAGACTATTTGATTGACAGACTATTGTTGATTCCGCTTATAAACTAAGGTATAAACCCATTTCTTTCCTCATTCTCCTTCCTCATTCCAGCGTAAAGCTCCCTACAATACCCTACACCGTACAGCACTGCGCCTTACACGCTGCAAAATCTTGTTTTCAAATAGGTTAATCAAAAAAAACGTGTAGGATGCAAGCAAATTTCGTGAAAACTCTTTTAGGAGAGAAGAAAAACGAACATTCTCTCTTACTTCACCATAAGAGCAACAGCAAAACGCCGTTAGTAACAACAAGGTTTCCTTTCACCTGCCATCCAAGAATGTTTCTCATTCCATTCACCATTGCCACTCAAGGAGACACACCAGAGGAGGCATAAAAAAACGCTGTCTCTCCAACGGAGAAACAGCGTTGTGTTAGTTGTCATACAGACGACTGTACTCTTATTATCCCAAGCTGATAGCTTCAGAAGGACAAACGTCAGCGCAAGTACCACATTCTGTACAAGCATCCGGATTGATAGAATATTTGTCACCTTCAGAGATTGCGCCAACCGGGCATTCATCGATACAAGTACCGCAAGCGATACAATCGTCACTAATTACGTAAGCCATTGTTGTAAAAAAGTTAAGTTATTATTAGTACTAATTGATGATACAAAGGTAATGTTTTTACTATTCATTGTAACATCTACATTGCAAAATCTACATAATTTGTACTTTGTCTAAATAATATTATTTCATTAAAGACTGATACATTACTTGCTGCATACGCGTACGGATATCCAGCCGCATCAGGTTCTTACGGTCAAACGGACGGGGATAGATGCGGTTACACAAGAAGACAAAAATCAACTCATTATCCGGGTCAGCCCAGGCACATGTACCGGTAAACCCGGTATGACCGAATGTAGAAGCCGGAACTTCAGCAGCACAGGGACCTTTATCAGGATTATCCATATCAGGTTTATCAAACCCCAAACCACGACGACTGTTATTCGACTTCACTTTCAAGAACAGTTCACAAGTAGCCCTACTCAAGTAACGGCGGTCACCGCAGACTCCTTTATCGAGCAACATCTGATAAATACGCGCCACATCTTGAGCCGTAGAAAACAAGCCTGCGTTTCCAGAAACTCCGCCTAAAAAAGCAGCCACCTCATCATGCACATACCCTTGCAGCGGTCCTCCGCGCAAAAAGTCATTTTTCACCGTCGGCACAATCTCTTCTTTCGGGAAGCGTGCCAGCGGATTATAAAGCGTACGTGTAAGTCCCATCGGCTTATAAAACACACGCTCCAAGTACGTATCCATCGATTCTCCAGAAACCACCTCAACCAATTCTTTCAGTAACATAAAGTTCAAGCAGCTATACCGGTAAGACCGCCCTTTTAAAGGTTGTTCTGCTATTTTATGTAAAACAGAATCACGAAACTCTTTTCTTACAAACAAATTAGCAGCCACTTGAAGCGGATAATCGGGCGAAGGTTTCATAGATACCCATTCACTCTTGTAAGAAAAGTCGGAACAAGCATATAAATTGGGTTCAATCTGAATCCGATGGTGCGCATCCGGTTTCTTGCGGAACAAACCTCCCTTACAGGTCTTAAGGTCTATCAGCTCCCTATAAAAGGGATAATAAGCAGGCAAGCCAGATTCATGGTACAACAAGTCCTGAATCGTGATGTTTTGCTTGTCAGTGCCTTTCAAGAAAGGCAAGTATTTAGAAGCCTTGTCAGTCAGTCCGAACTTTCCTTCATCATACAGTTTCATTACAGCCAGAAGCGTACCGGTAGTCTTGCTCAATGAAGCCAAATCATACAAGTCGTTTTCACGAACCGGCTCTTTCCCCTCATACGTATGTGTACCAAAACATTTATTATAAACCGGCATACCGTAACGATAAATCAGTACATGACATCCGGGATAAGCCCCTTTATCTATCCCTTCGCGTGCAATTGAATCAATACGCGAAAGCAATGCTGCATTCATATTCAGCTCTTCAGGAGTATATTCCTGAGGACGATCCGGATCAAGTGTAACTCCTGTACCTGCCGGATAAATGCCCAAAGGGACAGACAGCCGACCATTAACTTCCTGTTTTCCAATCAGTACATCCGCCACATAGCGCTGAATCTCAGGTTCTCCTGAGTGAGCGAGTACCACCGACGATGATTTCTTAACAGCCTGATTCAATCCGCCCAATACCTTCAACGAATTAAAACAAACCAGCACCACAGGCTTATCGGCAGCCAGCTGCTCTATCAATCCTTTATAAGAAGCCACTTTCGAATCGTGTACTGCCACAATAACCCGCTGAGCCGGACGGATACGTTTGCGAATCGATGCAAGCGAGTCTAAGTTAGCCCGAATCCATGTAACAGGTAAGGTTTCACGCAAACTACGGTAAAACGGATAGTCTTCAGTCAGAGTAGAAGAAATACTTAACAGCACCGTACCAGAAAGCGACAAGTCGAGTGGCAACACATCTTCCTCATTTTTCACCAGCGTAACCGCTGCTTGCTTCAGTTTATTCATCAGCACCTCCGTTTCCGGTGTATTCAAGCGGCTCATCACCCCGTTTCCTGAGACTTTTTTCTGCTGATTTACGCCCAGGATATATTTAAAGGTAAGCACCTTCCTGCATTTTTCATTAATCGATTCCTCGCTCAACTTACCAGAGCGGATGGCACTCATTACCCCAGCCAGTTCACGCTTCAAGTTACGAGGAGCAAGCAACATATCGTTTCCTGCCATCAAAGCCTGCGCACATACAGCTTCATTACCGGAAATACCTTTCATCTCCAAGGCATCGGTAAATGTCAGTCCATGAAAGCCCAGCTCATTCTGAAGTACCCCAGCTACGATGTCGGATGAGATAGATGCCGGCTTTTTCCCCAAGGAAGGAACATGTAAATGACCAACCATCATACCGCCCACCCCGGCACGGATTGCTTCCCGGAAAGGAAGCAGCTCCACGCTATCCAGACGAGCCCGGTCAAAATTCAAAACCGGAAGCGATTTATGAGAGTCTGTTTCCGTATCTCCATGTCCGGGAAAATGTTTACACACAGCCAGCACGCCCCCATCTTCCAGTCCATGCGAATAGGCTACCGCCTTCCGGGCTACCTGCAAAGGAATACTACCAAACGAGCGTGTATTGATAACCGGATTCTTGGGATTATTATCCACATCAGCCACCGGTGCAAAGTTTACGTGCACTCCTATTTCACGGCATTGACGAGCCACTTCACGCCCATATTCATAAAGCAAAGAATCATTCTGAATACAGCCCAACACTCTGTTACGCGGAAACGACGGAGTTCCTTTCAAACGCATGGCCAGTCCCCATTCACCATCAAAGGTAATCATCAAAGGAACCGAAGCCAATCCCTGCGCATAGTTTGTCAGTTCAATCTGCTTCTGAATATCTCCACCCGAAAACAAAAGTCCACCCATACCATACTCCGTTACAGCCTGCTCGATGTTCTTCCGGTTGGCTTGCGTAGTAAGCGGGGCTACCGTGTGAATAAACAACTGTCCTACCTTCTGCTTCAGTGTCATTGCGTTCATCTGTTCATCAACCCACTGCCTGCAAGCCTCAACATCATCTGCCTGCAAACGAGGAGAAGAAACCTGCGCCATCAGTGCCTGCCCCATCATCAGCAAGCATATACCTAACCAGTTCATACGAATATTCATTTGCTATCAATCCTTTTGCATTTTTACAACCATCTTACCCACAAAAGCAGCATGTTTACCCATCTGCTGAAGCGTAATATCCATTCCATCTAAGTTCTTATAATATTTAGGAGCATCGAAGAAAGAATGTGAATGTCCTCCCAATACGATATCTATATGACGAGTATGCTTGATCAGTTCCACATCCGAGTAAGGCTTCCCTTCCCATCCTAAATGAGACAGGCAAATAACCAAGTCGCATGCTTCCTGTTCCTTCAACCAATCAGCCACACGCTGTGCCTCCGCTATCGGGTCTTCAAACTTCACATCTCCCGAACAAGAATGAGCCACCAGCCCACTCAGCTTAGGACCTAACCCGAAGACACCGATACGGACTCCTTCTCGCTCCAGCACAACATACTCTTTGACCAATCCTTCGAGCACCGTACCTTGTACATCGTAGTTGGCACAGACAATCGGAAACTTCGCCATTTTAAACAAACGCGCCATATTTTCCAAGCCGAAGTCAAACTCATGGTTTCCGATGGTTCCGGCATCGTATCCCATCGCATTCATCAATTTGATTTCTACTTCCCCCTTAAACAGGTTATAATAAGGGCTTCCCTGTGAGAAGTCGCCGCAATCAAACAACAGCAAATTCTTATGCTCTTTCCGCTGCTGTTTAATCAGCGCAGCCCGCCGGAGAAATCCGGCTTTTCCTGCCACCAGTGTATCAGGGAAAGAAGAAGCATACGGCTCAATTCTACTGTGAGTATCATTGGTATGGAGAATGTACAACTCCTTACTGCCTTGAGCAGAAAGCATACTTGAAAGCAAGCATGCAAATAAAAATACATATATTTTTTTCATGGCATCAATCTTCTCTTATTGTTATAATTTCAACCATTTGGATTCGCCCTTCTACTTTGGCATCAATCGCTTTCCCTTTCTTTTGCATCTCTTTCACGTAATCGAGCAACAAGTTACGCAGCAGTTTGTCTTTATATACCGTCTTCGACTTCGCTTCACGGAAAGCCGACAACCGATCGTTTCCTTCTGCCAAATAGTCAATCGTAGCTACGATGTATTCCTTCTTCGGGTCAATAAACTTGCCGTTCACTTGCGGTGACTCAAATATTTTCCCGTTGTTAATAGTCAGGTTTGCCCCGCTCAAGCCCTCACCGCCCACGGCTGCTATTTGCTCAAAAAGCTTTTCCAGCGTAGCTCCATCCATAGTCAGCAGGCACAATGCATTCTCAAAAGGCGCAATCTCATAAATGGTGCCAAAGGTAATGTCTCCCTTCGGCAATGCATTCCGGATGCCACCCATATTCATCACTGCCACATCGGCCTCTCTTCCCACCACCGGTCTGGCTGCACCACGCAGCACATCGGCAATCAGGTTCGATAAGGGAGACTCCGGACGTTTGGCTGTCAAATTTGCAGCCGAATGTCCGATTACGGGCAACATCATACTATCCACCTTCAACTTATATGGACGGAGTATCTCCTCCGCTTCCATATCAGGATATGCTTCATACTCAGCGGTAACAGGAATAGGGCTTCCCTCTACCTCCACTAACGAATAACCGGATTTACATCCTGCCAAAGTAGCGAATCCGGCAAACGCCAACACTAAAATATTATTCTTCAAAACACACTTCTTCATAAACCAATTTGTTTATTGGGGTAAAAATAACCAAAAAAGAAAAGTCTCACAAGAAAAGCACAAAACGAAGCGAAAGAACCTCGCATTTTTTTTAAAAACCTCATGAAATATTTGGCTATGTTCCCAAAAATCACTTACTTTGCACCGCTTTCGCGCAATCGCTGCCAAAGAAGAGTTACTTGGTATGTTGCGTTGTAACGATAAACAATTTAATTTAAAAAGAAAAATGGATTTAATTAAAATTGCAGAAGAAGCATTTGCTACTGGCAAACAGCATCCTTCATTCAAAGCTGGTGATACTATTACAGTAGCATACCGTATCG
Source organism: uncultured Bacteroides sp. (assembly GCA_900546645.1). Classification (GTDB taxonomy): domain Bacteria; phylum Bacteroidota; class Bacteroidia; order Bacteroidales; family Bacteroidaceae; genus Phocaeicola. Next base: position 49,821 of record URDR01000002.1, on the reverse strand, counting down.
TTGAAGGTAGCAAAGAACGTGTACAGTTGTACCGTGGTGTTGTTATCAAAATCGCAGGTCATGGTGACAAAAAACGCTTCACCGTACGTAAGATGTCAGGAACTGTAGGTGTAGAACGTATTTTCCCGTTGGAATCTCCGGCTATCGACAGCATTACTGTAAACAAGGTGGGTAAAGTACGCCGTGCTAAATTGTACTACTTGCGTGCACTTACCGGTAAGAAAGCCAGAATTCAGGAAAAACGCGTTAACGCATAATTCTGAAAACAATTACTTCCTTACATATAAAAGAGGGTATTTCTCACGAAATATCCTCTTTTATTTTTATGTTCCTCCCTTCTGCTCCCCAAACTCCGCCTTCCTTTCCATGTCAATACAAGCCCCAAAAACATGCCGCAAACTCGTCGAAGCGGAAGAGTTGAAATGCCAAGGCGAACAGATTAAAACACCAAGGCAAATCACTTGAAACGACAAGGCGTCTGAAGCTCCTCAAAGAAGGTGTTCTGCCTCCGAAAAAACAAACCTGTATATACAAAGAAAAGACCACCCCAAAGGGTAGCCTTTTCTTAAATATAACATGTGAAGGAATAATCAGTCTTCTTTTACTTCCCAACCCAATGCACTTGCACCCAATACAGCTGCATCTGCATCTTTCAACTGAGAAAGAAGTAATTTTGTCTTTCCTGCATAAATTTTCAAGATATTATCATCGATTGCTTTCTGAATCGGTTTCATGATATAATCACCCGATTTTGCCAAGCCACCGAATAAGATAATAGCTTCCGGACTTGAGAAGGCAATAAAGTTAGCCAGAGCTTTTCCCAATACACTACCGGTAAATTCAAAAATATCCAAAGCCAGCTTATCACCTTTTACCGCAGCATCATATACGTCTTTTGATACAATATCATCTGCAGGGATATTTCTCAACAAGCTCGGTTCGGTACGCTGAACCAAGAATTCACGTGCAGTACGAGCCACTCCAGTTGCAGAACAGTAAGTTTCCAAACAACCTCTACGTCCGCAACCACATGGTCTTCCAACCGGGTCAACAATCACGTGTCCCAATTCGCCGGCAAAACCATCGTGACCATATACCAACTGACCATTGATAACAATACCACTACCTACACCTGTACCCAAAGTAATCATGATAAAATCTTTCATTCCACGGGCAGCACCATAAGTCATTTCACCGATAGCAGCTGCATTTGCGTCATTCGTCAATGCAGTAGGAATACCTAACTTTTCTTCGAACATAGCAGCCAATGGAATAATACCTTTCCATGGCAAGTTGGGAGCAAATTCAATCGTTCCGTTATAATAATTTCCGTTTGGAGCACCTACACCCATACCTTTAATTTTATCAGCACCACCTACGGCCTGAATCAAAGGCAAAAGTTTTTTACAAACGGCATCTACATACTCATCAATCACATCATACTGCTGTGTTTTCACAGAATCTGAAGACAAAACATTGCCACGAGAATCAACGATACCGAAAACGGTATTGGTACCGCCAATATCCATACCAACTACGTAAGGTTTTTCCATATTGCTTATAGTCATACTGTTTATATGTTTTTAGGTTAATTATCAAGGCAAAAATAAGGATTCGCCCCCTATGTAACAAATTTTTTCTTGTTTATTTATAGAGAAAACTAACTTTTCTTATATTTGCGCCACATCACAGAAAGAAACTTAAGAAATGATACGACTAACAAATATCAACAAGACCTATAATAACGGGACTCCTCTTCACGTATTAAAAGGTATAAATCTTACGATTAAAAAAGGAGAGTTTGTTTCTATCATGGGAGCTTCCGGCTCCGGGAAGTCCACCCTGCTGAATATTCTTGGCATTTTAGATAATTATGATGAAGGAGAGTATTACCTAAATGACATCCTTATCCGAAACTTGAATGAAACGAAAGCTGCCGAATACCGGAACCGGATGATTGGCTTTATCTTCCAGTCGTTCAATCTGATTTCTTTTAAAAATGCCATGGAGAATGTAGCTCTTCCTTTATTCTATCAAGGTGTCAGCCGGAAAAAGCGCAACCAGCTTGCGTTAGAATATCTTGAAAAGTTAGGTCTGAAAGAATGGGCACACCACATGCCGAATGAATTATCGGGCGGACAGAAACAGCGTGTAGCCATTGCCAGGGCCTTGATTACCAAACCACAAATCATCCTTGCCGATGAACCTACCGGCGCATTAGACAGCAAAACCTCAGTAGAAGTGATGAATCTGCTGAAGGAACTGCACGAAAAAGAGGGACTGACCATTGTGGTCGTTACCCACGAAAGCGGGGTTGCCAATCAAACCAACAAAATCATCCATATTAAAGACGGAGTCATCGAACGCATCGAAGACAATATAGACCATAATGCATCCCCGTTTGGAAAAAACGGCTATATGAAATAACTGACATGGATTTACTCATTGAAATATACGGCACCATCATGCGCAACAAACTGCGCACTTTATTAACCGGCTTTTCCGTAGCATGGGGAATATTTATGCTGATTGTCTTGCTCGGTTCCGGGAACGGACTGATTCATGCCTTTGAAGGACAGTCGGAAGGCATGATGATGAACTCCATGAAAATTTATCCCGGAGTTACCTCAAAGCCCTTCCAAGGAATGAAAGAAGGAAGACTCATCTCACTGAATGAAAACGACCGTAAGTTAACCGCCCAAGCTTTTCCCACTCACATCATTGCCACCGGAGCTACGGTAAGCAAAAGCGATGCTCATCTTACCTACGAAAAAGAAGCCATAAGCATCGGGTTGGACGGGGTCTTTCCAAACTACCCCGAACTGGAAGCGGTTCAATTAAAAAAAGGAAGATTCATTAATGAGCGCGATATGCAGGAAAGAAGGAAAGTGGTGGTTATCCACGAAAAGACAGAAAAAACACTCTTTCCAAAAGCCAACTCTTTAGGAAAATACATCAATTCCGACGGAGTCATGTATCAGGTAGTAGGCATTTATACCGACCAAAACAGTTTTTCTCCTACCGCCCTTGTACCCTTTACTACCCTCCAGCTTATTTATAATAAAGGAGACAGTATTGATAACCTTATTTTTTCAACCAAGGGATTAGCCAGTGAAGAACTGAACACCCGCTTTGAAAACGATTACCGGAAAGCTCTCGGCTCTTATAAGCAGTTTGCAGCCGACGACGACGGTGCCATCTGGATATGGAACCGCTTCACACAATATTTACAACAGCAAACGGCAGGCAACATTCTTCATCTGGCTATCTGGATTATCGGAATCTTTACCCTGCTGAGCGGCATTGTGGGAGTCAGCAATATCATGCTCATCACCGTACGCGAGCGGACGCATGAATTTGGCATCCGCAAAGCCCTTGGAGCCAAACCCATGTCTATACTCTGGCTCATCATTTCCGAAAGTGTTACCATTACCACCTTCTTTGGCTACATAGGCATGGTGGCAGGTATTGCGGTTACCGAATACATGAATCACGTAGCCGGCAGACAAACCATCGATGCACGCATGTTTTCTGTCACTGTATTCGAGAATCCTACGGTTGACATCAGCATAGCCATCGAAGCTACCCTGACCTTGATTGTTGCCGGAACACTGGCAGGTCTGTTTCCCGCAAGGAAAGCAGCCCGCATCCGTCCGATTGAAGCACTTAGAGCCGATTAAAGAAGTATGAAAAAATTAGATTTAGACACATGGGAAGAAATTCTCATCACCCTCACCCGAAACAAAACACGCAGCATACTGACTGCCTTCGGCGTATTTTGGGGAATATTCATGTTAGTTGCCTTAATGGGAGGAGCGCAAGGCATGCAGGACAAGCTTTCACAGAATTTTGCCGGATTTGCCACCAACTCTGGCTTCATGGGAGCCAACCAGACGGGAAAAGCTTACAAAGGATTTCAGCAGGGGCGATCATGGGATTTGGAAAACAAAGACGTAGACCGCGTAAAGCGCCAAGTACCTGAAGTGGATGTCATTACTCCGAGTTTGGCAAAGTGGGGAGTCAATGTCATTTACGGAGAGCATAAAATATCGGGAACCTTAAAAGGGCTTTATCCGGAATACGGAAAAATAGAAGAACCGGCCATCAGCTTCGGACGCTATCTCAATGAGATTGATATCCAAGAGCGACGGAAGGTGTGCATCATAGGAAAACGTATCTATGAGACCTTGTTCCCGGAAAAAACCAATCCGTGTGGCAAGTTTATAGAGATTAACGGAATCTACTATCAAGTTATCGGGGTCAGCACAGGGATCGGAAACATTTCCGTACAAGGAAGGTCGGAAACTTCTATTCTCATTCCCTTTACCACTATGCAGCAAAACTACAACTTCGGACAAAAAGTACAGTTGCTTTGCTATACCGCACACAAAGGCTATTCCATCAGTGAGGTGGAAAAGAAGGTTGAAAGGGTTGTGAAGCAGGCCCACCTGATTCACCCCGACGACCAGCAAGCCCTGATAATATTAAATGCCGAAGTCATGTTCAGCATGATGGATAATCTGTTTTCAGGCATCCGCATCCTCAGCTGGATTGTAGGATTAGGTACCCTGCTCGCCGGTGCTATAGGAGTAAGTAACATCATGATGGTAACGGTTAAAGAGCGCACTACTGAAATTGGTATCCGCCGCGCCATCGGAGCACGCCCATCCGACATTCTTCAACAGATTCTTTCTGAAAGCATGGTATTAACCTCACTGGCAGGCATGTCAGGTATCTCCTTCGCGGTCTTCCTCCTCAATATCGTTGAGTCGGCAGCTTCTACCCCTTCCGCTCCGGTTCATTTTCAGATTGGATTCTGGGAGGCTGTAGGAGCCTGCATCTTACTGATGATTTTAGGACTGCTTGCCGGGCTGGCTCCAGCTTACAGGGCTATGGCTATCAAGCCGATAGAAGCTATCAGAGATGAATAACCTGAATTCCTCAAAATAAGCAACCATAAAATAAAGAAGAAACTAATCAACTACAAGTATGAAAAAATACATCAAAGTCATCGTATTCGTGTGTATCGCACTGATTTTCATTGGAACATTCGTGTTCTTATATCAAAAGTCGCAGCCGAAGAAAACACTTTATCATATTTTAAAGGCTGAAACAGGCGATTTAATACAAACAACAGTAGCCACCGGAAAAATAGAACCGCGTGATGAAGTAGAAATTAAGCCACAGATTTCGGGAATCATAGCCGAAGTGTACAAAGAAGCCGGACAAACCGTAAAAAAAGGAGAAGTCATAGCCAAAGTGAAAGTAATTCCGGAGTTAGGGTCACTGAATGCAGCCGAAAGTCGGGTACGTCTGGCTAAGATGAATGGGGAGCAAGCTGAAACCAACCTAAAGCGTATGGACCAACTGTATCAGAAAAAACTGGTCAGCAACGAAGAGTATGAACAAACCTTATTGGCTGCCAAACAAGCGAGAGAAGAATTGCAGGCTGCCAAAGATAATCTGGAAATTGTAAAGGAAGGTATTACCCAAAGCAGCGCATCGTTTAGCAGCACCCTGATCCGATCTACCATTACCGGACTGATTCTGGATGTTCCCATCAAAGAAGGGAATTCGGTTATCATGAGTAATACATTTAATGACGGAACCACCATTGCTACCGTGGCCGACATGAGCGACTTGATTTTCCGGGGAAATGTAGACGAGACTGAAGTAGGACGCATTCATGAAGGCATTCCGGTAAAAATCACCTTGGGAGCTCTGCAAAACATGAAGTTTAATGCCAGTCTTGAATACATTTCACCGAAAAGCATAGAAAACAATGGAGCAAACCAGTTTGAAATCAAGGCAGCTATCCAGATACCCGACAGTGTAACCATCCGGTCGGGCTATAGCGCCAATGCTGAAATCGTATTACAGCGTGCCGACCACGTTTTGACAGTACCTGAAAGTGTCATTGAGTTTAACGGTGACTCTGCATTTGTTTATCTGCTCACCGATAGTGTACCGGCACAACAGTTCAAGCGCATTCCCGTTACAACTGGTATCAGCGACGGCATAAAAATAGAAATCAAACAAGGTCTCCAGCCCGGCAACCTTGTCCGCGGAATGAAAAAAGAAGAATAAGTCATGAATAACCTGAAGAAAATAATTACCCTATGCCTCCCTCTCGTCATGGGAAATCTCACGGCTCACGCTCAGCAGGCATGGAGCTTAAAGCAGTGCATTGACTATGCGATAGAACATAATTTGACAATCAAGCAACAGGAGTCTGTATGTGAGCAAAATGAAATAGAACTCAATACCGCCAAATGGAGCCGCTTGCCCAACCTGAACGGAAGTGCTTCTCACACATTTAATTTCGGACGAAGCCTTCAGTCGGATAATACGTACCGCAGTCTGAATACACAAAATACGGGATTAAATCTTACCACAAATATTCCCTTATTTACCGGGATGCAGATTCCTAACAACATTGCACTTTCCAAACTCAATCTGAAAGCTGCGATTGAAGACTTAAACAAGGCAAAAGAAGATATCAGCATCCAAGTTACGTCTTCTTTTTTACAGGTATTATTTAATGAAGAACTTAAAAAAGTAGCCCAGGAACAAGTCTTGCTGAGCAAGGAAATGCTCCGGCAAAAAGAAGCTTATTTTGAAAACGGGAAAGCGTCAAAATCCGAATGGCTCGAAGCGCAGGCACGTGTGGCTCAAGACCAACTTTCGGCTGTTCAAGTTCAAAACAATTATCACCTGGCATTACTTGAGCTGAGCCAGCTTTTAGAATTGCCTTCGCCGGAAGATTTTCAAATTGTCTCTCCCGAAGCAGATGAAGCGTCTTTCATCAAAGAACTGACAGCTCCGGAAGACATCTACTGCGAAGCAATCCGGAACAAACCATCTATCAAAGCTGCCCGCTACCGGCTGGAAGGAGCTGCTCACAACATCCGTATTGCTCAAAGTGCCTATTACCCGCAACTCAGTTTCGGGGCAGGACTCAGCACCAATTACTTCAATGTATCTGGACAAGAGAATCACAGTTTCAGTTCACAGCTGCGCGATAATTTCAGCCAATACATCGGCTTCTCGCTAAGCGTTCCGCTGTTTAACCGGCTCGCTACCCGAAACCGTGTCCGTAATGCCCGGGTGCAGCAAAACATACTCAACTGGCAACTGGAAGACAGCAAAAAAGCACTATATAAAGAAATCCAGCAAGCCTATTACAATGCCGTAAGTGCCGAAAGCCAATATCAAAGCAGCCGGACAGCCGATCAGGCTGCCGAAGCCTCTTTCGTTCTGATGAAAGAAAAATACAGCAACGGAAAAGCCAATGCCACAGAATATAACGAAGCACGTACTGCATGGATGAAAGCCGTGTCTGATCGTATTCAAGCCAAATACGACTATCTGTTCCGAACCAAGATTTTAGATTTCTATAAAGGAGAGCCTCTATACTAAACCCCTCTTGACACAGCTGCCTTGATGCTCACGACAGCAAGCCAAGGCAGCTGTTCTTTGAATGAGGGCTTACCATTTGTCGTTTTTTCACATACCAAAAGATACAACCTAAGAAGAAATTTGTATATTTGCCATTGTAGGCTTCCGAACCGAAGCAACTGAATCTAAATATCAACAAAAACACTTATCAACTATGGCAGATAGTAAAGAGACCCTCTTCTCCGATTTCCCCGCCGTATCCACCCAAGAATGGATGGACAAAATTACAGTGGATCTGAAAGGAGCGGATTATGAAAAAAGGCTGGTATGGAAAACCTATGAAGGGTTTAAAGTGAAACCTTTCTACCGCCAGGAAGACTTGGAAGGATTAAAAACCACTGAAGGGCTTCCGGGACAATTCCCCTACCTACGTGGTAATAAAAAGAATGACAATACTTGGTTTATCCGCCAAGACATCCAGGTAGATAATCCGGAAGAAGCCAATGCCAAAGCATTAGATTTACTGAACAAAGGCATTGATTCTTTGGGATTCAAAATAAAAGGAAAAGACGTAAGTGAAGAATTTATTCATACTTTGCTGAAAGATATTTGCTGCGAATGCATTGAACTTAACTTCAAAACCTGCCAGCGGCAAACCGTTAAATTAGCCCGGTTTGTAACTCAATATTTCAAAGAAAAGGGATATGCTCCCGAAAAATTGCAAGGTTCATTCAACTTCGACCCCATCGGAAAAATGCTGAAGAAAGGAAAAGACCGTAGCGAACTCATCCCTACAGCTAAAGAGTTAATTGAAATTCTGACTCCTTACCCTTCTTTCCGGTGTATCGCTGTCAACTCTCTCCAACTGAATAATGCAGGAGCTTATATCTATCAGGAATTAGGATATGCATTAGCTTGGGGAAATCAATATCTGGCTTGCATGACAGAAGCTGGAGTTCCGGTGGATACTGCAGCACAGAAAATAAAATTCAACTTCGGCATCAGTTCAAATTATTTCATGGAGATTGCCAAATTCAGAGCAGCACGCTTATTATGGGCTCAAATAGTCAACGAATATAAACCTTCATGCCTGTGTGCCTGCCAGATGATTGCGCATGCCGAAACTTCTCATTTCAATCTCACCCTGTTTGATGCCCATGTCAACTTGTTACGCACACAGACTGAAGCCATGAGTGCTGCCCTTGCAGGAGTTGACTCCATGACCGTCACTCCGTTTGACCAAGTTTATGAAAGTCCAAACGAATTTTCTGAACGCATCGCACGCAACCAGCAGCTGTTATTAAAAGAAGAAGCTCATTTAAACCGTATCGTTGACCCGGCTGCAGGTTCATATTACATTGAAAACCTGACCGTATCTATTGCTAAACAGGCATGGGAGCTCTTCCTGCAAGTGGAAGAAGAAGGAGGTATGACAGCAGCTGTTAAAGCAGGCCGCATACAAGAAGCTGTAAACGGAAGCAACAAAGCACGTCATGAAGCCGTTTCCAAACGTAAAGAAATCTTATTGGGAACTAACCAATATCCGAATTTCACCGAATTAGCCGGTGAAAAATCTCCTTTGACTTCTGCATGTTGCTGCGGTAACGAGAACGAGGAAAGTGATACAGAATTTGCAGCCCTAAATACAGACCGTGCTGCAAGCGAGTTTGAAGCACTCCGCCTGCAAACCGAACACTCCGGCAAACGCCCGAAGGCATTCATGCTTACCATCGGAAATCTTGCCATGCGTCAGGCACGTGCTCAGTTCTCATGCAACTTCCTTGCTTGCGCAGGCTATGAAGTAATTGACAACCTCGGCTTTCCTTCCGTTGAAGAAGGAGTCAAGGCAGCCATCAATGCCCAAGCTGATATCATTGTTCTCTGTTCCAGCGATGACGAATATGCGGAATATGCCATTCCGGCATTCCAGGAGGTAAACGGAAGAGCCCTGTTTATTGTGGCTGGTGCACCTGCCTGCATGGACGATTTAAAAGCTGCAGGCATCGAAAACTTTATCCACGTGCGTTGCAACGTATTGGAAACATTACGAGAATACAACAAAAAGCTATTAAGTCTATAAGTTTTTGAGTAGACTAATCCCTTTCAACAAACTTAAAAACTGAAGCTCAAAAACGGAAAGCTATGAAACCTAATTTTAAAAACATCGATATATTTGCCGGATTCCATCCACAAAACGGAATGGAGTGGCAAAAAGAAAACGGCATTACAGCCAACTGGAAAACACCTGAGCAAATTCAGGTAAAACCGGTTTATACCAAAGAAGACCTGGAAGGCATGGAGCATCTGGATTATGCAGCAGGTATTCCTCCCTATCTGCGGGGTCCCTATTCCATGATGTACACCTTCCGCCCGTGGACCATCCGTCAATATGCAGGATTCTCTACCGCTGAAGAATCTAACGCATTCTATCGCCGTAACCTGGCTTCCGGACAAAAAGGATTGTCGGTTGCATTCGACCTTCCTACTCACCGCGGATACGACCCGAATCATCCCAGAGTAGTTGGCGACGTGGGTAAAGCGGGTGTATCTATCTGCTCACTGGAAAATATGAAAGTGTTATTCGACGGAATCCCGCTCAATAAAATGTCTGTTTCAATGACCATGAACGGAGCCGTACTTCCCATCATGGCATTCTATATCAATGCCGGACTGGAACAGGGAGCCAAGCTGGAAGAAATGGCAGGAACCATCCAAAATGATATTCTGAAAGAATTCATGGTACGTAACACGTATATCTATCCGCCTGCATTCTCCATGAAAATCATTTCTGACATCTTTGAATATACTTCGCAAAAGATGCCTAAATTCAATTCTATCTCCATTTCGGGATACCACATGCAGGAAGCAGGAGCTACAGCCGACATCGAACTGGCTTATACCCTTGCCGACGGACTGGAATATCTGCGCGCCGGAGTGGCAGCCGGTATCGATATTGATGCCTTTGCTCCCCGACTCTCTTTCTTCTGGGCCATCGGTATGAATCACTTCATGGAAATCGCCAAGATGCGTGCTGCACGTATGCTGTGGGCCAAGATTGTGAAACAGTTTAATCCGAAAAACCCCAAATCGCTTGCACTCCGTACGCACTCACAGACTTCCGGATGGTCGCTTACTGAGCAAGACCCGTTCAATAATGTAGGACGTACCTGTATTGAAGCTATGGCAGCAGCATTGGGTCATACCCAGTCACTTCATACCAACGCCTTGGATGAAGCCATCGCATTGCCCACCGACTTCTCTGCACGTATTGCCCGTAATACCCAAATCTATATCCAGGAAGAAACTCAGGTATGCAAGAATGTAGATCCATGGGGAGGTTCTTACTATGTAGAATCACTGACCAACGAACTGGCTCATCGCGCCTGGGAGCATATCCAGGAAATCGAACGTCTGGGCGGTATGGCTAAGGCGATTGAAACCGGTATTCCTAAAATGCGTATCGAAGAGGCAGCCGCACGCACCCAGGCACGGATTGACTCAGGTGAACAAACCATTGTGGGTACCAACAAGTATCGCTTGGAAAAAGAAGACCCAATTGATATTCTGGAAGTAGACAACACCGCAGTGCGTCAGGAACAGGTGGAAAACCTGCGCCGGTTAAAAGAAGGACGTAATCAGGAAGAAGTAGACAAGGCACTGGCTGCCATTACTGAATGTGTAAAGACAGGAAAGGGAAACCTGCTGGAGTTGGCAGTGGAAGCCGCTCACGTACGTGCCACCTTAGGAGAAATATCCGATGCCTGCGAAGCAGTAGTCGGACGATATAAAGCAGTAATCAGAACGATATCAGGCGTGTATTCATCAGAAAGTAAAAAAGATGCAGATTTCGCAAAAGCTTGCGAACTGACCGAACAATTTGCGAAAAAAGAAGGACGGCGTCCGCGTGTCATGATTGCCAAAATGGGACAAGACGGACACGATCGAGGTGCCAAAGTTGTAGCAACCGGATTTGCCGACTGCGGATTCGACGTAGATATGGGACCTTTGTTCCAGACTCCTGAAGAAGCAGCGCGTGAAGCAGTTGAAAATGACGTGCATGCAGTAGGTGTTTCTTCACTTGCAGCCGGACATAAGACACTGGTTCCGCAGATTATAGAAGAATTGAAGCGATTGGGACGTGAAGACATCTTAGTCTTTGCCGGAGGAGTCATCCCTGCCCAAGATTATGATTTCTTGTATCAAGCTGGCGTAATGGCTATCTTTGGCCCCGGTACTTCTGTTGCCAAATCGGCTTGCCAGGTCATGGAGCTCCTGCTCGATACAGAAGAATAAAGAAGCCGGCTAAAGCATAGCCGATAAAAGAAACAAGCTTTAACTCATCTGAGCATACTCCGCTCTATTGAAAGCCGGAGAAGCCAAGCGAGTTAAAGCTTGTTTTGTTAGAGAATCTACCGGAGTTACCCAGTCCTTTCAACAGTGCAGCACTCCAGAGTTATCATTACATAAAGAATTTCAAGACAAACACCGCAGCCAGCAAACACATGCCGGGAGTCAGTTTTTCCCGTTTTCCGCAAAGCAGGTTAATCAATACATAACTGATCAGTCCCAATACAATGCCATCCGAAATGCTATAAGCCAGAGGCATAAAAATAATGCAGAGAAAAGCAGGAATCGACTCTGAGTAATCTGTAAAATCAACCTTCTTTACCGATGACATCATCATCAGTCCTACCAGAATCAAGACAGGAGCCGTAGCCGCCCCCGGCACAGCCAGAAAGAACGGAGCCAGAAACAAAGCCAGCAGAAAGCAAAGAGCCGTAACAAATGCTGTCAATCCGCTGCGTCCTCCTTCTCCTACTCCCGATGCACTTTCCACAAACGTAGTAATGGTACTGGTACCCAGCGCTGCTCCTACTGTTGTTCCGAAGGCATCTACCAGAAAAGCCTGCTTCAGGTGAGGTATTTTGCCGTCTTTTGTCATCATACCTGCCTTGGTAGTCACTCCCACCAGTGTGCCGATGGTATCAAACATATCCACAAACAAGAAGGTAAACACCACAATCAGCATTTCCTTAGTAAAGATATGCTCCCACTCAAACTTAAAGAAAATCGGTTCAATGGAAGGCGGCATACTCACCACCGCATCCATGTGCGTCACCCCCATCGGGATACCCACCAGCGTAGTCAGCAGGATACCAAACAGCAAAGCCCCACGCATGCGTCGCACCAGCAGCACCGAAGTAATCAGCAAACCAATCAGTGCCAGTAAAGCCGAACCAGAAGTAATCTGTCCCAAGCCGACCAGCGTTGCATCATTGTTTACAATAACTCCGGCATTCTGCAGCCCCAAGAAAGCAATAAACAAACCGATACCGGCTCCTATCGCATTTTTCAAGGTCACAGGCAAGGCATCCACAATCTTCTCACGCAAGTTAGTAACCGTCAAGACGATAAATATCAATCCCTCCAGCAACACAGCTGTCAAGGCAAACTGCCAAGAATAGCCCAGTGTAAGGCAGACCGTATAAGCAAAAAACGCATTCAGTCCCATACCCGGAGCCAGTCCAAAAGGCAATTTGGCATAAAAAGCCATCAGCAGCGTAGCAAAAGCCGATGCAACAGCCGTCGTGGTAAACAACGCACCCTTATCCATACCCGCCGCACTCAAGATGTTCGGATTGACAGCCAAGATATAAGCCATGGTCAGGAACGTAGTAATTCCCGCCATTACTTCCGTACGCACCCGCGTCACATTCCGGTCAAAGCCGAATAATTTTTCAAGCATTCCCTTTTTCATCAGAACGTCCATTTCATTGCCAAGGTAGGAATACAATAGAATCCATTACGCATAGCAAAGTTTGTACTCAACTCACACTCTGTACCCACACTCAGGTTAAACTCATCGTTCACATGCTTGAACTTATTCAAGTTTACCCAAAACTGAGGTTCACTCATGAAAATAAAATCATGTCCGTTATGTTTCTCACGCCAGAAATCCATGAATCCGCTGAATGTATATTTCCCTTCATCGAAATGAAGCGTCCAGGTACCGGTCAACTGGAAGTTATGAGGTTTCTCATTCTTCTGAATATATTTATACAAGACCTGCAAGCCGAACACACGCGAAAAGTCTGCGTTATTCCAGCTATAGGATACACCACCCAAGAATGCATTGTTGATATAATTCAACCCTCCGTTATACTCCACATGAGCCGCAAAAGGTGCTTTCCAGAATTTCAAGTCACGGCTGATTTCCCAATACGCACAATCTACTCCTTTATCGGTATAATCCATATCCACAAAGAAATAGGTACTTCCCCATTTGTCAGCCTTAAACATTTCTACTGTGGTAGTCACCCAAGGACGACCATCCAACGAGTTATAAAGCGCACGTCCCAAATCATAGTGCAACTGAAGATTCAACTGCGCCATAGCACTCATGGCAAACGTACAGCAAAAGAACACGAATAAAATTAGTTTTTTCATCGTTCGTTAACGTATTTTTAACAAATTATCAAATCGGCTGCAAAATTACATAAAAAACTGCTATTCTACCAAATCCCCCGAAAGAAGGCAATCACTTTTCATACGGCAATCCCGTATCATAGATGAAGAATGATAAATGAAGAATGATAAATGAAGAATGATAAATGAAGAATGATAGATGAAAAACCAAGAACGAAAAAACTCACGAACTATAACCTTATAAACTCATAAACTTAAAAACTAAAATTCGTATATTTGCTCACAAATAACAACTAAAATGAAAAGATTCGCCTCACTCCTCCTGACCAGCCTGATGCTGCTCACCCTGCAAGCACAAATTAGCCCGGAAGCCCTCCGCACGTGGCACAGTAATAAATTCTCCCTGTTCATCCACTTCGGACTTTATTCCCAAGCCGGCGGCGTATGGAACGGACAGCCGGTAACCCGAGGATACAGCGAACAGATACAGGCATTTGCTCCTATTCCCAAAGAAGCATACCATGCTCTTGCCCAGACCTTCAACCCTGACCGGTTTAATGCCGACTCAATCGTGGCACTTGCCCAAGCTGCCGGCATGCGCTCCATCATCTTCACCACAAAACATCATGACGGATTCTGTATGTTTCATACCGAAACCACTCCTTACAACAGTTATCATGCCACTCCCGGAAAACGCGATTTCGTGAAAGAGCTCTCCGAAGCCTGCCAGAAAAAAGGTATAAACTTCGGACTCTATTATTCACTCATCGATTGGAGTTTTCCCGAAGCATCCCCCATGTCGGGACATAATGCCGACTTTATTCCGGATGCGCATCATGCGTTCACCAAAAAGCAACTGACCGAATTACTCACCCGCTACGGAAAGATTTCAGAACTGTGGTTCGACATGGGAGCCAATACCCCCGAACAAAGCCGGGAACTTTATCAGTTGGTACACCAGCTCCAACCCGACTGCATGGTCAGCGGACGACTGGGAAACGACCAGTACGATTTTTGTGTCATGGGCGACAATGCTTACCCCGAATCCAGTCTGCAAACCCCTTGGCAAAGTGCAGCCTCTATGTTTAATGAAACTTGGGGCTATCGTTCGTGGCAAGAGCGGGGCGATGTACGCGAAAAAGCAAAAGAAAAGCTGAAAGATTTAATCAGTGTGGCAGCTCATGGAGGAAACTACCTGCTCAATATCGGTCCGAAGGGCGACGGCTCTGTGGTTCCGTTTGAAAAAGAGGTACTCATGCTGATCGGGCAATGGCTGAACCGATATGGCTATGCCATCTACGATACCGAAGCCTCACCGTTCCGGCAAGACTTCAGCTGGGGACAGGTTACTCGGAAAGGAAAACAGCTTTTTCTGTTCCTCTCCGGAGTCTATCCACAAGACGGAAAAGTTATACTGAACTTACCGGGATACAAGCTAATAAAAGGAGACGGAAAAATGGCAACATACCTGCAATACGGCAACCAGATTGAACTGACCATACCTGCTTCGGCTTATAACGACGGAACCATCCACGTTCTGACACTGGATTTTGATACACCCATTCAGCCTCAACTCGCAGAAACGGTACAGGGCATGACACTGACTGCCCGAAATGCAACTCCACATTATAGCTATTCCTGCTTCGACTATTACAGCAACTACCGCAGCACCACTGCCTATAGCTGGGAGGTAGAACAGCTTCTGCTGAAACAACTGGAACTGATTTATACCGAACAAGAAGCCGGAAAGACCCTCGATCTGACCATTGACAACAAGCAATATACCCTTACACTTGATAAAGGAAAGCCCGAACGCCCTGCCACAAATGCCAAGCTGGCTTTTGCATCCACTCTCACATGGGGACAGCGGTATGTATGCGGACCGGGAAGCGGCATGTTCGAATCGCCTGCCTTCCTGCAAACCGACTTACAGCATGCGCCTGCCAGCGGAAAGGCATGGGTGCCTACGGATAAAGAGCAAGACGAATTTCCCTGTAGCCCGTTCTCTACCTACTTCGTTATGCAAAATGTATATGCTACCCGTTCCCAGCATATTCTGATGGAGGTAGGAGCCGGCAACGGAATCGAAGTCTATGTAAACGGCAAGTCCATCATGAAACATCTGAATCCATACCGATGCACATTCCGTACGGAAAAGCTCATTGTTCCCTTACAGAAAGGCGACAACCAAATCGTACTCCGTGCCTATAACCGGTTTGAAGGACGCACCGGTTATCTGCTCCGTCCGGCAAAGGAACAGGTGGTCTATCGGCAAGACTTTACACTCTCCGATGCAACCGACGGCAAGCGCCATACCATTACGGTACGGCCTCATCATCCGTCTTCAGCACACACCGACGCCGAACTGTCAAACTTGCGTATCCGCCTGCGCCGGGTAGCCCTGTAAGCAGCAGTGATTTGTTCACTCACATAGGAATAAGTTTGCCTTATAATACTTTTTTTTGATTTACATCAATAAAACAGGGTAAAAAGAAAGATTTATGCTGCAAAACATGTTTTGTATTCATAAAAGCCGTATCTTTGCAATGTAATAAAAAGGAAACAAGTCCTGGACTTAACTAAAAAGATGTTTTTAAGATAACAAATTGAAAGAACAGAGCCGGTCGGGAGACCCGCTTGATTTAGGTAAAAGTTTTTAGGTATTATTAATTAAAAAGAAAGGATAACAGTATGAAAAAGGTAAAAAACATTTTTCACAAGATGACAAATGCAGACCCTATGATTTGGGGTTATGTAATGCTTAACGAAAACGTTAGCAAGTAAGCAAGCTGATTGCTTCAAAAAGCATCAGCTTTAGTTAAGAATCTGATAAATGCCGAAAGGCACTAAACATTCATATTTTAACGAAAAAGGATGTGCTCACAAGAGTACATCCTTTTTTTATGCACTTTCTCCCGGAAAAGAAAATCCCCCGTCTACTGCTGGAGTAAACCGAGGGCTAAGAGTTATGTTCAAGATATTTCTTTCTCACTTAAGGAGCCGGAGCCGGAGTTGGAGCCGGTTGTTCCGTATAGGCAGCCTTAAAGCTGATGCCATCTCCTGATACATCGGGAATGGTAACGGGAAGTTTGAAGGCGTTCCAAGTTGAGTTCTTATAAGAAAGTTTCAACACATTCTCAATAGCGGTTTGAAAAAACGTTTTCGTAACTAATACTTGTTCATAATTAAATCCCTCACGATCTAAAACTTCGCTTAGATTTCCCACTAAAGTGCTTAAATCTAACTCAACACTCTTCTCCTTAGTAACAGAGCTACTAATCCAGTCAATCGGATTGCATTCATATATCTTCTTCATATTCTTTCCCCAACGTATTGGCAAAGCTGCACCCAGCCCGAGTGTATCTCCTGCCGCATTTTCCATGTTTATGGAAGACAATGCATTGATAGTTGGATCTGTCTCTTGCACATTCGAGAAGGAACAGAAAGACAACATTCCTCCCTCTACTTTCAAAGCCGGTAAAGACGCACCATCACCTGCTGCTTCCAGTGTTAAAATCAGGAACTGGCTGCGTAAATGAGAAAACTCAAGAGTAGCATCTGTAAACTTCACCCATTCAGCAGTTCTACTTTGATAAGCAGAATTCTCCTTACAAGCAGTAAGCATATCTCCTTTCATCAACTTACTTACTTTATTTTTTACAGCCTGCCTCATGTAAGTATTTACAAGCTTTTCACAGTTGTTTGTAAAAGTAATATTAAGAATTTTTTTTCCTTCAGTTTTTTAAGAAACTCATCCAGCGCATTATCCACAGCCGTAGTCACCGTCTCATTCACCTTTCCCTTTTCCAAGCCGGCAAGAATATCAGCATCTTCCAATGCAGCTTTGCGACGGATATCCGTGCGCGAAACAATGCGTTGCAAGGTGACCGGCTTATTCAATGGATGATGGCGGTCCAATTTGGCTGTAGTAGCAGCATCGATGGTTTCCTTAGCCAGATAAAACATGCTGTTATCTTGGAACGGAACAGAAGGCAACTGCAAAGCCACCGTACTCAATTTGTCCTCTCCTGTCAAGTAAGTAGTATCTGCTTCTGCATGATTCTTTTCAAATAGCGTCTTATCCTCGTTAGCTACAAAAACAGCCGTGTACGTCACTCCGGCAGTCAGGGTATCTTTCAGCGCTTCACGCTGCTCCCACGTCATGTCTTTGCGCTTCAGCGGCCATTCTGTTTTAGTATTAATTGCCGGAATCTCTCTCTTCTTCACCAATGCATCACCATCATACAGCAAATACGTCAGCGAACTGATACGCTTATTGGCAGGTAAGTTCGCTTCAAAAGCCCGACTTGCGGTTTCACCCACCGAATAATCCACTACGAATTGCTCGCCCGGCAGCTCCGGAATAAAATCTGTATATCCCTCTCCCGGACAATCGCTGCTACAAGCAGCCAGCCACAGCAAACCGCAGCACAAACTTCCATATTTCAGATATTTCTTCATTGCCTTCTACGTTCTTTGTTAAACATCTTATTTCCAGCCATTCCATTCGTCATCAGCCACACCGATACCACCGGTAGTGGAGAAGCCAGCATAACGCACTTCATATTCTCCATTCGGAATACCGTTAAACAACACGGTGGTACGGGTATCCGATTTGACAACGACCTTCTGTCCCTCACCCTGATTGATGCGGAACACCTCCACATCCTGCTTACCAGCATCCGTGCCGTCTGTTTTACCATAATTCACCAACACGAATCCGTTGATGGTATGAGGAGGAAGTGCCAAAGTCAGTAAATAATCGTTTCCCTTATTCCAAGGAATATCCGTGAACTTAAACGTATACTCCCAAGCCGACTCCGTATAAACCTTTCCTTCCGAATCATCCCCGATAAAGATTTTTTGCGGCACATCGTATAAATAGACTTCCATCGAAGTAACCTGCTTGCGGAATTGGTCTTCGGGGATTCCCATGTTCAACACCAGTTCACCCGTTACCCGATGGAGCATTACGTTTTCAGTCAACGTAGTGTCAGGCTTCAGCCAACGGTCTTTTACCGCACGCCACACGTGCAAGTCCTCCTTAGTTGCCGCCCCGGGATTTGTCTTCTGATGCTCCAAGATAGGCGCATAATCCACCACCAGCTGGTTGAAGTCGCAAGTTTCCGGCGAAGCATCCTTTGCCACCGTAAACATCTTCGTTCCGTCGGTTTCATCGTTGGCAAAGTCGGGCACCGATATAAAGGCAAACTTATACCATTGCGCCACTATCTTCTCTATTGAATACGTATTTTCCTTCAAGTCGATGCGGTCGTTCAGTCCGCAGTGCAACGCCTCATTCAGCTGATGCTCCTCGCGGCGGTCGGCAATAAACAAGCGCAGTGCCTCTTCCTGTAAAGCCGCACCTGCACGGCTCTCGATGTGGAACACCGCACAGGGTGCCTCCGTATTTTCCCGCGGCAATTCTTCGCTTTCGCAAGCCGAAAGCCCCACCAGTGCCGCCCAGATTCCTATATATTTCCAATTGATTTGCATCACAATCTCCTTTCCTGCTTATTTCGGCATAATATTTTCTTCCTCATTCCATGACGGGTCTTTATCTACGGTACCATTTCCCCCAGCCGATTCCGGACCCTTCCAAGCATTCTTGCGTCGCAGGGCAATCACGTTATACTCGCTATCGCGCCGTGAGATTCCCCGCTTCCCGTTCTGCATCTTCACATAATACGCAAAACCAGTAGTCAATCCGTTCGGGTCGGCCGAAGAAGGCGTCGACGTAAAGAAATAGTCATTTTTCCCGTCAAAGTCCACCTGTCCGTTCACCAAAGCCTTTTGCAGCGCCTGCAATTCCTTGATGGCAGGCATATACCATACAATTTCATTGTAGTCAATCTTTTGATTTCCATTCCGGTCACGGTTCTTGTCAATAACATAGCGCAGTCCCACGTTCGAAGGGATAACCCCATTCGGATAAGCCGGGTCGACTCCCCACTTGTCCCCTTTCAGCGCTACATCATACAGGCGTCGGGTATTTGCCAGCCCATCCCATGTACCAGCCGCAATCAAGTCGTCGGTCACAAAGCTCCAGTAATTCAAAAAGCCCCATTGCAAGTTCTTTTTCTCCAGAATGCGTTCCACATAAAACGTGTCACACACCTCCTTCATGGTATGCACATCATATTTAATGTGCAGCACAGCCATCTGTGCCGGATACTGCTTCACCGTAAAATACTTCGTCGGTTTGAAGCGTCCGCTTTCATCCTTGCAGCGATACCCCACTCTCGCCTCACGCGGTTCAGAGAGATTGGCATTCAAATTGCTTACCGGCGGCACGTACTCATCGGTATGTACATAAATATATTGCATACCTGCATAGCCTTTCAAGTGAGAGGAAGCATAGCCTTTCTTATAAAATGCAAGTTCCTTATCTGCCTCCGAAGGCTTTTCATCGCCCAATGCCTGCGGCATATAAGCAGAAGCAGTCGACAATTCCAGCCAAGGATGCTCGTCGGCTTCTTCCACCCACATCTCCCAGTCGCCGGGAGCATACAGCAAGGTCTGCACAGCATTGAAGTGCGCATCCACCACCTGCGATTCGTTGTAATACACCTTCATATCGTTCAGCGTAATCTTGTCGATGCGGCTGTCGGCATCGTCCTTGCTTCGGATGGTAACCGTCATATTATAACGAGTATTCCGTTTCACATTAAATTCGCTGTATGGATTTTCTCCTAAATAGACATAATAGGTAGTTTCAAACTTACTTACACCAGTTTGATACACTCCTTTCAGTTTCAAGTAAGTGGCATGATTAAATCCGGCCTTTTCTGCCAGACTTCTCTTCTCAAACTGCGCATACTTCAGAAACTCCTCGGGACTGCGATCCCCCAGTTCCGGCCAATTGACCGGTTTCGCTACTGCTGCTGTATCCAGTGTTCCCCGTCTGTTTTCAAACAGACTGAAAGTAGTTTTAGCCAATCCGCCTTGCAACGTACTTTTTTCCCACTGAAGTACCGTTTCATCGAAATAATTACGCTTCATTGTTGCCCCTTGCTCGCTGTAGACATAATCCGCCTTATCTCCTCCGTCTACCGTATAAACAGGATTTGTTATCGCAGGCACCTTGTCTGAAGTACGTGGCAAAAGCCAGCTACCCTTCGGTATGGAGTGCAGCGAAATTTCACTCAACATAAATTTATCGGTCGTTACCGCAGGAGAAAACACCACATCCACATTAAACTGGGCAGCCAAACGCTCCATATTGAAAGTGTAAGAATCTCGTTTGTTTCCAGAGGTTTGATTCACATCATCTCCTGTCATTACGTACTTTCCTTTATAGGCACCGTCGGGCACGATTATGGTCACCGCCTCAAGCTCTAAGTCGTTCAGAGAATTGACACGGTCCATCACCTCTTCCGGATGAAGCAAATTGGCAACTGCCTTTAAGGTTTGAAACCTCGTAGGCAGATACATCGCCATTTTGTTCGCTCCGTTGAGATACGTCCACTGCTTAGCCACACACGCTCCATCTGCATTAAAGGCAAACACCAGTACGTTTTCCAGTCGGGTATCTCCCGCTGGGTCACCCGTTGCACGAGTCTCTAATACATCCGTATCCGGAGTCACAAACTCCATCATGACCTCACCCGCCTTTCCGGTACCATCGCCCGGCAGCGAGAAGCTATCTTCTTTACATCCTGTCCACATCCATGTAAGCAGGATGAACACCCATAGATTAATCTGCTTCATCATTGTAGTTATTTAAATTTACGCACCTGACGGAGGCGTGCAATTTCTGTACGATACTTAGTATCGGGTTCTTTTTGATTCCATGCAATCACATAAGCCTTATGTTGAGAAGCTGCCCAAAAAGATGAAAGCCAATAGTGCGGGAAATCATCTTGGTAAGAGATGTTCACGCCCTTCAACCACTTATGTCCGTTTGCCACATAAACCAAATCGGGATTTGTCTTAGCTTCTTGTGCCATATTATAAATCAGATTTTGGAATCCATCTGCCTGGTAATAGGCCGGAAGGAACCATACTCTACCATCCAAATCCTTATCAAGAGCCGGGTTACGAGCAAGTTTCAATGCCGATTCACCATATCCAGAAGGTTTTCTTTTATCAACTATATTAGAATTCTCTTCACCATTTTTATCATCATCGTATACACCATCACCATAAATATGAATCAAGCCTTCTCCGTTAAACCCCCATGCCTTACCAGTATTGTCAAGACCTGCCACATATCCGCTGTCCAGCAATTCATCACCCACATCCACGCGGCTATACGCTACACCATCATCATGAGAAGTGATGGCATTAAATTGCTTGATAGGCAACGAAGCGGCAGGAACCGTCTCACCTTCATAATAAAGCTGCAGTGCACCGGAACGGTAATCTTCCAGCAACGCTTTTACTTGTTCTTTAAACGTTGGATACTTCACTGCATTTCCAAGAATCCAGTTTTCTTTCACATAATCATAAATACGAACTTCGATTGTCAAGCGTGAAGTTTCCTGAATCTCATTCTTAGTTATCGTATAATTAGTAGACCAATCTGTAAGCGAATCTCCGGTTGCTTCATCCTTAAACCGGAACTCAATCCAATCGGCTGCAAGTCCGGTTGTATTATCATGCGTTCCAATGCGCACATTTTTCTTTCCTTCTACCGCTTCCTGCGACAAATAAGCATCTACCATACGAGTCGTATTGATACAGTCGAAGCGGTAGTTTTCGCCCCAATCTGCACTAAACGAAGAAGTCAGCGCATAGTCAGGGAATTCTACACCATTATCTCCTTCTCCCCAGTCATTTACCTCGAAGATCAGTTCACCACCCAACAGGCTGGCAGGGCGGTCGAGCTCGGTATCGGCTGCCACCGGTTTGCTTCCGATGCTGTAGATATAGTTGGCGTCCAAAGAATAGGCATATTTTTTATCCGCTGCTGCCTGACCATTCTTAATAACATAATCCTGCGTCTTCTGTCCATTCTGGCTCTTTACCACCAACTTCAGTGTAGCATCGGTGTTAGCATCCGATGTAGCTTTCGCTTCAATCGGTATCAGATAGGCACCAAACAGCAAGGTGTTTGGTTTGGTAACCACCACACCGTTTTCCTGCTCCGGAATATAAAGCAAAGTAGGGTTCTCTTTCTGCGTAGCGAGTTCTTCATTCGTCACCCCTTTTCCATAAATATATTCAGAGAGATTCACCGAAGCAATAACCTTGCCATCTTGAAGCGGATTACTTCCATAGCCCATACGTTTTGCATCAGCGGGTACATCCTTTACCCCTTGCGGCTCGCCGTAAAAGTCTTTCAGCTTCGTATTAAGTTGACATCCCCCTCCCAACTGCAATTCCACCGACTCGATAACATCCGTTTCTTCTTGTCCACCTACATAATAAGGAAGGTCGGTCAAGTAACAAAGTACGCCTGCCACACAACGCTTCAAGGTGACCGGAATAGTCTGATCAGCTGCCTTGAAGGCCTGGTATCCAGAAAATACTTCCGTATTTGCCATGCGGTATGCCGCATCTTCTCCAGTCGGATTGCCGGCAGCCTGCTGCGCCAATGCCAGTTTCACATCCGCCAAGGCTTTACCAAGCATATTCTGACTGTCATAGGCTGCATCCGCTACAGGGAACGTATAAGTATCTTTCCGGTTATCGATGCCCACCACCAACACCTGCATATCGGCATTATTATACTGAGCCAGATTAGCCTCTTTCAACCGATAGGTGAGTGAAGCCCCCGGCTGCTCGGAAGCCTGCCACGGCAATTTCTTCACGAAGACACATTTTGCCTGATCATCTTTTCCCAAGAACAGATATGCATACATCTCTTCAATATGCTGCACCGCCTCCGAGCTCACCAGCTTATAACCCGATGAAGCCGAACCGACTTGTGCGGCACGCCCTTGGATGGTAAACCCACCATCGACCGAGATTTCCAATGCGGGACCCTCGGCTGCAGCCGGCGAATCGTTGGAAAGCGGTTCGTCGGACTTACAAGCTGCCAACAGGCAGACCATCAATAACCATAGGTATTTCATTCTTGTTTTCTTTTATTTCGTTGAACTATCTGTTTCGTTTACTCTCCCACAAAGTGGACGGTCAGTTTATAGCGGTACATATCGCGATAAGCCGGAGCCACCTGAACTAAGAAGGCTTGCGCGGGCTTGATCCATTGGTCGGCAGTTACCGATTCGCGAGTCCAAGTGGTATATCCGTAACCTGCACCATTTTTGGTGAGGAAGCGAATTTTGCCCACAGCCGGATTAGCTTCAAAGAAAGCCTTGGCACTGAGGCTCCACATAAACGGATTTCCTGCCAGATACATATCGCCCGGACGCTCGTTTTCGAGTTTCACATGATACGGGAATTTCACATTTCCGCTGGCATCTTCGTAGATAAAGCGACCCACATCGACGGAGTTACGCAAGATGGCCTCTTCGCGGTTGAGTTCCTTCTCTGTCAGCAAGTCATAATACTTATAGTACTTATGCTGTTTCGGGAAGCGGAAGGTAGAGCGAGCGTTACCCTCTCCTTCAGTTCCGGGACGAACCAGCACACCCTGACCCGCATCGTAGCTCTGTGCCACCAAGTTGAACGGAGCCGTCCAATGGTTCTCATCCGGATTAACAGCCACAAAGCCACCGTCGTCGGCAGCCGCATTTTGCACACTGCGGTTCCATACACGCTGATAGACTTTCGGAGCAAAGCGGTCCACCTTGTCGGTCTTGAAATCAAACATCGACCAACAGTTCGCATAATCAGTATATGTAACTGCATCCGAAGCGAACATATCGCCCGTGTACATTTCCTTCAGCGGAGCTGCAAACATGTTATATTCGCCTGCAGTCAAGGTAATATCCACCCAAGCCTGTTCATAACTCAAGTAATGCGTATTTTTCACCTCAGCTCCCGGAGCAAACTGAATGAAGTTGCATCGGCTGCAGTCGGCTGTCCAGAAGTCTTTTTCTGCAGCAGCTTCTGCCTTCAGTACCGGATAGTTTTTCATATCACCCGGAATCAGCACATCGGTACAGCTCCAAGGAATACCTTCGCTCCAGTTGTCCCAACGCAGCCAGTCGGTTGCATCGTCGGCATTCTTAGCCGTCCATGTGGTTTGGCGCGGATGCACCATCACACGGCGTAAGAGGCTTCCTTCTATTCCCTGTATATTCTGTGAGGTTCCTTGTTCATCCAAGTAAGTACCTTTAACCAAGAACCAGTCACCACAAGGAAGTTGAACCACAGCCTCAACTCCCTGCAAGGTAGCTTCTACTTGTTTTTCTTTCGTGCGGTCCGCATAATCTTGGAAAGTCAAAGTCACCTTTTCATTTCCTTTTCCTCCGGTAATAACCGCTTTCACGGCAGCCATCCCCCCGTTGCGATTCACGCAGACATGGGTATCCATCGATTTGAAATTCAAGCCCAAGTTCTGAACGTCTTCTTCCTCCGAGCAATCGGGAGTTCCGTTTCCGTTATCATCGCGACGGGTAAAGAGACCGAAGAGTTTGAACGACTTAGAGCCCGATAGCAAACCCATAGGAAATTCAACTCGAAGTTCATCGAAGGCAACTTCTGGAGTAATTTCAATAAACGTATCACCTCCATACCCCATTAACTGCAAGCCTAACACTCCTCCAATTTTACCATCAGCAACCTGTCTGTGAATCATCTTCCCTTTATGCCATGCAGAAACTGCAATTCCTGAAGTCAACAAATTCGCATCAAGCAAATGATTATCACCACCCACCAAGATTCCGACGGTTTGAAAAGGGGGCATTTCCTTAAATTTAACCGCAACTTTTGGATTTTGGAGAAGACCTACTATATTGTTCATGGATGTATTGCTTTCCTTATTAGAATCAATGAATTGATCCAAATCTTTCACTCCACCAGCCAATCCCACGAGGCTTTCACCCATTGCATCATATTTAATCTTCGTACCATACGAAGCCGGAGTCATCATTTCCATACAGGCATCTCCCACGCCCAATCGAGAAGAAGCCGAGCCGCAATTTCCTGATACCGGTTCATGGAACATATAATAAATATTCAGCGAACTTAAATCGGCACTCAATACGCTACTTCCACGTAGTTCCACAGAATGAATAGCGCTATCGGCAGGCACCTCGATAGAAAAACGTACCTTTCCTCCGGAACCACCTAGCAATCCCACTGAGATTCCATTATTTCCCTCAGCTACGCCTCCACCATGCGCCACTTTTTTTCCTTCCTTATTCCTACAAGTAATGGAGAATAGTTTCACTACATCCAAGTTCAAAAATTCGTGCCTGGTCTGCATGGCAAAGCCGATGCGTGTAGGAACTGATGTGTGGAAATCTTTCTTTGCAAACACCACATGGGCCAAAGCGTGACTTCCTATCAACTGCACCGGATTGATGACCGATGTATAAGTAGACTTATTAGCATCAAGCAAAGCTCCTTGATTCTTTACATGATTTCCACCGATACAAATCACACAACCTCCGGCACCACCTGCACCCAACTGGCTTCCGTATTCATCTCCCATATAAAAGAGCTGATCACAAGCTGCATCTACAGACGGGATAGTTCCTCGTTTTATCGTTATTTCCTGCTGATAGGTTCTACCATCGTTATGTTTAAAGGTCATTAATACCTTATATTCGCCAGCCACCTTCATTCCATGCAGGCGGTTGGGTGTAATCTTCGACCAAGTTGGGATTGCTCCGTCAGGAACATGAATCAAAGTATACTTCACCGTTCCCACTGCCGGATCGGGTGTGGCAAACTGATAAAAATTATTATTGATGGAATCATTTCCTACCGAGAAATAGCTGGTCAAGTCGATTTCCACCGGCTTGCGTATATAAGCATGATACAATTTCACCACATCGAACAGAGCCAATCCACCGGGGAAACGCATGTAGATATACTGCCCGTTTTCTTTTGCATCTTCGGGAATCACCAATGAACAGGTAGAGCGTTCATCGCCCAACAGAGCTAGTCCCAGCAATCCTCCTTCACGCAGGGTAGCCACCTTGTGCTTGTCATTCTGAGCATAGACACTCAACTCGGTATTTCCCAATGAAACTTTCAACGGGTCGAAACCGCCCATCTGGTAACCCACTTCCATACCCGGTTCCAGCAATGCGCCTCCGGTATTAACTGTAATGGCACCGCCTATATCCACTAAAACCGAAGTAGCCTTCATAGCTGTATTAGTCAAGTCACCATCTACCAAACGCTCCTCATGAACCATGTTATATGTCCATGTTCCAGCAAAACCTGGGTCGTAGATAGATGGATTAAAAGGAGCCGGAGCATGCCCTTTTTCAAGCGGAATCATCGGGTTATCACCCACATAGGCATACATCACCTGCACGGCTTCCAATACATTCGCCTGCACTCCATAGACACCGAGGCGGATTTCATCGAACGGTTCTTCCGCATTCACCGCAATCGCCATCTGTCCGTCTCTGTTCGAAGGAGCCAGTAAGTGCAATCCCAATAAAGATCCACCATCACCACTGTTAGCCCCTTTCAGTTGTACTTGCTCTCCATCACGGTAGAGGGCAATCCAGAAGCCATTCAGTGCCTTTACATCGAGCAGTCCGGGATTAGACGAACGAATCACAAAGCCTGCAGATTGACCAGCTGCATAGGTGTGGAATACATCTTTCACCGAAACCAAGGTATTCATGATTAAGTTGGCTCCCACCGCAGAGGCATTGATGGAAGCAGCATTGCTCAGGTCAGTATCTAAAATATTATCAATGAGACTTCCCCCCGTATCACCTCCCACCGATACGAAAGCTTCGGTAATGGCATTCACCATGCGTCCGTCGCCCACCAAAGGAACTCGTTGCGAAGTAACCCATTCTCCTTTCGTATTTTGCTCCATACAGTTTGTTTTAGCCAAACGGCTTTGCGTCTGGACTTCGGGAACTTCAGACATATATGTATCCACATATTCATCGGTACATGCCATCAGCAGTGCGATGCATCCTAACAGCGATACCATCCAAGCTCTTTTCTTCATGATTCATTTATTTTTGTATTTATCATACTATCAGCTATTTGCGCTTTCAGTCATTCACTTAAAGTTACAGAAAAACGCTTATTCATTTTACCCGAAACGCCTAGGTCTTTCAGATGAAACGCTAAGCGTTTCAATCTACTTGACAAAGTCTTTTTTCAGGAGGGTGAAGGAGAGTTGTTTCTCCTTCTCTCGTGCCCCGGAGAGGAACATTCAACCTCGCCGAGGCTATAGTTACTTTTGTCTTCCGATGCCGACACAGAGACGATGCGATTTCTCATCGCCTCTGCTGCACCTTTCGGAAGATTAGTCGATTTCCATATTGTGTACGGCTTCCCAGTTAGAGTTGACATGGATAGTCAAGTCTTGACCCTTGCTCAAATCGCCCGGCTGGTTGTTTCCTTCCGGATCTGGATCCGGTTTATCAGGATCAATTGGGGTTACAGGTTTGTCTGGGTCTACTGGTTTGTCAGGATCAATCGGTTCTGTCGGTTTATCTCCATTATCGAATTTCTTAGTACCGATGCTGTACATGTGGTTACGATAGATGTTATAAACTTCCTTGCTTTCATCTTTAACATCTGTTGCAATTGCTCCAGTAGGAACTTCTACAGCAGCAGAAGCAGCGGTATAAATATTATCCACCTTGATATTCCAGTGTTTCAGTAAGTTTACAACTTCTTTACCATCTTTTTGTACTTTCTGAACCAACTGCAACTGCAAAGTAGGAACGCCTGAAGTCTGTGTAAATGGAATGACAAACTTACCACCCCATACAGAACCTTTCACCAAGCCTTGTACATGATAGTTTACTTTTGCATTCGGATTAGTCCATACAGCTTTACCTTCAGTACCACCAGTTACCACGTCTTTATAACCTACGAAACCATCATTATCTTTATCAGCTTTGGCAAAGTTATTGTCAAACCATTTGTTCAATTCGATTTCATAAACCACATAACCTTCTGTATTAGTTATGAAATAGTTAGCATCCGTCGTAGCAGCAGAAGTTGTACCATTCACTACATGATTCACTGTTTTCTTAGCTGTATCATCTCCAACATTCTTGTCCAATGAAGTCAATACAGCAACTGTATTTTTACCGCTTGCTACCAAACGCAAGTGAGTCGGAGTTTCTCCAAGTACCTTAACAGGAATATTGGTAAAGTAACCGCTGATACCTGCTACCTGACGATACAGAGTAACCATTGCTTCTCCCTTACCACCTACAGCTTTTAAGCTCACTTCATCGGTAGTTTTTGTAGCAACCACCTCAGTCTGTCCTGCAAAAATTTCAGAAGGGTTAACGTTTTCAAGAACTGTAGCAGAGAAGTGAGACCAAGTGTCGCCTTCTTTTACAGATTCCACATTCGGAGCAAATTCTTGATATCCGTGCTTACTAGAATAAGCTACAGCATATACCAGATAATTGCCTTCCAACATATCTTTCTTTTTCAAAGAGAGAAGCAACTTACGACCATTTTCATAAGTCAAAGACTGTTTCCAGTGCGCTTCATCTATCGTCATGATACGATCAATTTTACCTTTTTTACCTTGATCAGAACTATTATTCACAAAGTAAATCTTGATATTCTGAACGTACTGAGCAGCCATAGAGCTAAACAAAGGACGACCAAAATCATTAATAGCCCCAGCATCACCAATTGTACCCGGTTCAACTGCAGCGCGAGCAAACGCATTACTTGAGCGACCCATGTTCAAGCTACCATCAGCTAAGGCAATAACCAATTCTTGACCACCTTCAGTTTCTACCTGACCTGCTTCATTATCACCTTGCGGCATGGTGATTTCTTCATTGTTACATGCCGTAAACAGAGTAGCAGCCAATAAACCACTTACTAAAAATAATTTTTTTCTCATTTTTAAATCTGTTTAAATTAATAACTAAAATATTTTGTTTTCTCTTAATCAATTTCCATTGTATGAGCAACTTCCCAGCGTCCGTTTACAAACACCCAAATCTTCATTGAAGACTCCAGCTGATCATAGGCATATTTTAATAAAGTAATGGTATTCCTTGAAAAGCCTACTTCTACGGCTTTTGCCGGAATCCGGGTATCAGTTGCTTCTTCTATTGCATCCATGTCCAGTGGTGCATCTATCTCACCCGGATGTACATCCTGATCATAAAATACAGCCTTCAACTTGGAGATCTGTCCGTCGGATGTAGGTGCATAGACCGTGTGCAGAAGATGGTTTTCAAAGGAAGTCCAAGCTGCTGAAGAGGTTTTATCTTCTACTCCCGTATAACTGAAATCACGGCTCACGCGCTGCGACAAACCAACCGCCTTTTGCTTCACGTAGTCAATATGCGAAGGAAAGCCTTCTCCTTTGATAACCAGTTTACCTTTGGTACGTTTCAATCCCAGTTTATGACGCTCATTGCCATACTGATAGTCCAGCGAAGCGGTAGCCAAATAGACATCGGCTGCAGCTGCAGCAGTTCCTTCCAGCGTAAGCGAACGATAGTCATCGGGAGAGACGGGCGTAGTGCTCAAATTTCCCCATACGGTAACTGCATATTTACCATACGGCAGGTCGGATGGCAGTGTAATAAGCTGCTCTTTATCTTCATTTTCAATACGAAAATTGGCCTGCTCTTTCACTACCTTCCCTTCCATATCGGTAACCACATAATACAGCGAATTTACATAGCTCCGAAATGGCAAATCTTCCGCTTTCCGTACATCCATCCCCAAAGCCTCAGCATCCGCTATATTCTCATAATTCTTGTCTATAACCTCTACCATGATTTGCAAAGGGGGACAATCCGCCAAATCATCGCGCACGCATCCGCTACACCAAACAGTCAGGAAGATTAAAAAAACTGTTACTTTTTTCATTCGGTTTATTCTTTATGTTTCACAGGTTCAGTTACCTTTACCTGCTTTACTCATTCCACACTAAATTCCGGAAATCGACTTCTGTGCGTGCCCGCTCTTTCAATGAGGCATCGGCACATGCACGCTGCAAATGTTTCACGGCATCGTCTGTCCGGTTCAAGCGTGCGGCTATCAGGGCACGCACATATTCAGCCAGCGGACTGGCGTCTTCGCAGCGGTTCATCATGTCATCGGCTTCCTCATTGCGGTTCACACTCAATGCAATAATGGCACTATTGGTATCGGAATAATCGTGCATCAGATTATATGCCTCGCCCAAATTACGCAGTTGGGCATGAATCAATCCGAGATTATAGCGTGCCTCAGGCATATCCATGTGTGAACGAAGCAACTCAATGGCATGCTCATAGTCGTAACGATAGACATAGAGAGCCGCACGGGTATTCAAAACCTCCGGTGTATAATCGTCTAAGCTTTCCAATACCGCTTCAGCCTCATCCAACCGTCCTTCATTCAGCAGCAAGACCGCCAGATTATTGGCTGCCACCTGCGACTGAGGAAAGTAGTGCATCAAAGTGCGGTACACTTCCTGCTTTTCAGTGGGCATCTGCTTCAAGGTAGATACGCGCAACAACTCATCTTCATTGAAAGCGTCGGGACGTTTGCCATACATATCGAGCAGTTCGGCATCGGTGGTAAAGCTCTTCAGCGAATAGGTATATACATATTCAACCTTACGGTTACTCTGTAAATAATTCTTTTTGATGTCATCCCAGCAAGACAAGCGGCGGATGTAACGTTCTGCCACATCATCGCTCTGACCTTTATATTTCTCTACGATTTCACGTACACGCGCACTGTCAGCACGTCCGTCGGCTGTCATCGCCTGAATCACCGGCTCCCATCCTTCCGGACGCGAACCTACGGTAAACTGATTTCTACGCACTTTACTCAAGTCAACCTTTCCAAGCATCCAGTTCTTTGCCGACTCAGCACACTGTTTAGCCAGACGTTCATTAAAGGCATGCGATCCGTCTACCGAAGCTAATCCCTGAATGTTCACCGAGTTAACCATCGCCAGCGAGTCGCCTAAAATAGCCTGCAACTTATCCAGCATCTGCTGCATCTCGCTGCGGTTATTCGCCATATCCAAATTGATTTTATGGTTACTGATGGCAAACTGCAAGCTGGCTTCTCCACGTGCCTGCAAGATTTTAGGACGCACCACAAACTGTGGCTCAATCCAGTTCAGTTTTAATTCTTCATGCGTATCAACCAAAGTAATCGGGTTACTTATCTGCGCCATATCCAGCGTATCAATCGCCGTACAGGCACCACATCCGTCGGTAGTCACTACACCCACAATACGGGCAGAAGCAAGCGAATCGGGAATAGCTACTCGCTCAGAATAAGCAATCGTAACCGATTCTTTCTTTTGCACCGGACGGGCATAACTTGCCAAGGAATCAACATAATCTTCCAAAAGAACCCGTCTGTGCATCTTTTTTCCGTAAATCGGCGCATCTAGCACCATCGGTGTACATTCAGCCACTAAACTGTCGCCTACCAACAACTGAGGAACAATAATCAGACGGCTCCGTTTTCCCAAAGTCTTCTGGGGTACCTCCACAGTCATATCAAGCTGGACAGCATGCGTACTGTCGGGCATCAACACCTGGTCTGAAGGAGTTACTCTAACCTTATCTCCCATCTTTTGAGAAGCACACCCCATTACTCCCCAAGGCAGCAAGCCTGCCAATAGTATATAAAATGTATCCTTGATTTTCATTTCAGAACGAAGTCTTTAATTAAAATATATAAGTCAATGAAATGGCAGCCTTGGTAGGACCGAAATAGTTTTTATGCTTGTCTTCGTGACATTTCTTACAGGGAATACGAGGACTTTCCTTGTACCACAAATGCGCATATCCTATACCGATTTCAGCTTCCAAGTTCCAATGGGAAGATAAAATCCAGTCGTAGCCGTATGAGATACCTCCTCCTGCCAGATACCCGTCGTAGAGTTTTTTATCGAAACCGCCATAATACTGGGCTCCGTGTGCATGAATCCCGACAAAATGTCCTTCAAACTTTTCACACAACCAGTACTTCAACTCGGGTTGTACCAGCCAGAAGCGCATCTTTTTATCATCTTTAAAAGTCCAGGGATTATATGCCGCCGACACATCCAAAGTCATTTTACGGCTCAAAGCAACTTCCACGCCTGCATTCGGTGTAGTGGTCAGCCAATACAGCCCGTTGGTTTTCAAAGCAACACTTTGCCCACATACATATTGTGTAATAATTACCAGCAGTAATAATAAAAGATTCCGTTTCATAAAGTTTGTTTCTATGTACTTTTACACGTTCTAATTTCAGTTTCATTCTTCCTCTGAACAATGTATCTTTGTCTTTCTGTATAAAAGAGAAAAAGAATGTATTTTCCTATGCCTAATAAAAAGACAGAAAAGAGTCCTCATCTGCTGTAATAATCAACATAAAAAACGGTGATTTTTATCTATATAACCAACCTTATGAGTTATTTTATCACAACAAACCAATAAGGGTTTCTCTTTTCGCTTGCAAAATTACTTATTTAGATAAATTAACAACTTACGAAAAAGGACCATAAAACTACAAAATAGGACTAAAATTACATTAAAAAACAAATTTGAATAAACAAAACGGATTTGCATGTAACCCAAATGAAATAGCGGCAATCAAATGATTGCCGCTATTTCATTTAAAGGTGTAATCTATAATGCGTATAGTCACTCCAATCTGCCCGAATCTGTGTAGGAGTCTTTCCAAAGTGTTCCTTACAAAATGTAGTCATATAATTTTCGGAAAATTTATATTTATCAGCCAATTCTGCAATTGGTGCATGACTCATTATCAGGTCTTGGAATACTCTTTCTTTCTTCTTTTCAATCAGCCATTGCTTGGCCGTAGTTCCAAATGCCTGATGAAATTTCCGTTTGAAGGTAGTGGGCGACATGTTCAGAGCCGTCACAAGTTCTTTGACGCTTTCCACATCAGAATAAGACCTAATCACCTTTTCCTTAAACTCGCTTTCCACACCCAGAATAGGTGAAAACAAATCAGCCAACTGTCCTTTGGAATAGAATCCACGTAAACAAATGAGTAGCGCATTACGCTTGATTTGATGGTAATGCACACACATCAGCCCCAACCTTATGGCTTCTACAACAGCCTCCAGTTCGGTATGCAAAAGGCTATGAATAGGAAGTACTGGTATCCGGTTCTTTTCTGCTTTCGCATTCCGGTTTGGCTTCAACTGAGTGAGATGCTCTATAGCAAACCGGTTACATAGGGCGACCTGCAAGTCTAACCGGCAACGAACTAATGTCGTATCCTGCTTAATTTTGGCACAGAAACGTTCACTTGCAGCTATAAAAAACATGGAGGGTCCCTCTATTTTTTGATCGAGAACACTACCGGTTGAAAGCTCAATCTCCCCGGAAAGAAGGAATACCAAAGCTGAACAATCTGTCGCTTCTTTCACTATATTTTCGCCAGCCTTAAAGTTTCTGACCTGCAAAATTGACTGTTCAGCTGTTGCATAGTTTCTGCATGCTAAATGTTCTTTCACATATTTCAATGCAGAAGTTGTAAATGGTTTGTTTTCCATAATCTTGGTTTTTTTGTATAACATGTTGTGTTTATATATAGAATAAGACCTCCTGGTCCTATCTCATTATCTCTCTATTTTTCTTCAAGCTGATAGAACAAAACCATCCTCCTGCAAGAAGGCTTCGATTTTGGTTAACCGATACAACAAAGATAACTATTTTTCAAAAAAGCCAACTGAAAACAGTTAAATTAAAGTATAAATCTGCAGAACAGACACGAAACTTGCTTTTCTGACAGCTTTCTTCGGATAAATACCTGCTGACTTCCAAGCAAAAAGAATCCCCCGTCTACTGCTGGAGTAAACCGAGGGAAGAGAGACAGGTTGCTGAAACCCGCTTAAGAACAAATGAGCCATGCTGTATAAGCCACATAACACGCCACTAAGAAAGCTCCTTCAAGCCGCGTAATGGTACGCTTCTTGAAAAACCACCCCACCAGCCAGAACAGAAGAGAGGCACCTATCAGTACGGCAATATCGAAATTGGTGATATTTCCCATGGGCAAGGGGAATATCGTGGCACTTACCCCCAGCACAAAGAATACATTAAATAAATTACTGCCTATCACATTACCGATGGCTATTCCCGGATTCTTCTTCACAGCCGCTACCACCGAAGTGGCAAGTTCCGGAAGGGAAGTTCCTCCTGCTACCAAGGTCAGACCAATCACCGATTCACTCACACCCATACTGCGGGCTACTCCGCTGGCTCCTTCCACAAACCACTGTCCGCCGAAGATTAAAGCAAGCAGTCCACCTATAATATAGAGAGTTGCTTTCCATGGCGAAAGTTCCTTCACTTTCTGATCTTCCGGCTGAAGCTCTCCGGCACGAGCTATGGCAAATGTATACCGCAAGAATATCAAGAAAAGAGCAAGCAAGACCAAGCCATCGATACGGCTGATTACATTCCGCACTCCCCCGTCAAGAAACACATCATTAGCCAAGAAAGCGAAGACGAACGAAGAAAGTATAACCAGCGGAATTTCCTTGCTGAGCGTTCCTTGTCCTACCTGAATGGGAAGAACCAAGGCGGTACATCCTATAATCATCAACATATTGAAGATATTACTTCCCACCACGTTACCGATGGCAAGGTCGGCACTTCCCTGCATGGCTGAAAGCACACTGATTACCAGCTCAGGAGCAGAAGTACCAAACGCAACAATCGTCAGCCCGATTACCAGATCAGAGATATGGAAACGTTTTGCTACCGCGGCAGCCCCATCAGTCATTCCGTTGGCTCCCACCAAAATAAGAGCCAGTCCGCTCACTAAAAAAAAGAAATCATGTAGCATGTGTATTTACTTTTTAGGTGAAACAAATAAAAAAGCGGTATGAGCCTGTCACACCGCTTTTCATTCAGGTTATTTATACCATTCAATTTTCATTTATTTACAGTTTCCTGCACAACGGGGCTTAATCTGCTTGAAGAAATCATTTCCCTTGTTATCAACCAAGATAAATGCAGGGAAATCTTCCACTTCAATCTTCCAGATAGCTTCCATACCCAGCTCCGGATATTCCACACACTCGATGCTCTTGATATTATTCTGAGCCAAGATAGCAGCCGGGCCACCGATTGAGCCTAAGTAGAAACCACCATGCTTCTTACAAGCATCGGTTACAGCCTGGCTACGGTTACCTTTAGCCAGCATAATCATTGATCCGCCGTGGCTTTGGAACAGGTCAACATACGGGTCCATACGTCCGGCAGTAGTCGGTCCCATCGAACCACAAGCCATACCGCTCGGAGTCTTGGCAGGACCTGCGTAATAGATAGGATGATCTTTGATGTACTGCGGCAATTCTTCACCACGGTCCAGACGTTCTTTCAGCTTAGCATGAGCAATGTCACGACCTACGATGATAGTACCGTTCAGTGACAGACGGGTAGCTACCGGATATTTATCGAGTTCAGCCAAGATTTCCGGCATCGGACGGTTCAGGTCAATCTTCACGGCATTGCCTTCACCAGCCTGACGCAATTCTTCCGGAATCAGTTCACCCGGATTAGAGTCGAGTTTTTCAATCCAGATACCGTCTTTATTGATTTTACAACGTACGTTACGATCGGCTGAACAAGAAACGCCCAAACCTACCGGACAAGAAGCTCCGTGACGAGGCAAGCGAATGATGCGTACATCGTGCGCATAATATTTACCGCCGAACTGTGCACCCAAACCAATGCGGTGTGCTTCTTCCAGCACTTGTTTTTCCAGTTCCACATCGCGGAATGCACGTCCGTATTCATTACCTGTGGTAGGCAAGTTATCATAGAAACGGGTAGAAGCCAATTTCACGGTCAGCAGGTTCTTTTCTGCTGAAGTTCCACCGATAACGAAAGCAATGTGATACGGAGGACAAGCAGCTGTACCCAAAGTCTTCATTTTTTCTACAAGGAACGGCACCAGAGTAGCCGGATTCAAGATAGCTTTGGTTTCCTGATACAGATAAGTCTTGTTAGCCGAACCACCTCCTTTCGTTACGCAAAGGAATTCATACTCCATACCCTGCGTAGCTTCAATATCAATCTGAGCCGGCAAGTTACAGCGTGTATTCACTTCATCGTACATGGTAAGCGGTGCATTCTGCGAGTAACGGAGGTTTTCTTCGGTATAGGTTTTATACACACCTAATGAAAGTGCCTCTTCATCGCAGTAGCCAGTCCATACCTGCTGTCCCTTTTCACCATGAATAATGGCTGTACCGGTATCCTGACAGAAAGGTAATACTCCTTTAGCTGCCACTTCTGCATTACGCAAGAAAGTCAGTGCCACATACTTATCATTATCGCTTGCTTCCGGGTCGGTCAGGATTTTAGCCACCTGTTCGTTATGCGAACGGCGAAGCATGAAAGAAACGTCACGGAAAGCAGCGTTAGCCATTGCAGTCAAACCTTCTTTTTCGATTTTCAGAATCGGTTTGCCTTCAAACTCGCTTACAGACACATAGTCCTTGGTAAGCAGATAGTATTCAGTTGTATCTTTACCGTGTTCGAACATCGGCTGATACTTGAATTCGGGTGTTGCCATAATGATGAATAAATTAAATGTTAGTTATCGTGGAAGCAAAGTTACAAAGTATTATTGAAATTTTTCCTTAATCAAGGTGAAAAAATCGTCCCTTCACCGGCTTGCTTCTCATTTAGCAGCCTTATTGAGAATGACTAACGCTCCGATGACTCCCGGAACCCAACCAGCCAAAGTTAAGATTAACACGATAAGTACAGAACCACACCCCTGATCGATAACGGCAAGAGGGGGAAATAAAATTGCTAAAATAACTCGTAAGATAGACATTGTATATATATTTTTTTAATGTTTTACCGCACGTAACAGTTCGTCTTGCAGAACATCTACTCCCGGGAAGCCTACATGGGTATAAGCTACGCTTCCATCGGGATTAACCACCAGATAAGCCGGAATGCCTTTTATG
Organism: uncultured Bacteroides sp.; assembly: GCA_900546645.1. Classification (GTDB taxonomy): domain Bacteria; phylum Bacteroidota; class Bacteroidia; order Bacteroidales; family Bacteroidaceae; genus Phocaeicola. Next base: position 12,047 of record URDR01000002.1, on the reverse strand, counting down.
TGATACGTTTCACAAAGATATTCCCACTGCTCCTCAGTCAGCCGGTAATGGATGCCGGGAATTTCTTCCAGCATCGTTCTCCAGACAAGCTCAGGAGAAGAGGGTCCCGTAAGATAAAGATATACGACAGGCTCCGATGCCAGCTTTTTTCGGAGCGGACGCATGACCTTGAAGCTTTTCCGGCAGGGAGCACACCAAGTGGCCCAAAAATCAACCAGCACAGCCTTTCCACGGTAAGGAGCCAGCAGAGCCGGAAGAACGTCCTCACCCGAGAGATTCTTATCGAGTTCACCTACCCAAGCTTCTTTCTCAGAACCCATGCGCATGATTTCATCCTTCAAAGCTTGGTTCCGCAAACGCACATAAGCACTTATCTCCGGAAACGTTACCGCATCGAGCAGTTTGTTGTCGGATGACTGTAATTCTTTTTTCGCCAGTATTTTTTCGCACAACGGCTTCACCCGCTCCGCATCTTCACGGAGCTGAGCCTTCAGACTCTCATTGCCCATGAGGTTACTCTCAACGGCATGGAATACATCTAATGCCGGCGAACGCTTTCCCGATGCCAGCTCTGTATTAATCAGCTCGGCTGCCCCGTCGAACCATGCCTTCTGCTTTTTTTCATAATTTTTATGGTGGAGCCTTGAAGCCGACATGCTCAACTTAGAAAGGTCAATATAAACCGTAGTTTCCTCACCGGGAACCAGAAACAGACGAAGCACAGCCTGATTTACCTTCAGCTTCACCGTATCGGGTTGCAGCATCTCCGTTTCGAGATGAAAAGAACCATCCTGACGTATGCGCACCCGGCTGCTCCATTCCTTATCAAACAGCCGGTCGTAATAGAGGAGATTCATGGAGAAAGGCATACGCACGTCATAACCCAACAGATAGCCGTTGACTACTGCCTTTCCGGGCGACAGTCCAGGTTCCGGCAGTTCGCGGGTTTCACCCTGCTGTTTTTCCTTCAGAAACTCGGGAATATACACATAAGGCTCCTTCCGGCTCAGCTGTATACCGTAAATGGCTCTTCCAGTACCCTCTTCTATCAAGTCGACTTCATGAATACTCCGGGGAACCGGTGCAAAAGAAAGAACAATATGCATCCGTCCGCTCTCAGGAATTCTTTCCGGCTCAATGAGACCGCCTATTGAAATGCCACCGGCTTCGCGCAACAGGAAACGTTGTTGCCCGGCAACCAGCCAAGTATCCGGAGAAATGACAGCCACGCTGCCCGGCTTTCCGTAAAGCACAGCATCTACCTGCGTATGCTCATCGGTAAGAATGAGTTTTTTCAACTCCAGTTCTGAGGTAGCAGCCGCTATAAAGGACGGACACTCTACCACACGCTTGGAGAAACCCTGTGCCCGCACGAAACCGTAAAACAAGCACATCAGAAAGATTGCCATCAAACGATACATCATACCAATTGCGTAATTTATAACAGACCACTGATGCGGTCAATCAGTTCATTTCCCAGTTCAGTCTTCACCTTTATATGTTCAAGCACGGCTGTAACAAACGGATTGCTTTCAAATACGCCCCGCACTTCCTCGAAGTCGCGCACCTGCTCCTCTCTGTTTCCATCGGCACCGAAACCGGTCATCGAGGTCAGTGAGAACTCTTTCTTTGCATCTTCATATACCATCCGGTCAAGCCATACCACGGCTTCCTGCCAGCGGCGCACGATAGCTACAATATCTTTTGCTGTAATTTCATCGGCTTTCAGTCCGTAAAACTCCAGCATCTGTTCATAAGCCCACGTCCATTCATAGGTATAATAAGCCGCATGCATACCGGCAAAGCGGTCATGAATTTCGTCCACCGAGTTCAGGCGGCCTCCTTCTATATCTTCCATCAAGCGTTCAATCTCGCTTTTCGGAGCAATCAGCCCCGACACATCCACCCATTCGCCTGTTCCGACGGGCGTATCAGGTTTCAAGCGGGCACGGATTTCTTCATCACTCCGGAAATGTATCTCCTCCAGACGCTTGATGACGGAGTTTCCCAAAAATTTATGGATGGCGATTTCATAAAAATGAATTCCTTTATTCAAAGCCGAATTCTTGATTTTCGCACTTTGATACGAATAGATTTCAGAAGTCTCGCCCGACACGCGTGCCAACTCCTTCAGGATAGTCCGCCCGGTCATCATTTTCTGAATGGTATACGGGCTCAGCAAGTTATAATTAATCTGGTCGAGCCGGTTCGGGTCTTTACGTAAGTCGCGCTTGGGCCACTTTTGCGCATCGCGGATGGTTCCCACACTCCGCAGGTTGACTCCCGGCACCAGATAGGTGGTATTCTTTTCTTCTATCAGATAAGAGAAAGGCAGATTCGAAGTATCAGGATGGTTGACATGCCGCCCCATGACCAGAGAGAAGGCTCCGATACGGGCAGGCCACAGCAGATACGAATCGGAAGTGGTCTTGGCACCCCGTTCCAATGCTCCCTGATGAATCGGTCCGAGTTTATACATGTGGTTGCTCTGGTTCGACCCGGAGCCGGCATTCATAAACGAGAACATACCGGCAATAAGCAGCGTAGATTTATGATGTGTCACGGTAAACGGACCGGCAAAGATGGCACAGGCCTCTCCGTTTTCTTCCTGACAGTTGCTGAAAAACAAGGAATCGGAAGCCGAATAGCTATGCCCCAAGTGACAGGTTTGTCCCACAAAGCAGCGGGTCAGCACCGTGCCGTCTTCCACATGCGAACCGCTTGAAATGATAAAATCATCACAGATTACTCCATAACCGATATGCACCGGGGCATGGACATTGCTGTTGATGCTTCCGTTTTTCAGTCGCCCTGTACCTTCTATTTCACAATAGTCGCCGATACGGACATTCTTAATATATCCGGCATCGACAATGGTGACATGGCTGCCTATCGTACCCGTTTCGGAAGCATGAGCCTCAGCATATTCGCCGATAATTTGCTTCATGCGGTCAATCAGTCCCGGACGGTGGCGGTAGAGTGCCATGATATACGCCTGATGAGCCGACAAGCGGTCATGAATCACCACTTCACGCCCGCCGGTTTCATTCAGAACCGAGACTTCCAGTCCGTTACCGAACTTGCTGCGCTTATCTACCAGAATGATGTCTACATTCTCAATAAACGTATGGTCGCCTATCTCATAATTGGCAATGTAATTTTTTACATTCTCAATGCAGCAGTTGTTTCCTACCGACACATTATGCAAGGTGACATACGCCAGTCCGGCATGCTTCGTGATTCCTCCAGGCAAATGAAACTCGCCCTCGAATACTCCCAGGCGCACCTTCCCCGAGAAACGGGTATGACGCACAAAGTCGGGTACAAACTCCTTGGCCACTTCCACCAAGCTCCAGTCGGCGGCACTACAATACTGCGCCTCCAACTTTTCTATTTCCTGTGCAGAAAGCAAACGATATTCCATGTTCAGTCTTTGTATTTTGTGTGAGTAAAGCCGGTCAGTACCGACCGGACCACTATTCTTCGTAAGTTTGATAAAGGAAATCGTTATACGGATATTTCTGCACATGCAGTTCTCTGATTTTTCCGTATAACAACGCCCTCAGTTCTTCTATATTGGTCTTATTGCGGGCAGAAATAAAGATACAGTTGTCATGCATCTTAGCCATCCACGTACGCATCAACTCATCGAGCGTGATATTCTCTTTGGTCTTCGGAGTCAGGTCATCTTCAGCCTTTTCCACATACGTATAAGCATCAATCTTATTGAAGACAATCACCGTAGGCTTACCTCCTGCACCCAAGTCGGCAATGGTTTTGTCGACCACCTGAATCTGTTCTTCAAAGTCGGGATGCGAAATATCTACTACATGAACCAGCAGGTCGGCTTCGCGCACCTCATCGAGTGTTGACTTAAACGAGTCAACCAAGTCGGTAGGCAGCTTGCGGATAAATCCTACTGTATCAGAAAGCAGGAAAGGCAAGTTTTCAATAATCACCTTGCGCACCGTGGTATCAAGGGTAGCAAAGAGTTTGTTTTCTGCAAACACCTCACTTTTTGCCATCAGGTTCATCAGCGTAGATTTACCCACATTGGTATATCCCACCAAAGCGACACGAATCAAGCGGCCGCGGTTCTTGCGCTGGGTAGATTTCTGCGTATCAATCTCCGCCAGACGCTGTTTCAGCAGGGCCATACGGTTCAAAATGATACGGCGGTCCATTTCCAGCTGGGTTTCACCCGGTCCGCGAAGACCCACCGAACCCTTTCCACCTCCGGCTCCGGAACCACCTCCCTGACGTTCCAGGTGAGTCCACAGGCGCTGCAGGCGGGGCAGCATATATTTATATTGTGCCAGCTCCACCTGCGTCTTGGCATTGGCAGTCTGGGCACGCATGGCAAAAATATCAAGAATAAGCGAAGTACGGTCAAGTATCTTCACCTTCAGTTCGTTTTCTATATTGCGAAGCTGTTTGGCTGAAAGTTCATCATCAAAAATCACCATACCGATTTCGGTTTCCTCTTCTTCATTCTGTACAGCCAGGTATTCTTTTATCTCCTGCAGCTTTCCTTTTCCTACATAAGACACGGTATTGGGATAATCTAATTTCTGGGTGAAACGTTTTACCACTTCCGCCCCTGCCGTCTCGGCAAGAAAAGCAAGCTCATCCAAATATTCATTGGTTTTACGTTCGTTCTGGTTCTGGGTAATCAAACCCACCAAGACAGCTCTTTCCGTCTGTGCTTCTGATATTACAAATTCTTTCATTCAAGCATATTGTTTATAAACGTCGCAAATATAAGAAAAAAGGAACGATGCCGTGCTTTTTTAAACAGGTTTCCTTTCTTTAGCCCTTAAAAATAGCTATTTATAAACAAACTAAACTGTTTCACTTAACCCATACAAAATATATGAAGAAAATAAGCTACCGTTTGGTTTACAACCGAAAAAAACATTTAAACCGACAAGGGAAGGCGCTCATTCAGATAGAAGCTTATCTGGACAAGCAGAAAATTTATTTTTCTACCCATATCTATGTATATCCGGAGCAATGGGATGACAGACGCAAACAGATTATTGCGCATCCGCAAGATGAGGAACTGAACCGGATGATTGACGAGTCAGTCTTACAGCTACAATGGAAAGAACTGGAATATTGGAAGCAGGGAAAGGTTATCTCGCTGAATCTGCTGAAACCTCAAAAGACTGAATCTGAGTCGTTCTCTCCCGAGCTGATTGCTTTTGGCAAAAAAGTGATTGCACAGTCATGGCGGAAAGAAAGTACCAAAAGGAATCTGAATACCACACTTGATATCTTGCAGGTTTTCCGCCCTTCATTGCGCTGTAACGAACTGACTTATTCTTTCCTGCTGGATTTTGAAAATCATTTGAGGCAGTGTAAATACAGCGTCAACACCATTGCCAAACACATGAAACATCTGCGTACGCTCACAAATGAGGCTATCCGGCAGGGCTATCTGAGCCATAACGACTATCCGTTCCGTAATTACCGCATCAAGACGGAGACCAAAACCCACAAGTTTCTTCTTCCCTCTGAGCTTCAGCTGCTGGAGAATTTAACGGTAGCCGATAAGTATCCTGAACTGAAACATATACTTGATGCCTTTCTCTTCTGCTGCTATACCGGATTGAGGTATTCTGATTTCACGTCGCTATCGACTGAAAACTTCATTACACTCAACGAAAAGCTGTGGCTGGTGTTTCATTCGCAAAAAACAGGAGTCAGAATCACCATCCCGCTTTATTTGCTCTTCCACGGAAAGGCAATCCGCATCTTAAACAAGTACAAGCCTCAGGAAAATAACCTGTTCCGGCTGAACGGAAACTCGACAGTAAACAAGAATCTGGAACGCTTACGCCTACTTGCCAACTTGCATAAGCATATTTCGTTTCATACCGCCCGGCATACACATGCTTCTTTACTGTTATATCAAGGGGTGCGTATTACGACCATACAGAAACTGCTCGGTCACCGGAGTGTGAAAACCACTGAAATATACAGCGAGGTGTTTCCGGAAACCATTATCAAAGAACTCGAAAAACTGAATCATTGACAGGCTCCGGAAGCAGCGGTGGCAAGCCTTCGATTTGCCACTGTTGCTTTGCTCCATCTCTGAATTTTTGTTTTCACAAAATTTGCCTGCACCCTACACGTTTTTAGGGTTAACCAACTATGTAAGAAGAAGTTACCGCGTGAAGGGTGTAGTGTAGGACGGTGTAGGACGCAGATTTGCCTACACGCATTTGTGCTGTCTATTGATTTACATCCGATGGGCTGACAGATTGCATTTTAAGTGCCTGAAAATGTCCTTTTCTTTGATATAAACTACCGTTTTTCCTTATGCAAACTCAAAACAAAAGCTTTGGCTGTAAAAACAAAGCCTCTGTTTATAGAGCCAAAAGCTTTGTTTTTACAAACAGTGGTTCTGTTTATAGATAACTTAAAGGCAGTTCAATCTTCTTATACATGTATCCGAAACTATCACCCGCAGAAAACAAAAAAAGCCAAAGGCTCAGAACACAGGGTTCTGCTGCCTTTGGCTTTAATTTATGTATTAAGAACTAATTCTTACGATTCCGATTAGAATCCAGGATTCTGTTTCAATGCTCCGTGAGAAACATTGATATTAGCTTGCGGAATAGGGAATACAGCATTTTCAGCTCCGGCTACCACTTCACCTGCTGCCGGATTGTTTACTGACTTACCATTACGCCACATATCCCATGCCATGTGACCTTCACCGTTCAATTCCAAACGACGTTCAGTCAAGATGTCATCCAGTGTTACGTTAGTAGTTGTACCATCTACATAACCTGAAATACGTTCCTTGCGAAGGTCGTCGATGTATTTCGCTGCATCCGGATTGTTTGTCTTCAGTGCGGCTTCGGCTGCAATCAGATAAACTTCAGACAAACGGAATACCTTTGCATTGTTCACATAAATCTGACCGTCGCGTCCCGGATATTTCTGTGTATAATATGCTTTGTTCTTTCCTGTACCGTCGTCTTCTTCAGCAATCATAGCTTCGCTTACACGGATATCCTTGGCATAAGCCGGGTTCTTAACAAAGTCGGCTACAAACGAGTCACTCATACCTGCTTCAGCATAACCGGTAGGGTCGGTGTAATATCCCAAAGAGTTACGCTGCGGGTTATACAAAGAAGTGGTCTGGAACTCGAAGATGCTTTCATTGGTAAATTCTTTTGACCATGCAGCAGCATAGTCATCGTATTTATACAATGAATACGGACCTTCTTCGATGATTTTCTTTGCATCATTCAATGCCAACGCATTGTGGTCAGCTGTTCCACCGATATTCAAATCATCCAAGTACAGGTTCACACGTGCACGCAAGGCCAAAGCAGCCCAATAGTTCATGTGACCAGTAGTGGTATTCTTGTTATGTGTAGCTTTGATAGACTCCATCAACTTGATAGCTTCTTCCAAGTCGCTCAAGATGGTTTCGTAAGTTACTTTCAACGTTGCACGTTCAGGCACGAAAGTGTGGTCAAGCGTTTTGGTTACTACCACGATACCCATATCATCCAAGCTGTTTGCTACAGTAGGAAGCTGTGCATATACACGAGCCAGATCAAAGTGGAACAAGGCACGCAATGCATACAGTTCACCCATATAGGCATCTACCTGTTCACCTGTCAATCCTGCAGCTTTTGTCTGCTCCATCACCTTGTTTACACGTGAAATAGAGACATAGAACAACTTATAGATTGCTTCCGGCAGGTTGCTGGTAGCAGTAGCTTCATATCTTGAAATTTCAGTAGCCTGGTTGTTACCTCCCACACACTTATAGTCGCTACCCTTCATATCGGCAAACAAGCCAAAGTCGCCTGTATAGTTACCAAACTGAGCAACGTTACCAGTCTGGGTTTCATATACACCGTTCACGGCGTATTTCAAATCATTAACCGTTTGGATGGCAGAAGCAGAATCCCAAGCATTAGAAGGGTCCTTATCCAAGGTATCGCATGAAGCCAATGCCACTGCAAACGCAAATGCTGCTAAATATTTTAATTTCATAATTTCTGATCGAGTTTAAAATTAGAATTCCAAGTTTACACCGAATACACAGCTTCTCAACTGCGGAGTATCTACCTGACGGTAACCGTTGATTGCCACATCCGGATCTACGTTGTCGGTCTTAGCCCAAATCAACCAAGGGTTGTTTGCACGGAAGTATACACGCAAGCGGTTGATATACTTCTTCACCGGAATGTTATAACCTACAGTAAGTTCACGCAAACGGATGTTATCAGTTGACTTAACCTGACGGCTTGAGAAGCGGTCCGGACGCTGCGGGTTACGGAACACGGGTTTCGGATGTGCAGTCACATCACCCGGTTTCTTCCAGTAGTCTGCAGCATCGGCTTCAGGCACTGTATTACCCAGACGGAAACCGTCACTGTGAGTAAAGTAACCCGGATAGTCGAACATATCGCCACCGAACTGGTATGAAATCAAGAACGACAAGTCGAAATCTTTATAAATGAAGCTGTTGGTCAAACCACCCATTACATCGGGCAATGCCTTACCTACTACACCCCATCCGGCTTTACTGTAGTTGTTAGTCAAACCTTTTGAATGGTCAGCCGGATCAATATACCATTGTCCTTCACCGTTTTCAGGATTTACACCCGCCCATTCAGGCAAGAAGAACGAGTACATAGACTCACCTTCACGGTGGATATACATCTGTCCGTCACCGTACTGGATGTCTTTACCTTCCGGAAGTTCTTTCACAACAGCCTGCTGGTAAGTCAAGTTAAAGTTGGTATTCCAAGTGAAATCTTTTGTAACGATGTTCTGTGAATTGATTTCAATTTCCACACCGTCGTTTTTCAGTTTACCCAAGTTATCCCAACGGCTTGAGAAACCAGTTTCGAAAGCAGTAGGAACCTGGAACAACAAGTCGGTAGTATTTTTCAAATAATATTCAGCAGACAAAGTTACACGGCCGAACATATTCCATTCAAAACCTACGTTGAAGTTCTTTGATTTTTCCCAAGTCAACGCATTGTTAGCCAACTGTGACCAGTAGATAGCCGGATTATTTCCGTATCCAGAACCTGCATAAAGGTCCATATAACCATAATAGTCAAGAGGCAAGTTACCGTTTGTACCGTAAGAAACTTTCACTTTGAAGTCGTTAAACAACGGCATATCAGACATAAATCCTTCTTTGCTCAAACGCCATGCTCCTGATACAGACCAGAAGTTAGCCCAACGGTTGTCTTTACTCAAACGAGAAGAACCGTCACGACGGAATGAAGCCGACAGATAATACTTGTCATCAAAGTTATAGTTCACGTTACCGAAGTATGACATCATAGCTGAACCGTAGCTGTCGCTTGAAGCAGCATCAGGCTGTCCGTTTGACAACTCAGGCAAAGAGCTTGAATAGTTCTTCACATTTGCAATGATACGCAGCAAGTTCTGGTCTTCCAATTCAAAACCAGCCATTACAGACAAGTTATGCTTATCGTTGAACGTATCGGTATAAGTCAACGTATTTGAAGTAGTCAATGTAGTGTTTTGCAAAGTATGACGAGAACCCATACCACCTACAGCTTCACCGTTCACACCGTTACGGTCCCAATATTCGAAGTGCTTGTTATCAATATAGTCATATCCGAAGATCGACTTGAAGAAAATCTTATCCAGGAAATGCAAGCTCAATTCAGCATTGGTCAAGCTACGGAACATTTTACTCTGAATCCATTCCATAGAAGTACCGCTATCTCTTCCACCCAACATCAAGTGCGGGTTGCTTACCTGACCGTAACCGGCATGAGCATTGATAGAACCGTCTTCATTATATACCGGAGCGGTAGGGTCCATTGCAAACAAGATACCCAACGGAGAACTTGTACCCAATCCCTGAGCCTGATCGTTCTGGTCACGGAAACCATTCTGAGTGGTATGAGCAACCATCTGTTTTACAGAGAAATCGGCCCAGTCAGTAATCTTCTGGTCTACATTCACACGAGCAGAAATACGCTTGAAGTCACTGCCCAACACGATACCTTCACTCTTATTATAACCTACACCGGCATAGAACTTGGTATTCTGGTTACCACCATTCAACGCTACCTGATGGTTCTGAGTTACAGCAGTACGGTAGATTTCATCTTTCCAGTTAGTTGCAGTCTTTCCAGTAGGATCATTCAAGAAGCCAGCTACATCATTATTGCTATCAACTACCTGATAAGCTTCATCTTTAGTCTGAACTCCTTCGTACACCATATAATAGTTAGCCAATGATTCGCGAACATAATTAGTATAGTCAGCAGCTCCCATCATCTTATACTGGTCAACTGCCATTTTGCTCCATCCCACTTCACCGTTGTAAGATACACGGGTCTTACCTTCCTTACCGCTCTTGGTAGTGATGATAACTACACCGTTTGCAGCACGTGAACCGTAAAGAGAAGCAGCAGCAGCATCTTTCAATACTGTCAAGCTTTCAATATCATCCGGGTTCAAAGTGCTCAATACGCTCTGAGACTTTCCGTAGTAGCTCATATCGCCGTCTGATTTCATTACGACACCGTCGATTACATACAGCGGAGACTTAGAACCATTGATAGAACCGACACCACGGATGTTCATTTCACCCATAGAGCCCGGGTCACCGGTAGCAGAAGCGATACGTACACCTGCCATCTTTCCGGCAAATGCCTTATCCAAAGATTCTTTTGAACCCGAAGTAATCTGCTCTGCCTTAATGGTAGATGCCGAACCGGTAAACGATGATTTCTTTGCCGTACCGTAAGCAACGACCATTACCTCATCCAACACCTCTGCATCTGATTTCAAAACTACATTGACAACCGGCTTAACAGCTACTTCCTGTGACTGAAGTCCGATAAACGAAATGAGCAAAGTCTTTGCGGAACTTGGCACATTTGTCAATGTGAAATTACCATCTATATCAGTAACAGTACCTACTGCAGTACCTTTTACCAAGATAGATGCACCTACTACAGGTAAACCGTCTTCCTCAGAAGTGACATGTCCTGTCACTTTGGAGATTTGAGCGTTTACCAGACCTATACCAATAAAAAGGTAGGTCATTAACAGCATCAATTTTCTTTTCATAAAACCTCTCTTAAAGTTTAACTTTACGTTAATTAATAAAAATTTATTCTCTCAAACGATGTGCGAAGATAAGTAATAAAAATGAAATATTTATCCTTTTTGTTAGAAATAGCTTAGAAAAGTTTGTTTTTTAACATATCAACCCCTCTTAAATGAAATTTATACGTATATTTTTCCATTAAATCCTTGTTTTTTGTCAGCATGCAAGCTAATCTGCTTTCTATATTTTATGCTTTTGTTTATAAAGATTCGTTAAATAAGCCAAGTTAAAAATGAGTAAATTTAAACATTGATTAAAGAACTTTTAAACCTGTATCCGGTTCTGCACGGTTGTAATTGATTCATATAATCGAGAAAGTAGAAAATGGGTAGAACAGAAATAGAAAAAAATACCATTCTTTCAACTGCTTTTCCAGAATGTAACCCCGCTTGTATATCCGAAATGCAACTGAATTCGGATGAAATTATCTGTAAAACGTGATTCTTTCACGCCCGAAAGCCATCGTTTTTCAGCACTTAAGATCCTTCCTGAGCATGAACACCTTTATATAATATAGGTATATTTAGGGAATCGCAAAATGCTTTTTATATTCTTTCTGTTTCTATTCCTTTTCAGGAAGTTTCTGACGAAAAAAGTCCGCCACATTTTACATAAGCTGTATTTAAACCTTATCTTCTCCAGTGCCCAAGCTTATGTGACCTTGAAAATCACACCAACTTTCCATACTTCATTTCGTGGCAGAGCAATTCATAGTTATAATGTGCGCTTTGATAATATAATCCGGTTTCCAAATCCGAAATTTTCTCATAGAGCTGAGAGTTATAAACGACTTCAAGCGCCTCAACAATCGTCATTTTCTTTTCTTCCACAAGCATCATGGTTAGCTGCTCTACCAATGAGTCAATCAAAAAAGAATTCATATCTGTCATATTCTCTGTAGTTTAGA
>URDR01000001.1 GCA_900546645.1 uncultured Bacteroides sp. | reverse complement strand
CCTCTCCGATTGTCATTAACTTTTTCATGTATGCAAAAGTAAGAAAAAGATTATACTTATAAAATATATTTCCACATTTTTATATGATTTTATAATTATAATCTAACAGCAATTAACCCACACTTTGTGAGGATGACACGGCTCTTTCTTTTGATTTACAATAAGGATTTATCATTCTGTCAATTCCCCATCAACTCAAACAGTGTCCTTTCTCTGTCCAAGCTAATGCGGCAGCTCCTAATAAAGCAGCATCTGCTTCCTTTAATCCTGAATATATAATTTTAGCTGTATCACGATAATTTTCAAACACCGTTTTACGATATGTCCGAACTACCGGATCCAACAACAAATCTCCTGCCTGAGTCAATCCGCCAAAAAGAATGAAAGCCTCCGGATCTGAGAAAGTAGCACAATCAGCAAGTCCCTCTCCCAACAATTTACCTGTATATTCAAAAACTTCTTTAGCCAACTGATCTCCTTTCATTGCCGCCTCATACACATCTTTAGAGGTAATTGATGAAACCGGCAGAGAACGGAGCAAACTCTCGGTCTCTCTTTCTTCCAGAAACTCTACAGCCGTACGTGCAACTCCCGTTGCCGAACAGTAAGCTTCCAGACATCCTTTTCTGCCACAAGGACACGGGCGTCCTCCTTCCGGACGCACCGAAAGATGGCCTAACTCACCGGCAAAGCTGCGTTTTCCGTACACGATTTGTCCGTTTACCACAATACCGCTACCCACACCGGTTCCTAAAGTAATCATAATAAAATCATTCATTCCTTTAGCCGCCCCGTAAAGCATTTCTCCTAGAGCAGCCGCCTTCGCATCATTCGTGATAACCGTAGCAATGCCTGTTAGTTGTTCCAGTTCATCAGCCAGCGGAACAATTCCCTTCCAAGGAAGATTCGTTGCATTTTCAATGCAACGGCTCCAGTAGTTCACATCGGGTGCACCTATACCTAATGCCAAGACCTGTTCTGCCCCTCCAGCTTTTTCCACTAGTGCATGAATCGCTTCTGCACACCGGCTTACATAATCATCAATCCGGAGAAATTCCTGCGTCTTAAAAGAAATACGTTCAGAAACATTCCCTTCTTTATCCACAAGGGCAAGAACTGAATTTGTACCTCCCAAATCAAAGCCAATTACAAACTTTTTCATTGCCATCACAAATTAAAAAGAAGTTTTCAACAGATCAGGATATTTCTCATGAACCTTTACAATCAGTTCTCCAAATAAAGTGTTTGCCCAAGCAAACCAAGAGCGCGTGAAATCGGCAGCATTGTTCACATTGAATGACTCATGCATAAAACCAGTATCCCCATCTGTATTTCTTAATAAAGTCAAACATTCTTTCAACTCCTCTTTATCATCAGTGGTCAGTCCTTTCATGATAATACTCATCGGCCATGCATAATCCAGACCCACATGAGGGCCACCAACTCCCTCACCAGCTTTTCCCGAGAAGAAATACGGATTATTCTCACTCCAGATAAATTTACGGGTATTTTGATACAATTCATCATCCTGTGAGCAATACCCCAAATAAGGTGCAGCCAAGAGGCTGGGCACATTGGCATCATCCATGCACAGACTGTTTCCAAACCCATCGACTTCAAAAGCATAGATTTTACCACTAACCGGGTGGTTTACCACTGCATATTCTTGAATTGCCTTATCCACCTCATCCGCTAACTCGGTACATTCTTTGGCGAACTCACGGTTGTTATATACCTTTAATTCTATCTCAGCCAGCTGGCGCAAGGAAACCACAGCAAACATATTGGAAGGAACCAGGAAGCCGTATTGTGTAGCATCATCCGACGGACGGAATGCCGATACAATCATTCCGTTCGGTTTAACCGGAGCACCAAACCCTCCGTTAATCTGTGAATCGGTGGGGCGTTCACAGTTTCGTGCAAAACTATATGAACCGTTTCCCTCTTTACGCTGCTGCTCTTTTATGGTTTGCACAGCCAACTTCATGGCATCCTGCCAGGCCGCATCAAAGACAGAAACATCACCAGTAAGCAAATAATAAAAATAGGCTATACGAATAGGGTAACATAGAGAATCAAGCTCCCATTTACGTTCGTGAAGTTCCTTTTTCATAGGCTGAGTGAAATCTGTTTCCCAGTAGCTGCCCGTAGGACCTTCATTAAAAGCATTCGCATAAGGATCTAACAAAATACAGGCTGCCTGGCGGTTTATAAGCCCTGCCACTAATTGCTGCAACTTCTTATCACTCTTCATCAGCTGCAAATAAGGCCAAAGCTGAGCAGAAGAATCGCGCAACCACATCGCATGAATATCTCCTGTAATGACAAACGTATCCGGGCGTTTATTATTCAGCTGGAATTTTACTGTCGTATCCAGCGTATTCGGATAACAGTTCTCAAACATCCACCGCAACTTAGGATCGGCAATGTCTTTGGTAATTTCTTTAATAACCTTCTCCACTGCATCCGAAACGAAATGACGATTACCTGCCACCGGACGCTTTGACTCATAAACTTCACCCTCCTGATTACGGGCGATCCCCTCTGCTGTACTAAATAAACTGCAAGCCAATGCAGCTCCTAAAATCCAGTTATATCTTTTCATGGTAGTATTTATCTTTTTAAAATTTATTATTTCCTGGCACGACTTTGAATACTTCTTTTTTATCACCATACAAAACCATTAATTCAAACGCTACATTCGACTCTACTTCAATCGACGGCTTTTCACTCGCCGAGCGTCTTGCTTTTGCCTTGAAAGAAATCAATCCCTCAGGTCCAAAAGGATAACGTTCTATTCCGTTCGCTTCTGTCAAGTTCAAATCCCAAGTGATTTGCTTCTGCACAAAATCACCCCTGATACCAATGATATGCTCTATTAATCCGGCAATCGGAGCCAAGCCTGTCCAACCTACAAACTCTTTTCTGGCCATGAATCCTGGCTCATCTGCCTCAGGAGCATAATACTCCCAAAATGTGCCAGTTTTTTGGAAGACCCGGAAAATCTGACTATAATGATTCAAAGCAATGTCATGCGCTTCTTTCCGGAATCCCTTTTCAATCAACCCGTTAATTACCATATAGTTCGTTCCCGGCCATATACCGCCTTGCCAATAACGGCCATTTGCTTTATAGCGAGGGTTATCAGCCGACAGAGAAGGAACCCGGAACGGACGCTTAAATGTTTCCGGATTATTTAATTCCGCAACCAGACGTTTCATCTGTTCTTCATTCAGCACATCTGAGTATAAAGCCCAATAGGCACCGATTCCCTTCGTTTTTGAAAGTGACCCATCGGCGTATTGGTCGTATAAGAATCCAGTTTCTTCATCCCACAAGTTCTCTCGGATATAGGTCTTCAGCAAATTAGCCTCATCTTCCAATTCTTCAATTTCCTGCCAACGCTCTAAATAGAAACCCATTTCCAACAAAAGATTAGCAATAAACAACTGCTGCAAGTTGGTATCCAGCCAAATCATGTGACCATGGCTGTAAATCATGCTGTATTCATTTTTCACACGCGGCATATTATCCATTCCCGTTCCCCATCCGCTTGACCAGTACATTCCGTTTCTCCACGTATGGTTCAGCTTCAACCATTTATAATAAGCACAAAGCACGGGAAATATTTTATGCAGGCGCTCTGTGTCACCAAACTGATGATAATAGACCATTTCACACCAGGGCATCAGATTCGGTCCGGTGCTTACAGGATCATAACGTTCAAAGCAATCGGCTCCATCCGCCTTGATTTCGCGGCAGATAAATCCGTCTGGATGCTGTTTCGCATAAAAATTATCCAAAGTATGCTGGAAGGAAAAGAAATTTGCTCCATAACGGGCAAACATCAAGATAAAAGAAGAGTCCCACATAAACAGGTTCCCGTTATAGGCCGTGTCAATATAAGGGGATACAAAGCCTGAGTTAGGCTGCGGATTCCGAATGTTTCCAATCGCAATTTCCCATGCTCTCCAATACATACGAAGTTCTTCTTCATGCCCTTCCCAAATAGGACGCGGGAGAATATTGCGAGCCTCATCCATGCTTTTAGGCAGACTGGTATAATTGGGCTTTGCTATGCGATAAGTGTTTTCAGCAACTAAAGGAGACTTTACATAAGTGTCTTTATATGGAAGACGATAAAGGCTATCGTTTCCGCATGACTGGGCATTTCCTTTCATCGAAAAGAATCCCAACGTAAGGCATACTGCCAAGCAAAAATATTTTCTCATGAACTAGATTACAAATTTAATAGTTTCTTTATGCTGTCAAAGATAACGGAAATTTTGTAATTTCCTGTAAAGTTATCAATATCAAAGAGTCAAGTTCCACAGATCAAAACCTCTGCATTCATAAGAATCAAGAAATCACACAAAATCAAATTTGAAACGGAGTTACATAAAGAGCCTGCTCGACTAAGTCACTGCAGGCTCTTCAAAGAAAAAAATCTATTATTTAACGAAAAGAAGTTCTTTAGGTATTGATTCAGCTTGCTGCTTTCCAGGTAAGGTCCACTCCCAACTTAAATGCTCTCCTTCATAATCTTCAAAGTACTGCAATTCGTAAGTATGGAACCCCTTCTTTAAAGCAATTCTTCCGGTAGCAGTAATCGCAGCATGAGAACCATCGTTATCCACCACCTTAACCCCATCAATATACAACACACTACCGTCATCCGACTTCGTTCCGAAGGTATACACACCATCTTCCGGAACATTTATCACTCCTTTAAATGTATAGCCAAAATGATCGGCTTGACGGGCCTTTGCTATCGATGGTTCTACCATGATTCCTTGCTCCACGACAACGGCACTCTTCATGTCATCGACCTTTTGGAAATAGCCCTCTACATAAGTATAAGCCGTTCCGGGTTGTTTGCCTTCAGCTTTTGCAGCCGGTAGCAGTTCAGCTTTTGTTGCCTGAATAGTCAACATACGGCTTGGTGCATATCCTTCTTTAAATGCTTTTGCCTTAATTGTTGTTGTTTGATCCACCATCAAAGGCTGCGTATACACCGGAGAAGCCTCTGTAGGATCGGTTCCATCCAAGGTATAATGAATTGTACTGCCATCCGTAGCCGATGCAATTTCTACATCAACATGAGTAAGAAACAGATTTAAGTCTTTATTCACATAAGGAACAGAAACCATTTTGCCTTCTGTATATGAGTACGGGAACGCTTCTGCCTGTGTACCACGAGCATAGTTCGGCTGATCCGACAATGTAAAGCAAAGCTCTCCTCCCTGCATCAGCTGCTCATAAGTAATAAAATTCTTAGTGATAGGCCGACCATTCAGTTCTACTTTCTCAATGTAAATATGCTGAGCCGGATTATTAGCCTTCACGACCAGGGTCTTTCCGTTAGCCAACTGAAGCTCCACTTTGTCGAAAAGAGGAGTAGTCAAGCTAAACTCATTACTTCCCGGGCAAACCGGATAAAATCCCATCGCTGATAAAATATACCATGCAGACATCTGACCACAGTCTTCATTACCGATTATACCTTCAGGAGTCGGGGCATACATTTCATCTAACAACCGACGTGTCATCGCCTGTGTTTTCCATGGCTGACCAATATAGTTATATAAATAAGCCATGTGATGACTTGGCTCATTTCCATGCACATACTGACCGATTAATCCGGTAATATCCGACAGATGTCCGTCAATGACAGAAGTCACGGTATATAAAGAATCCAAACAAGCGCTAAATTTATCTTGCCCGCCAAACAGCTGAATCATTCCATTCACATCGTGTGGAACAAAGAAGCGATACTGCCATGCCGTTGCTTCAGTATAATCACGCCCTACTTCAAAAGGATTAAAGGCTGTATCCCAGTTTCCATCCATTCGTTTCCCACGGAAAAACTTCGACTTTCCATCGAAAACATTCATGTAATTCTGAGAACGGGCAATATAGGTCTTATAAACCTCTTCCTTTCCCATCGCTTTTGCCATTTGAGCTATAGCCCAGTCATCGTAAGCAAACTCCAGCAAGCAAGAGATAGATTCTTTCTTGATATTCGAAGGAATAAAGCCATGTTTAATATAATAATCAGCCCCCTTCTTGTTTTTTTCAGAAGAAGCAATCATTGCTTTTAAAGCTTTTTCTGCATCAAAGCCACGGATTCCTTTCAGATAAGCATCAGCTATTACAGAAACAGCATGATATCCTATCATCGTTCCTGTTTCGCCAGCCGATAAGGGCCACATCGGTAACTCTCCTGAAGCGTCGTACATGGCAAGCATGGAATTAATCATGTCAGTAACCAAGCCTGTGTCAGTCATTGTAAACAGCGGATTCCAGGCACGGAAAGTATCCCATAAAGAAAAGGTAGAATACATCTTATGTCCCGTAGGCATCGCAGCTATTTTCATGTCATGACGACGATACTGTCCGTTTACATCGCTAACCACGTTAGGAACAACCATTGCATGATACCAGGCTGTATAAAAATTGATGCGCTGTGCTTCAGTACCTCCTTCAATTTTCACATGACTTAATGCTTTCTTCCACGCATCCGAAGCCTGCGTGCACACGGCTTCAAAGTCAAACCCTTTCATGTCATGTGCTAAATTCAAGCGTGCATTATCCACACTAACAACAGACAATCCAACTTTAGCAATCACTTGCTTCGACTTTTTAAAATTCAAAAGCGCCTGCAAGTGCTGTCCAGATAATTCTTTTTTCCCTTTCACCATTGTCCCCTCATTAAAAAGTTCAAGAGAAGCAATAGGAGAATTAAACTGAATTACAAAATAAACATACTGATTGTCAACCCATCCACGCGTACGCCGCATTCCGACAATTTCGTTGTCTGCCGTCTGCTTCAGCTCAGCCTCATAAATAAACTCATCGGTCAGCAGATGTGCCAAATCCACTACAACATACGCTTCTTTACCCTTAGGGAAGGTATAACGATGCATACCGGCATAGGTAGTAGCAGTCAGTTCAGCCTGGATGCCTTCATCCTCCAGCCTCACTGAGTAATATCCAGGAGCAGCCTTTTCAGAAGAATGCAAGAAGCGCGCAGGCTTATACAATTGTTTTCCCTCTTTAGCCGGAGAAAGCGTAGGGCGGAGCAACAAGTCCCCTAAATCAATACATCCGGTTCCAGTTAGATGCGTATGCGAAAATCCCAAGAGCGTAGAATCAGAATAGTGATATCCCGAACAAGCATCCCAGTCCCCCCGACGGGTATCAGGGCTCAATTGTACAGCCCCAAAAGGAACAGTAGCTCCCGGATAAGTATGTCCGTGGAATCCGGTGCCGACAAAAGGATCCACATAATCCAAAATGTTCTTAGTGTCATCCCCTGCGAACAAATTCAGTGAAGATAAACATGTAAGAAATAACAGTGTTTTTTTCATATAGATAATTTGAATAAAAGGGAATAACATTTTCTATCAAATAGCCCATGTTATTCCCTTCGGAAAATAGTTTTATGATAATTCTAATATACTTCTGCTAC
Organism: uncultured Bacteroides sp.; assembly: GCA_900546645.1. Taxonomy (GTDB): domain Bacteria; phylum Bacteroidota; class Bacteroidia; order Bacteroidales; family Bacteroidaceae; genus Phocaeicola. The sequence goes on along the minus strand of URDR01000001.1, from coordinate 78,292 downwards.
TCCCATCAATTAGCCGGAGTACCGAAATCAGAATAACCAGGAGCCGGATTATTAATCAAGACCCCATTGCTGTTCTCAATTTCAATTTGCGGCAAAGGCAAATGAGCATCTTTTACAGGATCAAAATTTCGTCCGCCATACGGGTCTTTATCTTTATCTCCATAGATCTGTTTTGCCAGTCCCCAACGAACCAAGTCATAATGACGCTCATCTTCATAAGCTAACTCGCAACGACGTTCATTTACCAGATTCCAGAAATTAACAGAAGAAAGTTTCCTGCTATCATCATTTCCGAAAGCACGGACATGTACTTCATTAAAATACTTCAAGATATCTGCATCAGAAGTCTTTTCTTCCGGATTCTGACCATTTAATCCCTTTTCCGCCATCAACGCCTCTGCATAAATCAACAATACATCCGCATAACGCAACAAAGGAATATCTGCACCGCTTTCCCATTGCCACTCAGAAAGTTTCTTATACGCATTTGCGTACTTCACACACATCCATCCAGTAGTCATATCACGGATATTTCCCTTCTTAGGGTCAGTGCTCAACACAAATTCCTTACCAATATAAGTTACTTTATCACCATTACCTACCAAAGTAGTTTTTCTTCGCAAGTCACCCTCTTCATAAGCATCTCTCAAGCTTTGAGTCGGAGCGAAATAGAACCATCCTTTACCGCCGGTCAAGAAACCAGACATGGTAATCGTTGAAGTTACCGTTCCATAGTTACGGGTTGGAAGATTAGTCAAATTAAACAGAACTTCGCTTGACTTTTCCCCTTCAAGAGAGAACAGATGGGCAAACCCATTTCCATCGGTTGTATCCAGTGCATACTTACCCGAGTTAATAACCTCCCAAGCTGCTTTTTTTGCCTCTGGCATTTTATTCCAATGTGCATACACCTTAGCAAGAAGTCCATAAGCCGCACCTAAATTAGGACGTCCCCAGTCTTCATCTGAACGTTCCCATAAAGGCTGTCCATCGATATCCTTATAATATTCAATTGCATCAAGCAAATACTTCTCAATATTCTTATAAGTCTGCAATTTCGTTTCGCGAGGCTTATTAAAGTTCTGAGGATCATTCAAGTCAAAAAACGGAAGTCCGCCAAAACGCTTTGCCAAATGGAAGTAAGCATAAGCACACAAGAAATTAGCTTCTCCCAGCATTACACGTTTCTTTGCTTCAGGCATATCAATATTAGGAACATTAGCCAATACATCATTTGCACGGCGAATCACCTTATACATAACAGTCCAGTTATCATGCATACCCCATGAAGTATTAGAAACTTCAGTAAACTTAGCCAAACGTTCAATAACTGGTTCGTCACGATTCACACGCATATCATCACTCAATGGTCCAGCCCACCAATGACCTTCACCATATCCTTCCTCTTCATAGAAAGGCTGATAAGCTGCATCCAATCCTTTTTGTGCATTACCTTCCGATTCCCACAAACCAGCCAATCCGTAAGGCTCACGGTCTAAAGAACAAGAAGAGATAAATGGCAGAAATAATGATAAATAAAATATATTTCGTAGTTTCATAGCTTTAAATTTAGAAATTAATGTTAACACCCATAATAAATGATCTTGTTTGCGGGAACTGTCCTCTATCCACAGCCAATTCAGTTACACCATATGCATCCGGTGTATCTGCATACGTTTCACCTAACTCAGGGTCATATCCTGAATATTTTGTGATAGTAAACACATTCTGTGCTGTAACATAAAATCTAAGCTTCTGCATTCCCATCTTGGCTGAAATATGTTTTGGCAATGTATATCCTAAAGTAATATTCTTCAGTTTCAGATAGTTTCCATTTTCCACATACAAATCAGACATCTGTGAGTTTCCGTTTGCATCTTCAAAAGTTACACGGGGAAGAGAACCTCCCGGATTGTTAACCGGATGATAACGATCTAAAATTTCACCAAACTGATTATATGACTTACGTACAAACATTCCTTCACGGTCAATAGCCTTGAATATATCATATCCGGCTACACCCTGGAAGAATAAAGACAAATCAAAGCCTTTATATGCACCATCAAATCCGAATCCATAAGTAAAATCCGGAAAACCATCTCCAATGTTTGTTTTATCATTATCATCAATCACATTGTCGTTATTCAAATTAACAAACTTCACATCACCAATCTGTGCATTTTTGTTATATTTTGCATTATACGCATCTACAGCAGCCTGATCTTTGAATATACCGTCTGTTTTATATCCATAGAAGTGAGCCATAGGTTCGCCTACCACCGTACGCGTGATATTCGTACCAGAATAGCTGCCTCCAAAAATAGCTTCACTACCATTTCCTAAAGAAGTCACTTCATTCTTAATCGTACTGAAATTTCCATATACATTATAAGTAAATCCGTTCTTCTCGCCATTCCAAGATGCGCTGAATTCAAAACCTGTATTGCGCACTTTACCAGCATTTACCCAAGGTTCATTGTCAACTCCGGCAATAGCTGTGATAGGAACCTGCAACAATACATCCGAAGTATTCTTACAGAAATAATCGGCTGTAATATCCAAGTGATTAAACAAGCTCAGGTCAACGCCGATATTCATTTGAGTAGTAACTTCCCATTTAATATCTTTATTGGCTATAGAAGCCTCATAACGTCCTCCTGTATATTTTTCATCCTTACCAAATACGACATAGTATCCGTCATCATCCTGTGTATTGACAACTTTTGAATAAGTAGGATAAAAATCAAATATATTCTGGTTACCTAACTGTCCCCAGCTTGCACGCAACTTGAAGTTCTGCACAGTTTCCTTCGCATTTTCAAAGAAAGCTTCTTCAGAAATACGCCAAGCACCCGATACTGAGGGGAAATATCCCCAGCGGTTTTTCTTGGCAAACTTAGAAGAGCCATCGGCACGAAAACTTGCAGACAACAAATAACGGTCTGCAAACGAATAATCAAAGCGCAAGAATCCAGACATCAAAGCCCATTCCTTACGTCCGCTCAGCAGCCATGCTACATTAGAAGCGCATTCCAAGAAACGTTGTGATTCATCATCTGAAGCAAAACCTGTTCCACGGGCATTCAAGAAATTCATACGATAATCTTCATAAGACCATCCTCCTAATCCCATCAGTTTATGCTTGCCCCATGAACCATCATACTTCAAAGTCGTAGTATTCATCCAGCGAGTGCTTTGCCAATCTTGTTGAGTCAGTTCAGCTACTGTACTAGGGCGACCAGCTTCAGGCACAATTCCAGAATATTCTTTTTCCTGCCATTGCGACCAGTCATAACCAAAATCAGTTTTTAAGGTCAATCCCTTTATAATCTCCCATTGAGCATATACATTACCAAAGATACGATCACGAGTCACTTTCTTATCGGCACGGTCTAAAACAGAAACCGGATTACGCATATCGGTACCAAGTTCCCCACTGCCACTATAACCTCCATCTTCAGTATATACAGGTACAGACGGGTCGAATACCAAGGCAGCCGAGATAGCACCTCCTGCTCCATAAGTAGGCACAATGCTCTGTACAGAATGGGTAATCATCAAGTTTTCACCAAACTTCAAGTTCTTAGTAATATCCATTTCTGTATTCACACGGAAATTCACACGGTCGAATCCTGAATTCTTCAAGATACCGTTCTGGTCCAAATAACCCATAGCTACATTATAACGAGCTCGCTCAGATCCACCAGAAACACCTAAGTCATAATTTCCCGTATATCCGGTAGAATAGATTTCATCTTGCCAGTTTGTCCGAGTCACCGAACCGATAGGCGAAGTATAATAACTGGGAACGTCCATATGGTCGTTTCTGTAAGCTTCCGAGTGAATCAGATTACGTCCGGCAGCATCAAGCAGGTTCATTTTTTTAGTAGCCCAGTTAAAACCGTGATGCGTATTGAATGTTACATTAATCTTTTCCGATTTCTTTCCTTTTTTAGTCTGAATGATTACCACACCATTGGCAGCACGTGAACCATAGATTGCAGCCGATGCAGCATCCTTCAGCACGTCAATGCGTTCAATATCGCTCGGATTAACATCATTCATGTTATCAGCAGGCATACCGTCGATAACATATAAAGGGTCGTTATTACCGATTGTTCCCAAGCCACGCACACGAATCGAAGCTGATGCTCCCGGAGCTCCACTTGTCTGATACACGGTTACCCCCGACATTTTTCCTTGCAAAGCGTGGTTAATACCCGTAACAGCCATATCACCAATTTCATCCATCTTCACAGAAGCCACAGCACCAGACAAGTCGGCCTTCTTCTGAGTGGTATAACCTACCACTACTACTTCTTCGAGCGTTTTATTATCTTCTTTCAGAACAATGTTCAACGAAGTTTTATCCCCAACTTTAATGTTTTGAGTAATATAGCCAATGTATGAAATAGTCAATACATCATCAGGAGATACGTTCAATGCAAACTTACCGTCGATATCAGTAATTGTACCCATTGTGGTTCCTTTCACCTGAACACTCGCGCCGATAATAGGAATTCCTGCATTATCCACAATAACCCCAGTAAGTTCCTTAGACTGGCGGATGGCCGAAACCGAAGTCGTTTTTGAAGACAACACAATATTCTTACCCTCTATTTCATACGTAATTGCCGTATCATCAAACAAAGAGCTTAAAACTGCATCTATCGACTGGTTTTGAATGTCAACAGACACTGGTCTGTCTAAATCAATTGCATTTTCATCGTACGCAAAAAACAAATCGGTTTGATTCTCAATCTGAGATAAGACAGAACTTAATGAGACTTGGTCTCCTTGAAGAGTAATTGGCATTCCTTGTACGGCAGCCGATAAAGTCAGCCCGATGGAAGTTGCACCTAACAAACTAACAAATCTTTTTTTCATCATTATGTTATTCTAAGGTTAATTAAAATCTCCTTTCACCTCTATTAATATTTACACTTTGCTATTTTCTTCGGCAAAGATAACTTTCTTTTATTACAATAGCATCTCAGTAGGATTTTTTGTTTTCTTACAGCATTATAATTATAGTTTTAGCTTAAGGTTTCTGCTATAAACTGAAAGGTCAAATCATGATGAGAAATATCTCATCGCTACTTATTTTATATTTACCTCACCACGCTCTGCATTCCACGAATATGTAAAGCCATTCGACTGCTGCAAGATGATTAATATATGCTTCAATCCAGAATCTATGTGAAACTTAGCTGTAATACGATAATGATTAACAGCCTTGTTGTCAACATTGATTTTCACATCATAATAGGCTTCCAGTTTTTCAAATATAGCGGCATACGATTCATTGTTAAATGAAAGTACTCCTTTTATCCAGCAAGACTGGTCTTTCTCATCCAACTTCTGCTTAGTCAGGCGTCCATTCATACAAGAGACCTTTTCATTCGGTGCCAGTTGAACCAGCTTACATTCTTCTTTATCATTAATCTGCACCGCCCCTTCATAGAGTGCAACCTCAAACTTTCCGGCATTTTATCTCTTTACATAAGGTATATTCCCTTTAGAGCAAAGCACCCTAAAGGGAATATATCTTTTTTTGAAAAAATTATCTTCACGTCATTTTGGAAGGAACAGCATATCATCTGATATAAGCTTATCAGTAGAACGCCCCACCATTCTTACCTTTAATGACTCTCCCATATAACTCTCAAAGTACAAAAGTTTTACTTCATGGAATCCAGCCTCCAAAGCAACCTTTCCTGCCACGCACTTCAAGCTATGAGAACCATCATTATCTACAATCTCTTTTCCGTCGATGAATAATTTTGCACCGTCATCGGATGATACATAAAAATAATAAACCCCCTTCTCAGGAATGCGTATCAAAGAACGGAAGTCATAGCCGAAATAATCTTTTGCCGGTGCCTCTGAAATATTAAAATTAGAAAGTACTCCTTCTTTTACTTTTTTGCCCGCATACATATCGGCTGTCTGTTCAAATTCGCCTTCATAATAAGTATAAGCCACTCCTTGTTTCTTCGGCTGGACTTTTTGGGCCGGCAGATAAGGGCCTTCTTCATCTATCGAAGTGATACCCGACGGATAATAATAAGCAAATTCTTTCCCTTCGGGAGTTGTAATCCAAGTATCGAACTGGCGTTTCCCTTCATATAGTTCCACTACACGGCCCCCACGAATAAATTCACCATAGGCATCCTTTCCCGTTACTCGCCCATAAGCCAATACAATATTTTTTTCCTGTCCCAGGAAGTCATTATCATGATCGTGTCCCACAAAAACGCCCATCACATCTTTGCAGTCCACAAAAGAAGCAAACATCCCACTGTTTACATCGGCAGCACAAGCATCGCCTTCATCACATCTACCCCAAGTAGTTTTTTTTCCTATCAAATGGCGGTATTCCGGCAATGCAATGTGAAAGAAAGCCAATGCAGGAAGCGGCTCACCCCCGTTTCCAGCCGTAAAGTTTTTACTTTGGTCCCGATACCATTCTATCTGATTAAAGTGAATCCAGTCGTAATGTCCCAAATCCTCCGTTTCAGGATAATCATTCGAGTCAATACAATAAAGAAGCGAAGCGACTTTATCCGACTGTTTTGACCCATAAATGGGAAGAACATGATTACCACATCCTTTTATCTCCTTCGGACCATGCGAGCCCACAAAGTAAGGCGACTTGACCAGCAAATCATAAATAGTCTGCTTATCCAAATACTCTGCATCGTGATTTCCCATTGTTACATCAAAGCGCATTTTTTCTTCTTCAAAAATACGTATAATTGACTTCCATCCCTCAAGGGCAGGATCGGAGGTAACAATATCACCGGTGAGAATTGCCAAATCAGGTTTTTCTATTTCAAGAACCGATTTAATGGTATGTTCAGTAGCTTCACATCCTGCCGACTTTGGGTCCCAATGAATATCGGTAAACTGAACCATCTTAAATTTTCCATCCTTAAACCGAAGCGGCTGCCGGGCTGATGCAATGCCTGCACATAACAAAAGCAGCACCATAAAAAAGAGTCCTTTTTTCATATTCTTATTTATTAATAAACTTCTATTTCATCTACCGCCAGTTCGCTCTGCTCACCGGCATTAAAATATCCCTCATGACACTTTCCACCACTCAATATGAGCAGACGTATAAAGCGAGCCTTTGTTTTCTCAAAAGAAACAGAAACCGGGAAACGTGTTCCTTCAGTACGGCTAAAATCATAAACCGGTTCATACTCGGCTATAACATGATATTTTTCTCCATCCTGCGAAACAGAAACCTGTATTTTACGAGTCGGCCAAAGCATATTCCATGGACGCCACAAAGTAGCTAAATTAACTTGCCGGATAAGCTCTTCTTTATGAAGTTGAAGCGTTATGTTCAGTGTATCTCCGCTAAATCCAGTCCACTGACGCATATCTTTCGGATAGCCTCTCCATCCATCAGTCAGTCCATATCCTTTATGAATATGCTCCCATCCAGCCTCCGGGACACATGAATATGCACAGCCCACTGCCTTATTCACTGCAAACCGCTTATGAGTAATATCACCCATACGTTTACCATTTAAATAGACAGCAGCAAAAACCTCAGTTTCTTCATCAAAGCGCAAAGGAGAAGAATAAACTTGAAAATTCAATTCGGAAGAATCATTCAGGGCATATCTGATTTCTCCATCAGGACACAAGGTATGTAAGCTTACTTCATATCCAGACGAATTCTCATTCCAGTCTCCTTGATAAGAAACCTCATAGAAATTACGACAAGCATGAACTCCCTTTTTATCCAGCCAGTCAAAATTTTTTCTCAATCTGCGCAGAAAGCCCTGAATATCTTTATTTTTAACCGCAGTCCACTGCACTTCCGACATAGCCAGCAAACGAGGAAAAGCCATATACTCCAAATACTCTGGTGTTTGGATGTATTCTCCCCACAAATTAGCCTGTGTACCTATGATATAGCGCTGTTCTTCTTTGTTCAACTTAGACGGAAGCGGATTATAGGCATACACACTATCCAAAGGTAAGAAACTTCCTATAGCCAAAGGAGCAAATTCCGGGTCCTCCTGATAATGATCAATGTAACAATAATCTCCGGGAGTCATAATTACCTGATGCTTCATTCCGGCAGCAATCACGCCTCCTTCTTCCCCACGCCATGACATTACGGTGGCATGAGGAGCCAGTCCTCCTTCCAGAATTTCATCCCATCCGATGATATTTTTTCCTTTACTGTTTACAAACTGCTCAATGCGATGGATAAACCAGCTTTGCAATTCATGTTCATCTTTCAGCTTTTCCTTTTTAATTAAAGCCTGACAGCGAGGACATACCTTCCATGCCTTTTTAGGACACTCGTCACCTCCGATATGAATATACTCACCGGGAAAAAGTGCCATGACTTCCGACAATATATCTTGCAAGAACTGGATGGTACCCTCATGCGGACAATATACTTCATCAAAAATATCCATATAATCACGTACCACATACGTTTTACCTAATCCACATGAGAATTGAGGATAAGCAGCCAGTGCAGCAGAAGAATGCCCCGGCATCTCTATTTCAGGAACGATCGTTATAAAATGCTCCTCAGCATAACGCACCATTTCCTTAATATCTTCTTGCGTGTAATATCCCTGCTTCGGAATGCCATCAAACCGACGAGGATAATAATAATCGGAATGCCCTACCATTGTTTGCTGACGGGATGAACCCACCTCTGTCAGTTTAGGATATTTCTTAATCTCAATGCGCCATCCCTGATCGTCTGTCAAGTGCAGATGCAGGCGATTCATCTTATAGACTGACATCAAGTCAATAAACTTCAACACCGTTTCTTTCGACTGGAAGTTACGTGCCACATCAAGCATCAGTCCGCGATAAGGAAACTGAGGAGCATCTTGAATCGATGTACACGGAAGCATAACCCGCCCGTCTGCCTCAAGCGGAAACATCTGCAAAAGAGTCTGTAAGCCATAAAAAAAACCAGCTCCTTCTTTATTTGCTCTAAGGGTTATCTTATGAGTATCTATCTGAAGGTCATAAGCCTCATCAGAGAGTAAAGAATCTACAACAAAATCGAAATCTGTTTCCGGAGAGGCAACCACCTGCTCCAGTCCCCACTCACTTAAACGTTCTTGCAAATAAGCTAAAATCACTTCCGACTTCTCAAAATCCTCAGGAATACCCACCCTGATTTGACTATTGACAGATAAAAAGCAATCAGAAGATGTCTCTATCTGATTAGGATAAGGAATGATAGAAAAATCACCTTTCACATCTTTGCTTCCCGTACACGAAAAACCGAAAAAAGCAGTAAGACATACAATAAATGGTCGAATCATGACGTATGAGGTATTTATGGTTTTATTGTTTCAATGATTTAATACAAAAAGGAGCCACGACTTCATAATTTCCTAAGTCGTCTGTCCATCGGCAAGTGGCAATTACAACTTTGTTTCCCTGAATACGTACCACTGCAAACGAACCGTTTCCATCTTCATCGGGCCAGGCATTATTTACCTGATAAATTTCATGTTCGCGATAGGTCTGTATACTTGCCTCATGCGTATGCCCCACCAGAAAAGCAGCCAGATTATACTGTTCCAGCAAGTCAAACAAACGCTTCCGGTCGTCTTCCGTCCACCATGTCAAAGCCCATTTATCAAAGCCGTAATGCTGGATATACACCACTGGATTTCCTTCCGAAGCATATTTCTTTAAATCATCCTCCAGCCAGCTCCAGTTTGCCTCTCCGTATGCACTGTCGCCCGAATAACGATGAGCCTGAATAAAATGTACGTCACCCACATTCCATGAATAGCTTCTGCTTCCTTCATGCAAACTTAAGATTTCTCCTCCTACCAGTTTTTCACGCAAAACAGAGTCTAACAAATGCAAATTTGCCTCTCTGCCTTTCATATTCATCACTGAATCTTGAGAAAAAGGGTCGATATCATGGTTCCCGTATCCGGGAAACACAGGATAATGAATTTGCTTGTCACCGTTGCCGGGCGTATAGCGCTGATTATATAAATCATGGGCTTCCGGATAAGGCTTATCGAATATATCACCGGCTATAATCACGCCATTCAGTTTATTTACCACCCCGGTTGAAACTCCATTTACAGAGTCTCCGGGAACACAAAATTGTCCCTCGATGTTATTTAAAGCCCGCACATGATAATACTGATCGGTTTCGGGAGGTAAGTCAAAATGGAGGTCACCCAATACAGCCACTGTCACATTTCTGTCACTTACAGAAGAAGTACATGCCGATAATGCCATAAAGCCAAATAAAGTTAGCCAAAGTGCTTTCATAATCATTAATTGTATCTTAAATAAAAAACATTCTTATTCAACACTAAAACCGATCAGCAAACTGAAAATATACCCATTACATACTTTTCGGTTGTGAACTACCGCTAAACTAAAGATTTAGGGGTTTTCAAATGCGAGTCCCTATAAAGGCTGACTTCTTATCTTAAATCTCTCTCAAAAAACATCTAAGTGTTTCATTTAAAACGCCGAGGAAGATTCTCTAAAACGCCTAAACGTTTTTTTATAAACTGTTATCTGGGATGCGGACTCCTTATAAGCATCTGATTAAAAACAAGAAAGCCTCATAATCAAAAGATCATGAGGCATATCTTGTACTCGAAGCGGGACTTGAACCCGCACAGCCGCAATGGCCAAGGGATTTTAAGTCCCTCGTGTCTACCGATTCCACCATTCGAGCATCCATTCAAAGAAGAGCGGAAAACGAGACTCGAACTCGCGACCCTAACCTTGGCAAGGTTATGCTCTACCAACTGAGCTATTTCCGCGTTAACGGGTGCAAATGTAAGGAGTTTTATGATATACTCCAAACATTTCGCCCATTTTCTTTTAATATTTTTTCCTTTCTATCGGTGCAGAAGCGCTTTCTCTGCCGCTTCTACCGTTTCAAAGTTAAAGCCAGAAACTACCTGATTCATTAATTTCACAATCTGGTCATTACATAGATTGCCGATACTTCCCTCATGCGTGTGATGCACCTGCTTGTTATGTGTAAATCTGCCAGCCTCAATGTCTAAACCTACCTTTTTATACGCATCACGGAAAGGCATTCCTTCACTGGCCAGACGATTAACTTCTTCTACACTGAATATATATAGATATTTGTCATCATCTAAGATATGCTCATTAATCCATATTTTATCCATGATATAAGTAGCCATCTGAAGACAGTCTTTCAGCTCCCCAAAAGCGGGAAGGAACACCTCTTTGATAATCTGTAAGTCGCGGAAATACCCTGAAGGAAGATTATTCATGATCATCATAATCTGCTGGGGAAGTGCCTGAATCTTGTTACACTTGGCACGAGTCAGTTCAAACACATCTGGATTCTTTTTATGAGGCATAATGCTGGAGCCTGTAGTACATTCATCCGGCAGTTTCACGAAGCCAAAGTTCTGGCTGCTAAACATGCAGGCATCAAAAGCCAGCTTTGACAGTGTTCCCGCAATAGAAGCCAAAGCAAAAGCTACATTCCGTTCCATCTTTCCACGCCCCATCTGAGCATAAACCACATTGTAGTTCATCGAGTCAAATCCCAGCAAACGAGTTGTCATCTCACGGTTCAATGGAAAAGAAGAACCATATCCCGCAGCCGACCCCAACGGATTACGGTTGCAGGTCTTATAAGCCGCCTGCAAGAACAACATATCATCGACCAAGCTCTCGGCATACGCTCCAAACCACAAGCCAAACGAAGAGGGCATGGCTATTTGCAGATGAGTATATCCGGGCATTAAAACATCTTTATAACGGTTACTCTGAGAAATCAGTACCCGGAAAAGGTCTTCAACAGCTTCTGCTATCTCTTTCAACTGAGTGCGGGTAAACAATTTCAAATCGACCAAAACCTGATCGTTACGCGAGCGCCCACTATGAATTTTCTTACCCACATCCCCTAAACGGCGGGTCAGCATAAGTTCTACCTGTGAGTGTACATCCTCAATTCCGTCTTCGATAACAAACTCACCTTTCTCTGCCGAAGCATAAATCTGTTTTAGTTCTTCCAACAAAGCGCTCAACTCATCTGCGGTTAACAGACCGATACTTTCAAGCATCGTGATGTGAGCCATTGAACCAAGTACATCATGTTTAGCCAGAAAAAGATCCATTTCCCGGTCACGTCCAACGGTAAAGCGGTCAATCTCGGCATTTACCTGAACATTCTTTTCCCAAAGTTTCTGAGCCATATCTGTTCTTTATTATTTAATAAGGTATTACTGCTAGCATATCTGCCAATTTTTCCACTCCCTCCTGCAAAGGTTTCGACACCATCGCTTTCATAAACATATTTACTTCAGCCCGGATTGTAACTTTCATCTTTGCCGCCTCGTCGGTAACCGGCAAAATCTGAATCCAAAGATTCAACGGAATGGGGCTCTTATCACCTTCAAACTTGATACATTTCATCGGTTCACGTTCCACAATACGAAGCGTCAGACTTATCCCCTGCACCTTTAAGGTGAGCGAATCTGTATCAAAGTTCATATCTTCCAGTTTTCCGTCTAACTTATCTTTCAATAAATCCAGACGTTCACGCACTGACTCCAGATTATTTAAATCAGAGAGTTTATTGTATACCCGTTCCTGACTATAAGGAACATGCTTTATGCTACTTTCAAATTGTACTGCCATGTTGGTATTCTTTTCGTATTAATAAGCTTTAGGCACAGATTTCACGACTTGCAAAAAGCTTTTCAGCCCAATGCCTCGTGTAACCTGTGCCTAAAATGCAAAGACAAATTTCAATCAGTAATTATTTGCCGGTCCAATGAGCAGGGTCTTCTCTCCAAGCCTGCAAAACTGGAATATCTTCTTCGTTAATATAATCTGTTTTCAAGGCAACTTCCAAAACCGCATTATAGTTAGTTAAAGTAACCAACTCTACTTTTGCGTTTTTAAATGCTTCAGCCGAAACGTCAAATCCATAAGTAAACGACGCAATCATACCGATTACCTCGCAACCATCACGACGGATGGCTTCAACAGCTTTCAAACTGCTTCCACCAGTTGAAATCAGGTCTTCTACAACCACTACTTTCATACCCGGACGGAGTTCACCTTCAATCAAGTTTTCCAATCCGTGATCTTTCGGACTTGAACGAACATATACAAAAGGAAGATTCAGTTCTTCTGCCACCAAAGCGCCTTGGGCAATCGCACCCGTAGCCACTCCGGCAATCGCATCCACTTCACCGAACTTCTCAAAAATTACACGACAAATTTCCAACTTCACAAAGTTACGAAGTGCAGGGTATGACAACGTTTTACGGTTATCACAATAAATAGGAGATTTCCAACCTGAAGCCCATGTAAAAGGGTTGGCCGGCTGAATCTTAACTGCCTTAACTTTCAGCAACTTTTCTGCAAATAATCTTTCCAATGCTTTCATAACTTAACTTTAATATCTGATAAATGTTTCTGCAAAATTATGGAAATCTGACGGGATTAAGAAATTTACCGGTATTAAATTTACTAAAACCATGATATTTGCTGTGTTTTTTCTATATCGCATTATATTTTGCCCAAGCCAATGTCAGCACACTGATACGCAAGCCCTTTACTTTAGATAAAACTGTGGCACATGCCACAAGGGTGGCGCCCGTAGTCAATACGTCATCAATCAACAAAACATGCTTTCCTTCAAGCCGAGCGGCCTCCGGTGTTAAACGAAAGAGCGATATGGTATTTTCCCACCGTTCATAACTCGAAAAATGAGTCTGAGTTTGATTGTTCCTCTCTCTACGAAGTGCCGTTGTACAGATAGGAATATGGGGTTTCGAGGATATTCCCCGTGCCAGCCAGTCGCATTGATTATACCCTCGCTTCCTTAGGCGAGACTTGTGTAAAGGAACCGGAATCAGGAAATCAATCCCATCAAAAAAGCCCGATGCCCCTATCTCTGACACAATCAGTTCTCCCATTTGGCAACACAGCAAACGGCGTCCATGATACTTCATGGCATATAACAATTGCGCCACTGCCCCTCCTTTTGTATATAAAAATAAAGAGGATGCTCTTTCTAAAGGTACTAACCCCCAAAACAGCCGCTCCATTTCGTTTCCCGGCGTATTCATCAAACCAGTTCTGGGCAACCCTCCCATACAAGAAATACAGGCAGCATGCTCTTCACGTAACAGTTTCCTTCCACAGACCAAGCACCAGCGGGGAAAGAAAAATTCTTTTAAATCAATCCAGATATCCATCTGCTTCTACCTGCTTCACATAGCGCAACACCTCATCCATGGTAAATCCTCTGCCCACGGCAAAGCGTATCAACTTCACACTTTGTTCATAAGGTGTCTTTGCTTTTATACTACGCATCTTTTGATGCAGCATTTTTTTCAATATCCCAGCATACTCATCTTCGTCGATTTCCCCTAATCCTACCTCGATATCTTTGACCGGTAGCCGCTTCATCCGGAGAGCTTGGGCTATCTTCATCCGCCCCCATTGATTGAAACGATACTTGTCTCTAACAAAAAAGCAACAATAGCGCGCCGTATCAAGATAGCGATCTTTAAACAAAGAAGCTAAAATCTGCTCTGCCACCTCTGCCTCTGCCCCCCATTGTTTCAGTTTTTCTTCCACCTCAACCGGGCAACGTTCGGCTGACGAGCAATAAGTTTCAGCCTTTAACTTCAATTCTTTTTCCGTATAATTTTTCATGGTTTTATCGCTTTAATCATCCGGTTATTGCCCAACAAGTCTTTCCGTAATTCCACAGAGTGATAACCCAGACTTTCTAATAAATCAACTGTTTCTTTCCCATAAGCCCGGTTTATTTCGAAATATAAATTCCCTCCTGATACCAGGACCTTTTTCCCGACATGAGCTATACGGCGGTAAAACAGTAACGGGTCATCATCGGGAACAAACAAAGCCAACTCAGGTTCATAGTCAAGTACGTTACGTTCCATATCCACTCGTTCCCGCTCAGCAATATAAGGAGGATTACTCACCAGTACATCAACCGTCAACTCTGGCAGGTCATCTTGCAAGACATCTACCTCACAGAAATCAACTGCTACCCGGTTGACTTGAGCATTTTGGCGTGCCACCGATAAAGCCTGCGGAGATATATCCCATGCTGTAACCTTAGCTTCTTCCAGCCGAGAAGCCAGCGAAACTGCAATGCAACCACTACCTGTACCTATATCAAGCACACGCACACCCGGACGGCAAGAACAATCACCCGCAATCCACTCAACCAACTCGGCTGTCTCCGGACGAGGAATCAGAACTGCCGGGGTTACTTTAAAATCCAATCCGCAGAATTGAACTTCACCTATTATATATTGTATCGGTTCAAATCGCTCCAAGCGAGTCAGAATATTGTCTAACCGTTCCCTGCATTCCTGTGGAAAATTTGTATCTTTGCCTGTATAAAGCTCTAACATTGAAAAGTCAAATACTTCTGCCAAAATCCATTTGGCAAGCGATGCAGCTTCACCTTCTTCATAAGCCGAAGACAAGAGCCGCTGTTTAATATGATAATAAAGAGGATTCATAAGTTTACAAATGTAACGATAAAAACCAACAACGCGTATGACAAATGATGAAAAATATATGCAGCGTTGCCTACAACTGGCAGCCAACGGCTTAATAAATGCAGCTCCCAATCCTATGGTGGGAGCCGTAATTGTATATCAAGACCGCATTATTGGGGAAGGTTATCATGTGCGGTGCGGAGAGGGGCATGCCGAAGTGAATGCCATCCGCTCCGTCAAAGATGAAAGTCTGCTTCCCGAATCAACGATCTATGTAAGCCTCGAACCTTGTTCTCACTACGGGAAAACCCCTCCATGCGCCGATCTTATCATCAGCAAAGGCATTCACCGAGTTGTTATAGGCTGCATCGATCCGTTCCCTCAAGTTTCAGGAAGAGGTATAAAGAAGCTACGCGAAGCCGGAATTGAAGTAACTGTCGGAATCTTAGAAGACGAATGCAAAGCCCTTATCCGCCGCTTCGTTACATTCAACTTACAGCAACGCCCCTATATCACCTTAAAATGGGCACAGTCGGCCGATGGATACCTAGATATAATCCGTTCTACGGGCTCTCCGGTTATACTTTCCACCCCACTGACCTCGCTGCACGTACACAAACTGCGTGCCGAACATAAGGCTATCCTAGTGGGAAGAAAAACTGCCCTACTTGATAATCCGTCACTGACCGTACGTCATTGGTATGGAGACAACCCACTCCGGCTGGTTATTGACCGTAATCTAACTCTTCCTTTAAGCTTACACCTGTTTGACGGGCAAACTCCTACGCTTATATTCACGGAAAAGGAACATCCGTCTTCTGAAAACCGAACTTATATTACGCTGGATTTCAATCAAAACATCTTGCCTCTGATTCTGGCAGAACTCCACCAACGCAAAATCCAGTCGCTGTTAGTAGAAGGCGGTGCCCAACTTCTTCAGTCGTTTATCAACAGTGATTTATGGGATGAAGCTTATATAGAACAAGCGCAGACACCGTTATACCATGGAGTAGAAGCACCTCGTATCCCTTCCGGACATGTAAAATCCCAGTCTCTTTTTGACGGCGCAACGATTACACACGTCATACACAAAAAAGAATCTGACAGTTCTGACAAACTATAGTTAAGTTATACCGCTTGGGCTCCTACTTTGCCCGAAAAGCCTTGTCTGAGGTCAAGCGGTAACCACATAACCAAACTCTTACGTCACAATTATTATGTCCGAAAAGCAATAGAAAGTCTTGACTGGCAAATAAAAAAACAAGGTTTATCCATAATTTTATATAAAACTTCCCTTAAAAGTACAGATTCGACAAAAAACTTTCTACTTTTGCAACTTGTAACAAAAGAACTCATTTGCAAATGAAAATAAAGTATTTACCGCTAATAGCGGCACTTTTCGCTGTGACTCCTATAGTAACATCTTGTCTGGACAACGATGAGGTTGTGATTGATTATGGTTCTGAAACCAGCATAACCAGCTTCAAACTTGGTACATTACACATTGACCGAATCGGGAAAGACAAAAATGGGAAAGATAGTGCATACGTTGATACGATTAACTGTGCAAAATATCCATTTACCATCAACCAGCAAACGCGCACCATTGAAAACAAAGACTCTCTTCCCATGGGAGTTCACTTAGATAAAGTATTGACAAGTATTACTGCAGATACCGAAATCATTGCTTATGAAAAGAACGGACAAGATACCACTTGGACGAATACCGATTCTATCAATTTCACCGTCACAACCGACCATAGCTTGAAATTTAGAGTCTATACTTACGATCTCAAGAAAGGACTACCCTATACAGTTAAAATTAACCGTCACACCCAAGATCCAGATTCCATTTCATGGAAAAGTTTCGATGACATGCTATTTGGGAAGGACGTAATTAAGCAAAAAGCAATCTTTACCCATAATACATTATTTGTTTTCGGTGAAGACGCCCAAGGAAAACCGGCTTACTTCTATAACAAAATCGTAAATGGTCAGCCCTCCGGATGGGAAACCACCAATATCAGTTCCTATGCTAAATGGGATGCACAATCGGCAACTTTATGGAGTAGCAACGACCGGATTTTCTTAAAAGCAACAACAACCAATAATCAATCTGGCCTCATTTGGTTTAATTCAGATGCGCCCAACCAATCTGAAGGTCCTTACGCGAAAGAGGTAGAGCTATTAATTGGTGCTGGCAACATCAAACAGACAACCGGAGAATTAGCTGAAGTTCTTTTTATCAAGAAGAACGGAGCCTACGGATATGTCAAAGGAACAGAGTATCATACAGATCCGACTTCAGAGTTAAGCATTCCAAATTCGCAGCCTCTCTTTGTTGCGACTAACACATTGCCTTATAACTCTTCCTTGACACAAACCATCGTATTGGCATATAATGACCGAGGAAGTGAAGCCGACACATGCGCCTTGGTGTTCCACCGCTTATCAACCGACAAACAATGGAGCCAATACGACGCAAACCAAAGTTCAGGTTGCCCGAACTTGAAAGATATCGTTATGATTCCTTACGGAAAGAAGCTGTATGCTTTCGGCGGAGAAAGTCAGAAACGTAACCAAAAAGTCAAACCTTTTGAAACGTTCTACGTTTCGTCTGATCATGGCCGCACTTGGCAGAAAGCTTCAGAAAAAGAATATCTTCCCACATACTTTGCTGAACGATATGATGCCAATCAGCACGGCAGTTTCTCATGCTGCACAGATAATTCCGAAGGAAACCATTTTATCTGGATTGTATGGAAAGATGGGAAAATAACTCGCGGACGCATCAACCATTTAGGATTTCTCCCCAAATGGTAACAGATAACTCTATTGAAACATAACAAACCATGCAACATAATATAGACTCAATAGACAAGAACCGCATTCCCGCCCACATTGCCATCATCATGGATGGCAATGGCAGATGGGCTAAACAACGCGGTCATATTCGTACCTTTGGGCATCAAGCGGGTGCCGAAACGGTACATGTCATTGCAGAAGAAGCTGCACGGATAGGAGTGAAATATCTTACACTCTATACATTCTCTACCGAGAATTGGAATCGCCCTGTAGATGAAGTTGCTGCACTGATGAACCTACTCATGGATTCAATCGAAGAGGAAACTTTTATGAAAAACAACATCAGTTTCCGCATTATCGGTGACACCAGTAAATTACCCGAAAAGGTATTAGATCGCTTGAACCTATGTATTCAGCGCACCTCCCGAAACACCGGCATGTGTCTTACCTTAGCTCTGAGTTACTCATCTAAATGGGAAATAACAGAAGCTGTAAAACAAATAGCTCATGAAGTAGTTTCCGGGAAACTGCATGCAGAAGACATTACAGACAAGACCATAGGCAGTCACTTGAGCACCAACTTTATGCCTGACCCAGACTTACTTATCCGCACGGGAGGGGAGGTTCGCTTAAGCAACTACCTGCTTTGGCAATGTGCTTATTCTGAACTTTATTTCTGTGACACCTTCTGGCCCGACTTTAAGGAAGAAGAATTTCACAAAGCCATCTGTGATTACCAAAAAAGAGAACGCCGATTCGGCAAAACCAGTGAACAAATATAAGTTAAGATATAAAAATGCAATACCGTCTTTCACTTATCCTATTGACCATAACCTGCTTCTTGACCGGATTGTCAACCCGGGCACAAGCACAGGGAGCCCTAAATGACACCATTTACAAACCTACTATCCTTTATAACGGAACTCCCAAGAAATATGAAATAGCCGATATCAAAATCAATGAGATACCGGGCTATGAAGACTATGTTTTGATTGGAATCTCCGGACTTGCTGCCGGACAAGTTATAACTATTCCCGGAGATGATATCACCGGTGCTTTAAAACGCTATTGGCGGCATGGGCTTTTTTCTGACGTGAAAATCATTGCCGACAAGATTGTAGGGAACAAAATCTACCTGTCCATCGAATTGAAACGCCGCCCGCGTATTTCAGATGTAATTTACCATGGAGTAAAGAAAAGTGAGCGAAAAGACTTGGAGGAAAAATTAAGTTTCCAGAAAGGTATGCAGGTTACTCCCAACATGATAGACCGCGCAAAAATCCTTATCAAGAAACATTTTGATGAAAAAGGGTTCAAGAATGCAGAAATCAATATCCTTGAACGGGAAGACCCTGCCAATAAAGACCAGGTATTCGTTGATGTAAACATTGACAAGAAGGCTAAAGTCAAAGTTCATCAGATAACCATCGAAGGCAATGAAGTTTTAAGCGACAAAAAATTAAAGCGCGTCATGAAAAAGACAAACGAAAAAGGAAAACTGGTTAACCTTTTCCGTGCCAAGAAGTTCATTGACGAACGCTATGAGGAGGATAAGCAGAAAATCATTGAAAAATACAATGAGTTAGGATACCGTGATGCACAAATCGAAGTAGACAGTGTTTCACCCTACGATGAAAAAACAGTAGATGTCTACATGAAAATTTACGAAGGTCAGAAATATTATATCCGCGACATTACGTGGGTGGGCAATACAGTCTATCCTTCCGACTTGCTTTCTGAACAGCTACGCATGAAGAAAGGCGATGTGTATAATCAGAAGTTAATGAATGAACGTATCTCTACCGATGAGGATGCCATCGGTAACAATTACTATAACCGGGGATATGTATTCTATCAGCTGAACCCGGTGGAGGTAAATATTGACGGTGACTCTATTGACTTGGAAATGCGTATCATTGAAGGTCCGCAGGCAAGCATCAGTCATGTACGCATCAACGGTAACGACCGCTTGTATGAAAACATCGTACGACGCGAACTCCGTACCCGTCCGGGAGATCTCTTCAGCAAGGAGGCACTGGAACGTTCTTACCGAGAAATCGCTCAGATGGGACACTTTAACCCGGAAAATATCCAACCGGATGTACAGCCGAATGTACAAGACGGAACCGTAGACATTAACTGGGGACTGGAATCAAAAGCGAACGACCAGGTAGAGTTCTCTGCCGGTTGGGGACAAACCGGTGTCATCGGTAAATTGAGTTTGAAGTTCACCAACTTCTCATTCGCAAACCTGTTCCGCAAGAATGACAACTACCGGGGTATCTTACCGCAAGGTGACGGACAGACATTGACCATCAGCGGACAGACCAACGGACGCTATTACCAGTCATACAGCGTATCTTTCATGGACCCATGGTTTGGAGGAAAACGACCGAACTCGTTCTCTGTTTCGGCATTCTACTCGGTACAGACCGACGTCAGCAGCCAATATTATAACTCAGCCGTAATGAACAACTACTACAATATGATTACCGGATTGGGAATGCATGGTTATAATAACTATTACAACAACTACGAATCGTATTATGACCCTGACAAGTCTATCAAGATGTTCGGTGTATCTGTAGGATGGGGTAAACGCTTGCGCTGGCCCGATGACTACTTTACCTTGAGTGCTGAATTGTCTTATCAGCGATTCATGCTGAAAGACTGGAGCTACTTATACATCAAGTTGAATAACGGACAGTACATGAGTACCGGCAACTGTAACAACTTGAGCTTGAACTTGACACTGGCACGTAACTCAACCGATAACCCGATTTTCCCGCGTTATGGTTCAGAATTCTCGGCATCAGTGCAGATTACACCTCCGTACTCACTGTTCAGCAAGAAAGACTTTGCCACTTACGGAAAAGACAATTATGAAGATGCTGCCAGCATGTACCGCTGGATTGAATACCACAAGTGGAAGTTCAAAGCCAAAACTTATACAGCCTTGATGGACATCAAGAAATGTCCGGTTATCATGACACGTACCGAGTTTGGTATTCTGGGACACTTCAACAAACATAAACGCTCGCCCTTTGAAACATTCTATATGGGTGGTGACGGTATGACCGGATACAGCTATGCTTCAGAAACCATCGCACTGCGTGGTTATGAAAACGGAGCCCTGACTCCATACGGACAAGAAGGATATGCTTACATCCGCTTAGGTGCAGAACTCCGTTACCCATTGATGCTGGAAAACTCAACCAGTATCTATGCTCTGGGCTTCGTGGAAGCTGGTAATGCATGGAATGAAGTAACCGACTTCAACCCCTTCCAGCTGAAACGTTCGGCAGGTGTGGGTGTCCGCATCTTCCTCCCGATGATTGGTATGATGGGTATTGACTGGGCTTATGGATTCGACAAGATTAATGGTTCTACCCAGTACAGCGGAAGTCAGTTCCACTTTATTATCGGACAAGAATTCTAATTTATAAGTTTGTGAGTTTATTTATTTTTGAGTTCATAAGCTATCATAGATGAAGCAACACTGTGACAAACTTAAGAACTCAAAAATTTATAAACTCAAAAACTCAAAAACCAAATACTTATGAAAAAGTTTATCCTTTCCGCTCTGCTGCTTATAACCTGCATGGTTACGGCAAATGCACAGAAGTTTGCTTTGGTTGACATGGAATACATCATGCAACGCATTCCGGCATACCAACAAGCAACCCAACAAATGGAATCTCTTTCTAAAAACCGGCAAAGCCAGATTGAAGCAAAAGCCAACGAAGCTAAATCACTCTATGAAGCTTATCAAAAACAGGCATCCTCTCTCTCGGCCAACCAGCGCACCCAAAAAGAAGAAGCAATTATAGCCAAGGAAAAAGAAGTGGCTGAATTACGGAAAACTTTTTTCGGACCGGAAGGAGAACTGGCAAAAAAACAGCAAGAACTGATAGAGCCAATACAGAATGCGGTTTACAATGCGGTGAAAGACATTGCAACCCTTAAAGGATACGATGCTGTAATTGACCGAGCCTCTGCTCAAAGCATGATTTTTGCTTCCCCACGCATTGATATCAGCAATGAAGTACTTTCAAAATTAGGATATTCAAATTAATTTCATACATTTGCATCTAATAAAAACAATAAAATAAAAGACTATGTTGAAGAAAATTGCTTTATTACTTTTGCTCATCGCTCCGATGAGCGTATTTGCACAAAAGTTTGCACACTTCCGCTCAATGGATATCATTCAGGTAATGCCTGAATTTGCCAAGGCACAGACTGATATCCAGGCTATGCAGAAACAGTACGAAGCCGAAATCAAACGCGCTTCTGACGAGTTCAGCAAAAAATTCGCTGAATATCAGAAAGAACAGAGCACCTTGCCACAAAACATCCAAGAACGTCGCCAGAAAGAACTTCAGGAACTTCAGGAAAAAGGAATGCAGTTCCAGCAGGATGCACAGCAACAGTTAGAAGCTGCTTACAAAAAGATGATGGATCCTATCTATGACAAATTAGACAAAGCCATCAAGGCTGTAGGTCAGGCAGGTGGTTATACTTATGCTTTCGACTTGAACCGTACAGACATTCCGTATATCAACGAATCATCATCTAAAGACATTACAAACGACATCAAAACGAACTTAGGAATCAGCTTGACAGCCGCTCCGTATACTCCAGCTGCTCCAGCACAATAAGTTTTGAAAGTTTAAAATACATTTGAGTTTTTAAGTTTACACTTTCCTGTTCACCGGTATCCGTTTACCGATAAAAAACTAGGAAGCCTAAGCTTAAAAACTCAAATTTTATAATAAAGACTTGTTTCTTCAGTTTCTGAGTATGTAAGCATGCTATGAACATATCATAAAATGAGAGAAAACTCAAAAGCTTAAGAACTCAAAAACTAAAACACAACATGCCTATTTCTTCTATCCCGGTTACCGGCCCCATTGGAGTATTCGACTCTGGATATGGCGGGCTTACCATTCTCAGCAAAATCCGCGAACTGCTTCCCTCTTATGACTATCTCTATCTGGGAGACAATGCGCGCGCTCCTTATGGTTCGCGCTCATTTGAAGTGGTTTATGAATTTACGCTTCAGGCCGTACGGAGACTTTTTGAATTAGGCTGCCCGCTGGTGATTCTGGCTTGTAACACAGCTTCTGCAAAAGCTCTGCGCAGCATCCAGCAAAACGACCTTCCTTTCCTTGACCCAACGCGCCGTGTCTTAGGAGTAATCAGGCCTACAGTAGAGTGTATTGGTGATATAACCCACACCCGTCATGTCGGACTGCTTGCTACAGCCGGAACGGTACGCTCACTCTCTTATCCCCTTGAAATTCGCAAACTCTTCCCCGACATACAAGTTTCTGGAGTTCCTTGTCCGCTTTGGGTACCCTTGGTTGAAAACAATGAATTCAACTCTGAAGGAGCCGACTTTTTTGTACGCAAATACATAGAGAGTCTACTTGAAAAAGACCCGGCTATTGATACGTTTATCTTAGGATGCACGCACTACCCATTGCTCATCCACAAAATACGCCGGTTCACCCCCTCCCATATCCGGCTGGTATCACAGGGCGAGCTGGTAAGTGAAAGTCTGAAAAATTATTTGCACCGACATCCGGAAATGGACATCCGCTGCTCAAAAAACGCACGGTGCGAATTTCTGACAACCGAATCGGTTGAAAAATTCCGTGAATCGGCTTCCATCTTTTTAAAAGAAGAAAACTTAAAGGTGCGCAGCATTACTTTAGATTAATCTCTTTACCGGTATATTTCTTTCCGCAAACCAGTAAAAAAACGCCTCCGCGTTTTCTTACAAACAACAAGGAGAATACATCTGAACGCCTTGACGTTTTAATCAAAACGTCAAGGCATTTTTTATTCCTCCCTTCCGCCTTCGTCTCTTCACAGTAAGTATGGAAAGAGATACACTCAAATGCACATTTATCCACCTATTTCTTTATTTTGTCTACCCGATTCTCACTAATAAGAACTATGTTTGTAAAAAAGAAACCCGGAAAACAATTTAATACACACTAATATGAAACTCTTAACTTTATCAGCCTGTTTGCTTGCCATAGCAAGTATGGCCAGTGCATCTTCCCCCGTAAAGCCAACAGAAGTTCCTATTTCAAAAGTCATGTCACACGACCCTGTATTAGCCAAGCAAGGTGATACCTATTATTTGTTTGCCACCGGCCAGGGGATCTCTGTCATGTCATCAAAAGATTTAAAGACATGGAAATTTGAGAAACCGGTATTTGCCGAAGCTCCCGGATGGGCAGTCGAAACTATCAAAGGGTATCAGGGCCACACGTGGGCTCCGGATATTATTTTCCATAATGGATTATATCATCTGTTTTATTCTTGTTCGGCTTTCGCTAAAAACACCTCTGCCATCGGACATGCTACAAATCCAACGCTCGATCCGACTGACCCGAAGTTTAAATGGACTGACCACGGAAAAGTCATCCAGTCGGTACCGAACCGAGACATGTGGAATGCAATCGACCCCAACATCATCATCGATGAGAAAGGAGCCCCGTGGATGAGCTTCGGTTCTTTTTGGGACGGCATAAAAATGGTGAAACTCACTCCCGACATGAACGCAGTGACCCAACCGGAAGAATGGTATTCTTTATCACGCCGTGAACGTACGTTCGAACTCGATGATAAAAATCCCGGTGACGGAGCGGTAGAGGCTCCTTTTATCATGAAACATGGCGACTACTATTATCTCTTTGTTTCCTTCGACTATTGCTGCCGGGGCGAAAAGAGTGATTATAAAGTGGTAGTGGGACGCTCGAAAACGGTTACCGGACCTTACTTGGATAAAGAAGGAATGCCCATGGATAAAGGAGGCGGCTCGCTGGTAATAGAGGGGAATAAAGATTTTGCCGGCATCGGACATAACTCAGCTTATCATTTAGACGGAAAAGATTATTTCATCTGCCATGCCTACGCTTTAGCCGAAAACGGAGCTCCCAAGCTGTTCATCCGGGAAATGAACTGGAGCCCCGACGGATGGCCTATCGTAACATACATTCATTAATTTTGCTTTCATCTAATCATTTTATTACAGACTATACTCATGAAAAAACAAAGACTATTTTATGCCTTCGCTTTACTTGCCTCA
This sequence comes from uncultured Bacteroides sp., assembly GCA_900546645.1. Lineage (GTDB taxonomy): Bacteria > Bacteroidota > Bacteroidia > Bacteroidales > Bacteroidaceae > Phocaeicola. Next base: position 52,861 of record URDR01000001.1, on the reverse strand, counting down.
CAGGCATTGGCACAGTCTATTACAGTAACCGGTCCTAATACGCGCCTGAAAGTAGATTTGGCAGTCAACGGAGGAATACCCATGTATTCGGTTTCTTATGACGGAAAAACCATTCTCGAAAAATCACCTCTCGGATTTATTGCCAATACAGGAAATTTCAGCCAAGGTATGTCACTCATCGGACAAGAAACCAGCCAGATAAACAAAACATATACACAAGACCGGATCAAACGCTCCGTTGTTAACTATGCAGCCAATGAACTGACCGTTCGCTTGCAGAATACAAACAAGCAACCGGTCAATATCGTTTTCCGCGTAAGCAACAATGATGTAGCTTTCCGCTATGAAATTCCCAAGTCAAGCGAAACCGGAAGTATGGTTATCAATGAAGAAAAAACCGGATTCGACTTTCCTGAATATACAACGACTTTCCTTACTCCGCAAAGCGATGCCATGATTGGCTGGAAACGTACCAAGCCAAGCTATGAAGAAGAATATACTCCCGATGCGCCCATGAACACACGTTCACAATACGGACACGGCTATACATTCCCCGGATTGTTCCGTATCGGGAACGACGGATGGGCACTGGTCAGTGAAACAGGAGTAGACAGCAAATTCTGTGCTTCCCGCTTAAGTGATGCCACTCCGGAAGGACTTTACACCATAGCTTATCCGATGCCCGAAGAAAACAACGGCAACGGCACATCAGCTCCGGGTATTGCCTTACCGGGCGTAACTCCCTGGCGTACCATCACCGTGGGTAATAATCTGAAGCCCATCGTTGAAACAACGGTTCCATGGGATGTGGTAGAACCTCGCTACGAAAGTGAGCATACTTATCAATTCGGAAGAGGCACATGGAGCTGGATTTTATGGCAAGACGGAAGTATCAACTTCGATGACCAGATACGTTATATCAATCTGGCTGCAGCAATGGGGTATGAGTTCTTCCTGATAGATAACTGGTGGGACAAAAATATCGGTCACAAGCGAATGGAAGAATTGGCCAGATACGCTCAGAGCAAAAATGTCTCACCTATAGTATGGTATAGCTCAAGCGGCTATTGGAACGATATTGAACAAAGTCCGACTAACATCATGGACAACCCGATTACACGCAAACGTGAAATGAAATGGTTGCAGAAAATAGGTGCAAAAGGCATCAAAGTGGACTTCTTCGGAGGCGATAAGCAAGAAACCATGCGCTTGTATGAAGCCATTTTAAGTGATGCTGATGATCATGGCTTAATGGTCATCTTCCATGGTTGTACCCTTCCGCGCGGATGGGAACGGATGTACCCCAACTATGTAGGAAGTGAGGCGGTGCTGGCTTCCGAAAACCTGATTTTCAACCAGCATTTCAATGACAATGAAGCCTTTAATGCTTGTCTGCATCCGTTTATCCGCAATGCGGTAGGCTCTATGGAGTTTGGAGGTACCTTCCTGAACAAACGGTATAACCGGACCAATGACGGGGGAACTATACGCCGCACTTCGGATGTATTCCAGCTGGCTACTGCAGTGCTCTTCCAAAACCCGATTCAGAACTTTGCGTTGGCTCCCAATAACCTGACTGATGCTCCTGAGGTAGCACTCGACTTTATGAAACAGATTCCTACTACATGGGATGAAACAGTATTCATCGACGGCTATCCGGGGAAATACGCTGTCCTTGCACGCCGTCACGGAAACCGTTGGTACATTGCCGGAATCAACGCACAAAAAGAGCCACTAAAGCTTTCTCTTAATCTCCCGATGCTGAATAATGGAGATGTTGTTGTTACCTATACAGATGGCAAGCAAGGAGAGCCTCAACGGAAGGAGTTATCCGTCAAGACGGCTACATCCGTACCGGTAACCATTCAACCCAACGACGGTGTTATCTTAATGAAATAAAATCTCCAGCCAGACGCTGGCAAGCCACTGCCCATCAATTACCATGCTGCCTTTTCGGTAAAAGCCAAAACATCCCGCCTCCCTTTTCCATCTGAAAAACATCTCTCTGTCCGAAACAAGTAAAAAACCAATGAGGCTTTATCTCATTCCTTCGAAAAAAATTGTAACTTTGTGGCATTAACTCAATTCATTATGGAGAATAAACTAACCATTTACAATACGTTAACCCGCCGGAAAGAAACCTTCGTTCCGATTCATGCCCCTCACGTAGGCATGTATGTATGCGGACCTACAGTATATGGAGACGCGCATTTAGGTCATGCACGTCCGGCAATTACCTTCGACATCCTTTTCCGCTACCTTACCCATCTGGGCTACAAGGTACGCTATGTACGTAACATTACCGATGTAGGTCATCTGGAACATGATGCCGACGAAGGAGAAGATAAGATCGCCAAAAAAGCCCGTCTGGAACAGTTGGAACCGATGGAGGTGGTTCAATATTACCTGAACCGCTATCACAAGGCAATGGAAGCCCTCAATGTACTTCCTCCAAGCATTGAACCTCATGCATCAGGACATATCATTGAGCAAATCCAGCTGGTAGAAGAAATTCTGAAAAACGGCTATGCCTACGAAAGCCAAGGCTCTGTTTATTTTGACGTGGCGAAATACAATAAAGATCACCACTACGGGAAGCTGTCAGGACGCAATCTTGACGACGTAATCAATACGACCCGTGAACTGGACGGACAGCAGGAAAAACATAATCCGGCAGACTTTGCTCTTTGGAAATGTGCACAACCGGAGCATATCATGCGCTGGCCTTCACCATGGAGCAACGGATTCCCCGGATGGCACTGCGAATGTACAGCCATGGGACGCAAATATTTAGGTGAAAACTTCGATATTCACGGAGGAGGAATGGACTTGATTTTCCCCCACCATGAATGCGAAATTGCACAAAGCGTTGCATCGCAAGGACATGATATGGTACATTACTGGATGCATAACAATATGATAACCATCAACGGACAAAAGATGGGTAAGTCATTGGGAAACTTCATCACACTCGATGAGTTCTTTGCCGGTTCAAACAAGTTGCTCGCTCAGCCTTATTCAGCCATGACCATCCGTTTCTTCATCCTTCAGGCACATTACCGCAGCACAGTTGATTTCAGCAACGAAGCATTGCAGGCTGCAGAAAAAGGGTTGGAACGCTTAATGGAAGGAGTGAAAAACTTAGACCGCATCACTCCGGCAAAAGCTACCGAAGGTATTGACCCGAAAGGCCTGCGTGAAAAATGTTACGAAGCAATGAACGATGACTTGAATACTCCGATTGTGATTTCACACCTGTTTGATGCTACACGTATGATTAATACAGTCATCGACAAAAAAGCCACAATCAGTAGCGAAGACTTAGAAGAACTGAAGCAAGTATTCCATCTCTTTGTATTCGATGTTCTTGGGCTGAAAGCTGAAACAGAAAACAACGCAGCACGCGAAGAAGCTTACGGTAAGGTAGTTGACATGCTGCTGGAACAACGTATGCAGGCAAAAGCAAATAAAGACTGGGCAACCAGTGACAAGATACGCGACAGTCTTGCCGCGCTAGGATTCGAGGTTAAAGACACCAAAGACGGATTTACCTGGAAACTAAACAAGTAATCTGCAAGTTGATGAGTTTGTAAACTTGTGAGTTTATAAGTATATGCTCAATCAAAAATAAATTGTCATGAAGAACGAAGCGAAGCATCCCGAATACGTTCATGTGGATGTTTACGAGATCCTTCACTTCGTTCAGGATGACAAATCACCGAAATATCTTTCGTAAACCAGTTTTGTTTTGCTATAAAAGATCAAGCGTTTAGGAACTTAAGAACTAAAAAACTCAAACTTACTCCCTCCGCAACGGATAATCTCCACGTAACTGTTCAAACAATTCCGGATTCGCACGCAACGCATCACAATCCCGATGCGGATTATACTGTTGCAAGATACGTATATTTTCATCCTTGTCATAAACCTGATGAGAATCATCGGGTAATGTTATCGTAAAATCAATTTCTTTTCCAAAGAAACGACAGAAAGCCTCCAATACCATGCGCGTAGCATTAGCTTTTCCGTCGGCTGAATAACCGGCAATATGAGGAGTACCCAAAACGACCTTATCCAGTAACTCTAAATTGATATGAGGCTCATGTTCCCATACATCAATGACTGCGCCCTGAATCACTCCGTTATCCAGAGCATTCAGCAAAGCCTCTGTTTCAACCACCTCCCCTCGTGAGGTGTTAATCAGATAAGGCTTTTTCTTCAGGCTTTTAAAAAACGAGGCATCCGCCAAATGAAAGGTTTCATATTTTCCCTCTCGGATCAGTGGGGTATGGAAGGTAAGGATATCACATTCCTCGGCTAAGGTTTGCAAAGAGACAAAACCGCTTTCTCCCTGATCGGCACGCGGAGGGTCATTCAGAAGCACACGCATCCCCAGTCGTCCAGCCATACTCAAGATATGACTGCCCACGTGTCCTACCCCCACAATACCCAAACAGGCTTTACGCAAGTCGATTCCCTTTTCCTGCTGCAGCAATAACAGCACGGCATGTACATACTGCTCTACTGCTCCTGCATTGCATCCCGGGCAATTGCTCCACCGGATTCCGGCTTCCCGGCAATACTCTGTATCAATATGATCAAATCCAATCGTGGCTGTTCCTATAAACTTCACCTTGCTTCCCTCAAGCAACTCACGGTTGCATAGCGTACGGGTACGGATAATCAGTGCATCTGCATCCTTAACTACTTCCGGAGTAAACTCTTTTCCCGGCAAATACACCACCTCATCCGCTAAACGCGCTAAAGCCTCACGGATGTAAGGTATTTTATTATCAACAATGACTTTCATTTTTTCATCTCTTCTCGAATAGGTCAACAAAGGTAAATACTTTTGTTGAATAATAATTGTAGGTATTGAAATCTTTGCCTAAATTTGTTTTTTAGAAATCAAGCCATTTATGGAGAAAAAGCAGTATGATTATTTAATTGTGGGAGCCGGATTGTTCGGAGCTGTATTCGCTCACGAAGCCAGACTTGCCGGAAAGCGTTGTATCGTCATTGATAAGCGCAATCACCGCGGTGGGAATATACATTGTGAAGAAGTTGCAGGTATTCAGATACATACCTATGGTGCCCACATCTTCCATACAGATAACCAAGAAGTATGGGACTATGTCAACCGCTTCGCAACCTTCAACCGATATACCAATTCTCCGCTAGCTCTTTTCAAGGACAAACTCTATAATTTGCCCTTTAACATGAACACCTTCTATCAATTATGGGGAGTAAAGACTCCGGAGGAGGCCAAAGCTAAGATCAACGAGCAACGCCAGCAGTATGACGCAATTACTGAACCAGCCAACCTGGAAGAACAGGCTTTGAAACTTTGCGGAAAAGATATCTATCATACTTTAATCAAAGGATATACGGAAAAGCAATGGGGACGGCCAGCTACCGACCTCCCTGCCTTTATCATCAAACGCATTCCTTTCCGATTTACTTTCGACAACAATTACTTCAATGACCGTTTCCAAGGTATCCCGATGGGGGGATATAACGTATTGATCGATGCCTTGCTCGAAGGGACTGAGGTGCGGCTGGGAGAGAATTATTTCACCCGCCGCAAGGAATGGGATGAACTCGCCGACAAAATTCTGTTCACCGGATGCATCGATGAGTTCTTTGATTTCTGCTACGGCCATTTAGACTACCGGAGCCTCCGCTTTGAACATAAACATCTTGACATTAAGAGTTTCCAGGGAAATGCGGTGGTTAACTATACTGCCGGTGATATTCCTTATACCCGAATCATTGAACATAAGCATTTTGAATTTGGAACACAGCCTACCACCGTCATTACTTATGAATATCCGGATGACTTCCAGGTAGGAAAAGAGCCTTATTACCCGATCAATGATGAGCGGAATTCCAAGTTATACCATCGCTATCAGGAATTGGCACAACAAGAAAAAAATATTTTATTTGGAGGACGATTAGGGCAGTATATGTATGCAGACATGGATGATACCGTTGCCGCTGCTCTTAAGCTCTGCCAGAAAGAACTTTCCTGATGCTACTTTCGGGAAAGCCACCTATTATATAAACTCAGAATGATACTGCCTATGAAATGTCTACATATTCTTACACCGGTAAAAGACTCGATTGACTTTACACTTGAAACCATAAAGGCAATTATGGAGTCGGATATTACCGTACCGTTTACCTATACCGTTTATAATGACTTCAGTACTGAAGAAAATACCCGGAAACTGGAAGAAGCATCCCGTACTTATGGGTTTCAGTTGGTTAACCTGGCCGACTTAACGACCCATCCCTCTCCCAACTATCTGCTCGTACTGCAGACAGCACAAGAAAAAGCCATTGAGGCCGATGCAGGAATGCTGATTGTGGAATCGGATGTAGTTGTCAAAAAAGACACCCTGCAGAAGCTATACGACGGGGCATCGGAACGGAAAGACTGTGCCATTGCTGCCGCAGTTACAGTAGATGAATCAGGAGAAATCAATTATCCTTATCTTCATGCAAAAGGAAATGAAGGGAAAATATATGCCGAGAAAAAGCACTGCAGTTTCTGCTGCTCGCTGCTCACCCCCGAATTCCTGAAATCATTCGATTTCCACCTGCTAGACCCTACCAAAAACTGGTATGACGTAACCATTTCACACGAAGCGCCTAAAAAAGGTTTTCAGAACTATCTGTTCACCACCCTTCCGGTATGGCATCGCCCTCATGGAAGCCGCCCGTGGAAACAACTGAAATACAAAAATCCCTTAAAGTATTACTGGCTCAAATATACCAAAGGACTGGATAAGATTTAAAAACATTTGCAGGAAATTATGAATGTATTGAACCATCGTACTGTTGTTGTTCACCCTGATTGCAAGCAATGGGAGGAGTTTATCCTTTCCATACCCGAGCGTTTCAGAAACCATGAAGGAACTGTCATTCATCAGGGAAGAAATGAACTCCGTAAAATAAGCTATAAGGGAACCGACTTTGTTGTCAAATCGTTCCACCGCCCTAATATCATCAACCGTTTTGTTTACGGGATATTCCGCCCGTCAAAGGCAAAGCGCTCCTACATCCATGCCCAAATGTATTTATCCATCGGGGTAGGCACTCCGAAACCAATCGGATACTTGAATGTGCGCAGCGGTCTCTTATTCGACCGCAGCTACTACGTCACACTCGCCTCTACATGCCCTTATACCTACGAGGATCTATTCAAACAAAAATTTGAATACGAAGACGAAGTCATACGTGCTGTAGCAAGAACCACTGCCATTCTTCATGACCATGGTTACGCACATAAAGATTACGGACGCGGAAACATCTTGTTCCACAAAACAAACCAGGGCATTGACATCGAAATCGTTGATTTAAACCGGATGGCTATTGGTCCGATAAATCTTCGCAGCGGATGCAAGAATTTGGAACGACTGCCTGCAACACCTCACATGCACCGGATTTTTGCAGAAGAATACGCACGACTTCGCGGCTTTGATGCTGAAGAATGCTATCGCTTGCTGGTTGAATTCCGGAGCACTCAACCCGGAAAAATTGACGGACTTTATTAATGTTTTAACCCATGAAAGTTATTGCTGTAGTTGTTACCTATAACCGAAGTCAGCTGCTGAAGCGAAACATCGCCTGCCTGAGAAAGAACAGTCCCCACGCAATCATTGTTGTAAATAATGGCAGCACGGATGATACCAGAGAATGGCTGGCTGAACAGACGGATTTGATTGTGATTACCCAAGCGAATGTGGGAGGTTCCGGCGGATTTTATACCGGTATCCAGCAAGCTATGGAAAGAGGAGCCGACTGGATATGGTGTATGGATGATGATGTTTTTCCTCGTCCGGACTGCCTGTCAAACTTATTGGATCATACCGCATCTGAAGAGGTAGGTATTCTTGCCCCCAGGCGACTCATGGAAGGCAATATCTTTACAAACGACTTCCAGGCTGTCAATCTGACCAATCCATTCTCTTCGATGTATAAAAAGAAGCTGAAAAAGCAAGTTATTAACAAGCCTGTTGAAATCTTGGGAACTGCTTTCGAAGGATTATTCATCCGCAAAGAGGCTGTTGAAAAAATAGGTTTGCCCAACAAAGACCTTTTCATCTTTTGCGATGATACCGACTATTGCTTACGGGCTGTACTGGCCGGTTATAAAATTCTTTATATTCCTTCTGCCCTGATGGATAAGGAAAAATTCTTCTCGAATGATACCTGGAATGAGCGCAACAAAAAGAAAAAATGGAAACGCTTTTATCAGATAAGAAATTCCACCTACCTGAACCATCATTACGGCAGAAACTGGGGAGTGAAATACATCAGAGGCTTTAACGGAGTAATCGGATACATAGCTATTGCGTTGTTTACTTGTCCTTTTTCAGATGCTTATTCTCTGAAAGATGTTGCTAAGCTGTGGAAAGCTTATCAAGACGGCATCCAAGAAAAATTAGGAAGATACTAAGATCGCGGCTCTCTGCAAAGAGAAAGCCTCAGCAAAAATCACTATCTTTGTAAACTCAAACTGACAAAAACAATAATTACATACACATGAAAATAGAAGATAAACTGACCGAATCGGTCCTGAAGGGCGTGAAAGAACTGTATGGAGCAGAAGTACCTGCCAAGATGGTACAGCTTCAGAAAACAAAGAAAGAGTTTGAAGGTCACCTCACTTTGGTGGTGTTCCCTTTCTTGAAAATGTCAAAAAAATCTCCGGAACAGACCGCACTGGAAATCGGAGAATACTTGAAACAAAACGAACCGGCGATTGCAAACTATAACGTAATCAAGGGATTCTTGAATCTCACCATTGCTTCAGATGTATGGGTGGAATTACTGAACCGCATTCATGCTGATGCTCAGTGGGGTATTCAGAAAGCAACTGAAAACTCTCCGCTGGTCATGATTGAATATTCATCTCCTAACACCAACAAGCCGCTGCATTTGGGTCACGTCCGCAATAACCTGTTGGGCAATGCACTGGCTAATGTGATGGCTGCCAACGGAAACAAGGTGGTGAAGACGAACATTGTAAACGACCGTGGTATCCATATCTGCAAATCCATGCTGGCATGGCTGAAATACGGAAACGGAGAAACTCCTGAATCATCAGGCAAGAAGGGCGACCACCTCATCGGCGATTACTACGTGGCTTTCGATAAGCACTACAAAGCAGAAGTAGCTGAACTGATGGAAAAAGGACTGAGCAAGGAAGAAGCCGAAGCACAGTCTCCGCTGATGCTTGAAGCACGCGAAATGCTCCGTAAATGGGAGGCAAACGACCCCGAGGTTCGCGCACTCTGGAAAAAAATGAACGACTGGGTATATGCCGGATTCGATGAAACCTATAAGATGATGGGAGTAAGCTTCGATAAGATTTATTATGAATCTGAAACCTATCTGGAAGGAAAGGAAAAGGTCATGGAAGGTCTGGAAAAAGGATTCTTCTTCCGCAAAGAGGATGGTTCGGTATGGGCTGACCTGACGGCTGAAGGACTCGACCACAAACTATTGCTTCGTGCCGACGGTACATCTGTTTACATGACACAAGATATCGGTACAGCGAAATTGCGTTTCCAGGATTATCCAATCGATAAAATGATTTATGTGGTAGGTAACGAACAGAACTACCACTTCCAGGTGCTCTCTATCCTGTTAGACAAGTTAGGATTTGAATGGGGTAAGGACTTGGTACACTTCTCTTACGGAATGGTAGAATTGCCTGAAGGTAAAATGAAGAGCCGAGAAGGAACGGTTGTTGATGCCGACGACCTCATGGAAGCCATGATTGAAACAGCCAAAGAAACCAGCAACGAATTGGGCAAACTGGACGGACTGACTCAAGAGGAAGCGGATGATATTGCACGTATCGTAGGATTAGGAGCCTTGAAGTACTTCATCTTGAAAGTAGATGCACGTAAGAACATGACTTTCAACCCGAAAGAATCTATCGACTTCAACGGAAATACCGGTCCGTTTATCCAATATACATACGCCCGTATCCAGTCTATCCTGCGTAAAGCAGCCGAAGCTGGTATCACGGTTCCTGCCACCATCCCGTCGGGCATTGAACTGAGCGTGAAAGAAGAAGGACTTATCCAAATGCTGGCAGACTTTACGAATGTGGTAAAACAGGCTGGTGGCGACTATAACCCGTCTATCCTTGCCAACTATGCTTACGACTTGGTAAAAGAATATAACCAGTTCTATCATGACTTCAGTATCTTACGCGAAGAAAACGAAGCACTGAAAGTGTTCCGTCTTGCCTTGAGCCAGAACGTTGGCAAGGTGGTAAAACTTGCCATGGGCTTGTTAGGTATTGAAGTTCCTGAAAGAATGTAATCCAATCAGGCAACAAGGTTTCAGTTGACAAGTTGACAAGGTTTTAAAAATACTTTGTAAAGTATCTAATAGCCTTGTCAACTTGTTGCCTTGTTAGCTTATCAACTTAAAACTACTAAAACCTCAACCAGAAAGTGGGAAAACAGAAATTCTACGTCGTATGGAAAGGAGTCAATCCCGGAGTCTATACCTCATGGACAGAATGCCAGTTGCAAATCAAGAACTATAAAGGAGCTCTCTTCAAATCATTCGACACCCGCGAAGAAGCGGAACAGGCACTTGCCTCTCCTGCTCATCACTATTTCAGCCGGGAGGAAAAAGAAAAACCGGCTACTGCTCTACCTGAAAACTTTAATCTGAACTGCCTTGCGGTAGATGCTGCTTGCAGTGGTAACCCGGGACCTATGGAATACCGGGGCGTATATCTGCTCACCGGACAAGAAATCTTCCACTTCGGACCGGTTTACGGAACCAACAATATCGGCGAATTCCTTGCCATTGTTCATGGACTTGCTCTATTGAAGCAGAAGGGATTAGATATGCCTATCTATTCCGACAGCCGGAATGCCTTAAACTGGGTCAAACAAAAAAAATGCAAAACCAAACTGGAACGAACACCGCGCACAGAAAAATTGTTTGAACTGATTGAACGTGCCGAAAAATGGTTGCATTCCAATAAGTATACCACTCCGCTGCTCAAATGGGAAACCGACCAATGGGGAGAAGTACCCGCCGACTTCGGAAGAAAATAAAGCCGTTGTTTAGGCCTTTAAGAAACGACCAGACTTTCATACGGGTTAACTCAAGTCTTTCCCACTTCCCAACCTATCAGCTGAAAGCCTGCAATATAAAAACAAACGAATATGAAAAAAAGAATAGCTTACCTCCTCTCTTTTTTTTCTGCCATCTTAGGATACTTCCTGATACAGAAACCGCTGTTCATGCTCTATAATGATGCCGCAGATAAAGGAATCTCATTCACCGACTACGGACGTGTCGTTTTTCATGGCTTCACCCTTGATGCCGCCACCACAGGATACCTTACTGCCCTTCCTTGGTTAGCTGTTCTGGTCAGTATCTGGCTAAAGCAATTTCCGCTACGGAAGATATTGACCGCTTATTACGTACTGATCAGTCTGCTGGTTTCTTTGATTTTCATCGGCGACATGGCTCTCTATCCGTTTTGGGGATTCAAGCTCGATGCGTCTGTATTCTTCTATCTCGACTCTCCTAAAAATGCGGCTGCCAGTGTATCCATCGGCTTTATTCTGCTCCGCATTATAAGCATTCTGCTCTTATCCGTATTGACTACATGGGGACTCTACAAGCTCACTCCCGCTGTACTGCCAGCTACCCAGCACCGCATCAGTGGAAGTATCGGGACTCTTCTTTTGGGAGGAGTCTTGTTTATCATCATCCGAGGAGGTGTAACCGAGTCCACTTCGAATGTAGGACAGGTATATTTCTGCAACAATGAGTTTCTGAATCATTCGGCTGTTAATCCGGCATTCAGCCTGCTTTCTTCTGCGAGCAAAACGCAAGACTATGCCAAACAATTTGACTTCTTTGAAGAGAGCAAACGAAAGAAGCTTTTTGATGGCTTGTACCCTATCTCTGGTAAAAACACAGTAGAGTTGCTGAGCACCAAACGGCCTAACCTGCTGATTATCTTGATGGAGAGTTATGGAGGCGTATTCATGGAATCATTAGGAGGTGAACCCGGTGTCAGTCCGAACCTGGAGCGGCTGGCGAAAGAAGGCGTATTCTTTACCAATTGTTATGCCAACAGCTTCCGAACCGACCGAGGTACCATCTGTACGTTCAGCGGCTACCAAAGTTTCCCTTTGCTCTCGGTCATGAAAATCCCTGCCAAGAGCCGTACCCTTCCCTCCATTGCCGGAAAACTGGTAAACGAGGGCTATGCCACTGATTTTCTTTATGGAGGAGATATCAACTTTACCAATATGAAAAGCTATTTGTTGGGAAGCGGGTATCAGAAGCTGACCGCCGATGTGGACTTCAGTATGAACGAACGTCAGAATCCGTGGGGAGTAAACGATGACATTACATGTGAATTTCTATATAATCAAATCAAGCAGCGCCCTGAAGGAAAGCCTTGGCATACAGCTTTCCTGACTTTAAGCAGCCATGAACCGTTTGAAGTGCCTTACCATCGGTTAGAAGAAAAAATCCCGAATGCTTTCGCTTTCACCGATGCGTGTTTAGGCAAATTAATCGACCGTCTGAAACAACTTCCACAATGGAAAGACCTACTGATTGTCTGCCTGCCCGATCACGGATTTGCCTACCCAGCCGGAGCTTCTGCAAGTGACCCTCGCATCCATCATATTCCGATGATTTGGTTAGGAGGAGCCGTCAAACAGCCCATGGTCATTGATAAATTGATGAATCAGACCGATATGGCTGCTACCCTGCTGGCACAAATGGACATCGACCACCGAGAGTTCAACTTCAGCCGAAACGTATTGGGCGAAGAATATACTTATCCGTTTGCCTTCTATACTTACAATAACGGCATGGCTCTCTGCGACAGTACCGGAGTAACCCTCATGGATAATAATTCCGGAAAGGTACTGATGGATGAACCTACTCCCAGCCTGCGCCGTCAGGAATTGGGAAAAGCCATTCTGCAAAGCGCACACGATGACTTGGGAGATCGGTAACTTGGTTTTCCTTTATTTCTTCCGGTCGGCGGATTCTCTTATTTCCGCAAAGTATGGCGATGCGGCAAACTTGGCTGGCAATCTGTCCAAGAAATACTTCAGTTTGCCGGCATCCATACTGCGTGCAGAAATATAAAGCAAATAGGCACCGACCACATTGTCAATATTCTCTTCAATATACCTCATCTGACAACCCTGATACTCAGCCTTCAACGTACTGATTCTGCTTCCTATGGAATCTTTTTGAGCCGGTGTCAGTGTCTTGTCTTTTAACAGCAGGTTTGTCTCTTTCCCTAAAAGGCGGTCAATAGAATCCGGTAACAAGCCAACTTCTCGGAACAAATCATTATAAGGAGAACCGGTAACCTCAAATTGCTCCTTAGTACGGATATACGCTACCTCTGCATCTTGCGTAAACACCATGGCAACGCTTGCCGAAGTCCCCGTATTCTTATTGCTATAGCTGGAAACCACCTTAGGTAAGAAATCCTCTTCAGAAGCCCGCGGTATTCTGAACTCAAACTTACCGCCTTTTATCTCGGCAGAATCAAGATCTTCTTTTCCAAGATAATCACTCAGATACATATAATCTCCATCCGCCACTTCTGTGATAACACCACGAATAATACATTCGTCTCTTTGGCAAGAAGCACAAAGAAGCAACAATAACAATCCGAAAATACTTTTTGCATTCATAACACGTTCTATTTAAATTTATTATTTCATTTATCTTACCTTATCTACAAGCCGCTTCTTTCCTTGTTCATCAGCCGCCAGACCTGCTTTTGCCATTCATATACCGTCCACCGCTCGTCGTCAGCATTCTCTGTTCTATCAACATAATCCCTTATACCGGGGGCGGCAGGATAACGGGTTTGTATAATATCGTCTATCAGGAAGCCGTAAAGTCCCTTGATACATTTGAAAAGGAAACCTTGAAACATCAGATTGATGTATTCGGGATGAGCGCACAGATATTGCTTGTAGGCTTTATAAGCCGCCGATTGCATATAAGCAGAAGCACGGCTACTCACATTAGGCTTTTCCAGTTCTTTCTGCAACGCTTGCTCCAACCTGCAATATTCCGCCGAATCAGTAATGCTATACCAGTAATGTTCTTCCGGCTTGGTTACCAAGTCAACCCATGCCTTGGCCTCCCAATAGTCTATACTCATACGGGCAGAATCTTTCTGTGCTTCGCTCAGCCTGTAATAGACGGAGTCTCTCTCCCATCCCCGAAAGAGAGCCTCAACGGAATCTGCCTTTTCCTTCCGAAGTTGTTCATAGATGGCGGGCAATTTATCGGGACAAGAAGAAGTTATCATGAACCTTCCGCTTTCTATCCGCTGGTTCACTTGAGGCGAGGTAATAACCGAGTCATTGAATACAAAAGCAATCTGCCGTCCGATTGCTTTCTCGGTTTCGTACGCCCACTTGTCACGTTTGTATCGGCTGACTCGCCCGGCAATGATATGCTGCCCGTAATAATCGGAGTCCAAGCGAAGGGCGGTAAAATCCTTCACTGTTACAATCGGCTCTTCGGAAAGGCTGTCCTTTTGTCCGGAAGTCAGGTGATACCACCCGTTTGCACGTTGCCCGCCTATCTGATTTTCCGCATAGACAAACAGACATAAAGACAATATCCCGAATAGAACCATTTCCCTCATACACCTTATTTATATATGTGAATCAATGTCCCCATAACAACCAACGCTACCGAGAATGCAAGAAGCGTCCGCTTTATCCGCTCGCGTCCGGAAAACAGGTTTGCAATAAACGCCAAAGCCACAGCCAGACGAGCCAGCCTTGCCTGCAATGCAACATCTTCGAGTATCGCAATGGCAAGAAACCACACAGCGAGAACAACCAAAGCGGTATGAACCGCCAAAGAAAACAACTTTCCGTATGAGAATTTCATTTCCTTATCAATTCTATTTTCTTATCAAATAATATACAGACACTCCGATTATCGGCAACAGCAAGACAACCAGCGAATACAGCACTTTATTCCCCCTGTCACACTTCAAACGGGCTATATCGTAAAGGACTGCCGCATCCAGCAAGACTAATAACAAGACAAGCAATAACGTTATATCCATGTTACATTAAACCTTTTCTATAACCCGTTAATCCACCCTGCAATATCCTGCAACACCTCCGGCGAGCAGGTTTCTTTGATGTGATAATAATCTAAAGCGTTCTTCGGAGCGCAATGCTGGAACAGGTGGTTCAGGTCTGGATATTCCTTGATGAGGTTCTTCTTGTTTTTTCCGGCAAGCAGCTTCCGTATCATGCCCAAATTGCTTTCCGCCAACACCTGCATGTCATTGCTTCCGTTAATCGCCATGACGGGGATTTCGGTCTTCGCGATAGCCGGAGCGGGATTATAGTCCATGAAGAAGTCCAGCCAGACGCTTTGGGGCCGGGAGGCGATTTCTTTCCGCACCAGCTTCACCGTCTGACCGGCCGGCTGCCCGTGCATCCGCAAAGCCGCATTCCGCTGCTCTGCCAGCAGCGTGTCGCCCGGAATGCCCGTGCCCGCCATGCTGACGATGAAGTCGGCCGCATTTCCGGCTCCTAGCATGAAGGCTATCATGCCTCCCTCGCTGTGTCCCAGCACACCTATACGGTTGAAGGTCTTACATCCTCTCAACCAGTCAAGCCCAGCCTTTGCGTCTTCTGCAAAGTCTTCCGATGTACATGCCGCCGCATTTCCGGTCGATTTTCCTACACCCCGGTCGTCATAGCGCAACGAGGCGATGCCGTGCTTTGCCAGATAATCGGCAAGGACAAGGAAAGGCTTGTGTCCAAACACTTCTTCATTGCGATTTTGCGCACCGCTGCCGCTCACCATCAGCACCACGGGAATGCCCTTTCCCGGCACATAACCTGTGGGATAAGTCAAAGTTCCCGCAAGCATAACTCCTGCTTCCTTATTTTGAAAAGTCACCTCCTCGGTCTTATACCCGAAAGGGGGCTGGGGGTCTTGTGGACGGACAGGCTGTTCTGCTTTGCCAGATGTTAGGTTGAGCGGAAATGCCATGCCGTTCTGTCGGAATGTTCCTTTGATGATTTCTTTCTCCAGTTTACCGGAATAAGACATGTTGATTGCCGGAACCTGCAAGCAGAGCGAATCACAAGAAAACACTTTCAGGTCAACAGGAATTCCTTTTGCTCCCTGCTGCGGCACATCCATTTTTCCCGAATACTTGCCGCTGCCGTCTTTATCGAAATGAAAAATCAGTCCCAATTTCTGCCCTCCTACGTTCAATGCTCCGTGCCAAGTTCCACAAAGGTTTTGAGCAAGCGATGGCAGTAGTGCCACAGCCAATAATACCAGCAAAATAAATCTTCTCGCTTTCATAAACATCTGTCATATTATAAAAAATAATGGCTTAAATATAAGAATAATTTCTAAAACAAACGATGAGAATCCAAAATTATAAAACAATATCACGTGTGTAAGAAAACAACCTTTTGAGTAGCTTTAGGAAAATAACAATCAAGTGAATCGTAATAAACAATACCACTGAAGTTATACAAAGAGTCCTGTTCCTAAAAATTAAAGCAGGAATAGACTCAAAAGATTTCGGTCAAGCCTTTTATTGTACCGAACTAAAATATCAGGTAAAGACGCCTTCACTTGAACAAAAAGCTTTTTCTCCCGATAAAAAACATCTTACTTGCTGGAGCAATCTCAAAACAGAAGCTCTGTTTGTAAAAACAAAGCCTTTGGCTGCAAAAACAAAGACTTTGGATATACAGCCAAAAGTTCTGTTTTGAGATTATAAGCATACAGGAAAAAGTTTTTCCGAGCAGAAAAACAAGTTTCCACACGCAGCCCACCCCTTTTTTCTCCTGCCTGCACAAGCAGCCCACCTCACCGGTTTATCTTTCATCTTATCCGAAACTTTACGCTTCTGCGCCTTTGCGTTCAGAAAAAACTCTCTACCTTTGCAAAAAAATAAGAAAAGAATCACCATGAGAGTACTTATCATCAATACAGCTGAAAGAATAGGAGGAGCGGCTATCGCAGCCAACCGACTGATGGAAGCTTTAAAAAATAATGGAATCAAGACGAAAATGTTGGTTCGCGATAAGCAAACCGACCAGGTCACCGTTGTTGCATTAAAGAAATCATGGAGAAGAATCTGGCAATTTGCATGGGAAAGAGCCGTAATCTGGGCAGCCAATGGCTTCAAACGCAAGAACCTGTTTGCCGTAGATATTGCCAACACCGGAACAGACATCACCTCCTTGCCTGAATTCCGTCAGGCCGATGTCATTCACCTGCATTGGGTAAACCAAGGTATGCTTTCGCTCAATGATATCCGACGCATTATCCGTTCGGGCAAGCCTGTGGTGTGGACCATGCATGACATGTGGCCCTTTACTGGAATCTGCCACTATGCCGGCTCCTGCAAAAAATATACACAACAATGCCAAAGTTGCGAACTGCTCCAACGCCCTCATAAGCGCGACCTGTCACATACGGTTTTTCAGAAAAAGACGAGGCTCTATGCAGGAAGCAAACTCACCTTTGTGGCATGCAGCCATTGGCTTGAAGAGATGGCAAAGCAAAGCGCACTCTTGCAGGGACAAGCCATAACCAGCATCCCCAATGCAATTAATACCAACCTGTTCAAGCCACGCCCGAAGAAGTTCGCCCGCGAAAAGCTCAACTTGCCATCCGATAAGAAACTGCTGCTGTTCGGCTCAATGAAAATAACGGATAAACGAAAAGGAATCAATTACCTCATTGAAGCCTGCAAACAGATAGCCGACCATGATCCGGAACTGGGCCAAAACTTAGGTGTAGTGGTATTGGGAAGTCATGCAGAGCAGTATGCTTCACTCTTTCCCTTTCCTATCTATACCATGAACTATGTAAGTAATGAAAAAGAACTGGTTGATATTTACAATGCCGTTGATCTTTACGTAACCCCTTCGCTACAGGATAACCTGCCGAACACCATCGTAGAAGCCATGGCATGCGGCATTCCGTGCGTAGGATTCAATGTAGGCGGAATTCCTCAGATGATAGACCATTTACATAATGGGTACGTGGCACAGTATAAGTCGGCCGAAGACCTTGCAAACGGAATCCACTGGACACTGACCGAGGGCGACTACGAGACCTTGAGCGCCGAGGCTTACCGAAAAGCCATCGCAACTTATTCAGAAAATATCGTGGCAGGTCAATACATCAAAATATACAACCAAATAACGGGAAACAATGCCTAATATTCATCATGTACATCCCAAATTCTCCATCATTACCGTTACCTATAACGCGGGGAGTGTATTGGAAGACACCATTCAGAGTGTAATTACACAAACGTATAAGAATGTGGAATACATCATCGTGGACGGTGGTTCAAAAGACCATACGCTGGATATCATCCATAAATACCGGGAGCATATCCATACGCTGGTCAGCGAGCCCGACAAGGGACTGTACGATGCTATGAACAAAGGCATCTCACTTGCCACCGGCGACTACCTCTGCTTCCTGAATGCCGGAGACGCCTTGCATGAAGACGATACCCTCTTCCAGATGGTACATACCCTCACAGGTCACAAGCTCCCGGATGTAATTTACGGAGAAACCGCCATCGTGGACGAAGAAGGTCACTTCCTACGCATGCGCCGCCTTTCGGCTCCTGAAGAGCTGACATGGAAAAGCTTCAAGCACGGAATGTTAGTTTGCCACCAGGCCTTCTTTGCCCGCCGTGACCAAGTGGAGCCTTACGATTTAGCCTATCGCTTCTCAGCCGATTTCGACTGGTGTATCCGCGTCATGAAGAAAAGCCGGGTCCTTCATAACACGCACCTCGTCTTGATAGACTATCTGAATGAAGGAATGACCACCCGCAATCACAAGGCTTCCTTACGCGAGCGGTTCCACATCATGTGTCATCATTACGGAACACTTTCAACCCTAGCACGGCATTGCTGGTTTTTAGTGCGCTCTATCATAAAGAAATAGATTATACGTGCTCTCCTCTGCAAAAAGCCCCCAGAAAAGTAAAATCACTGCTTTTCATGCACACAACCTTTTAAATTGTGCAAAGAAGATGCATTTATTTGCCTGAATATTTGCTTAGAACAAGAAATATTTATTCCTTTGCAGCGAAAAATCAATAAATTATCCTATTTATAAACTTAAAAAATTAAAATTATGTCTGAAATCGCATCAAAAGTACAGAAAATCATCGTTGATAAATTGGGCGTAGAAGAATCAGAAGTTGTAGCAACTGCAAGCTTCACTAACGACCTGGGTGCTGACTCTTTGGATACTGTAGAACTGATTATGGAATTCGAAAAAGAATTCAATATCTCTATTCCTGACGATCAGGCAGAAAAAATCCAGACTGTAGGCGACGCTATCTCTTACATCGAAGCTAACGCAAAATAATTTAATTCTGCTTGTATGGAATTAAAAAGAGTAGTAGTAACAGGTCTTGGTGCACTTACCCCCGTAGGTAATACAGTTCCTGAGTTCTGGAACAACCTGATTAACGGAGTAAGCGGAGCAGGACCTATTACTCATTTCGACGCTTCAAAATTCAAGACTCAGTTTGCTTGTGAGGTTAAAAACTTCAATGCGACCGATTTCATCGACCGCAAGGAAGCTCGCAAAATGGACCTTTATACTCAATATGCCATTGCCGCAGCCAAAGAAGCAGTTACTGACTCTGCTATCGACGTCGAAAAAGAAGATTTGAACAGAATCGGAGTTATTTTCGGAGTAGGTATCGGCGGACTCCATACTTTTGAAGAAGAAGTATTGAGCTATGCACAGACCAAAGACACTATTGGTCCGCGTTTCAGCCCGTTCTTTATCCCGAAAATGATTGCAGATATCGCATCAGGTCACATCTCAATGCTTTATGGCTTTCATGGACCTAACTTCACAACCACTTCAGCCTGCGCATCTTCATCAAACGCAATCGGTGCTGCTTTCGACCTCATTCGCTTGGGCAAAGCAAACATGATTTTAGCTGGAGGCGCAGAAGCTACTATCTTCCCGGCTGGAGTTGGCGGATTTAACTCTATGAACGCATTGTCAACACGCAATGATGATCCTGAACACGCTTCACGTCCGTTTAGCGCAAGTCGTGACGGTTTCATCATGGGTGAAGGAGCCGGATGTCTGATTCTGGAAGAACTTGAACACGCTAAAGCACGTGGTGCGAAGATTTATGCCGAACTGGCCGGAACAGGTGCATCAGCCGACGCTTATCATATAACAGCTTCTCACCCCGAAGGCCTGGGTGCGAAATTGGTGATGATGAACGCCTTAGAAGATGCAGGCATGCAACCGGAGGATATCGACTATATCAACGTTCACGGAACTTCTACTCCGGTAGGTGATATTTCTGAAGTAAAAGCAATTCAAGCTCTTTTTGGAGAACATGCTTACAAACTAAATATCAGCTCTACCAAGTCAATGACTGGTCACCTCCTCGGTGCAGCCGGTGCAGTAGAAGCTATTGCCAGCGTATTGACTGTTAAAAACGACATTGTTCCTCCTACCATTAACCACGAAGAAGGCGATAACGATGAAAACATCGATTATAGCTTGAACTTCACATTCAATAAAGCACAACAGCGCACCGTACGTGCTGCACTGAGCAATACCTTTGGATTTGGTGGACACAATGCATGTGTAATCGTTAAAAAATACACTGAATAAACTGTGTTTAGCAATATAACAGATAGGATAAGACTTCTTTTTCGAAAGGATAAGGAGTCTTATCTTTGTTTTTATAAGATACTTGGATTCTACCCCAGAGACATCAGGCTTTATCAACAGGCTCTTTTACATAAATCTTCATCGGTGAAATCAAAAGGGAGGCTAGTGAACAATGAGCGTCTGGAGTTCTTGGGAGATGCCATTTTGGATGCAATTGTTGCCGACATTGTCTATAAACGCTTCGAAGGAAAACGAGAAGGATTTCTGACCAATACCCGGTCAAAAATTGTTCAGCGGGAGACCTTGAACCACGTAGCCGTGCAGATTGGACTGGATAAGTTAATTAAATACACAACCCGCCAGTCTTCTCACAATAGTTACATGTGTGGCAATGCTTTTGAAGCTCTTATTGGAGCCATCTATCTGGACCGGGGGTATAGAGCATGTAAAAAGTTCATGGAAGAGCGTATCATCAGCCAATACTTGAATTTGGACAAAATCTCACGAAAAGAGGTCAACTTCAAATCAAAACTGATTGAATGGAGCCAGAAAAACAAATTCGAAATCGAATTTAATCTGCTCGGTCAGTCAGTCGACCAAGAACAGAATCCGGTTTTTGACACGCAAATAACCGTAGAGAAAATTCCTGCCGGTTCCGGAAAAGGATATTCCAAAAAGGAATCACAACAAGAAGCTGCTCATGAGACTCTGAATAAAATCAAGTCGGACCCTCAGTTTATCGATGCCATCTTTGCTGCAAAGGCACAGCGCGAACAAGCTGCAGAAAAACCTGTTGCTGAAATGCAACCGGCAAAAGCCTCTGATACGACCGAAGAAGAAGAAGTGGTAACAGAAACTCCAGCCAACCAGCCTGAAGTGGAAAATCAGCCAATACAAGCAGAGGCTGAACAAAGGACAATGAACAAGCGAGACAACGCCGAACTGATCATAGCTCAAGCCGAAGAAGCTGCCTTTAAAGAGCTCCATGAGGAAGAGCAGGCAAAAAATGCTTAAGCTTAAGCCAACAAACGGCTTGACTGTTTTTCTACACAAGCATTCATCTTGCATCTTGTGTAGAAAAAGAGGATAATACACAAAGTTCCCCCCTTAACCTGTCCATTTTGACAGACTGGTTAAGGGGGAACTTTTATATTCAATCCTGTTCCGAACCAAAGTTCTTTTCTATATAATCCAATATTCCATTTAACTCATCCAGCGTTTCTGCCCGAAGCATCGCAATACGTGTTTCTTTAAAGTTCGGAATGCCTTTGAACAAGGGCGATGCAGCCAAATGCCGGCGCACATGCAAAATACCCCGACGCTCATCCAGTAAGTTCACGCTGTCAAGCACCTCTCTGCGCAAAACATCCATCCGCCATTTAAAGGAGAGCGGCGGCAGTTCCTCCCCTGTCTCCAGATAATGTTTTACCTCTTTAAAAATCCATGGACGACCAAAACTGGCGCGTCCTATCATAATTGCGTCCACTCCATACTGCTCAAAACACTCTTTAGCCCGTTGGGGTGTAGTAACGTCTCCATTCCCGATAATCGGAATACGCATTCGGGGATTCTTTTTCACCTCACCTATCAAGGTCCAGTCGGCTTCCCCCGTATACATCTGCGCGCGAGTCCGCCCATGAATGGTCAAAGCCTCAATGCCGCAATCCTGCAGCTGTTCAGCCAGTTCCACAATCACTTTGTGCTCAGCATCCCATCCCAGACGAGTCTTTACGGTTACAGGTATCTTTACGGCATCTACCACCGCACGGGTAATTTCCAGCATTTTCGGAATATTCTGCAACATACCTGAACCAGCCCCTTTTCCTGCCACACGCTTCACCGGACAACCGAAGTTCAGATCCAATATATCCGGATTAGCCTGTTCCACAATCCGCGCAGCCTCAACCATCGTATCCGTATCCTTCCCGTAAATTTGAATCGCCACCGGACGTTCCTTCTCACTGATATTCAGTTTCAACATGGTCTTTCCCACCGAGCGAATCAGCGCATCACTTGAAACAAACTCCGTATAAACCATATCTGCCCCAAACTCCTTACACATCAAACGGAAAGCCGGGTCGGTTACATCTTCCATCGGTGCCAATAATACAGGCTTCTCTCCCAAATCAATATTTCTAATCTTCATCTTTAGTTTTTGAGTTTATAATTTTCAGGTGACAAGAACTGAACCCAGCAGTTACCCAAAGCAGATTCCCATCCGTCTTCCCTGTTCTATCAAATCATGGTTTTCGGTAACTAACTTTAGTTTTCCAGCTACTTCAATCAGAGGAACCGAACCAATAGCATCTCCCTGAAGCGCAACCATACGTCCAAACTCTCCCCGGGCAATCAGTTCAGTGGCATGTCCTCCCATCCGGGTGGCCAGATTGCGGTCGAAAGCCGTAGGACTTCCCCCTCGCTGAATGTAACCCAACACGGTTTCACGCGTTTCAAATCCAGTTTCATACTCAATTTCTTCCGCAATAAACTGTGCCGCCTTTTTCCCGTCGCGCGTCGGAATCCCCTCTGCCACTACCACAATGGAATAAGGCTTTCCCTTTTTGAGCCGATTAATGATTGCGTCCCCTATCCGGTGAATATCGAAAGGAATTTCTGGCAACAAAATAATATCTCCGCCACCAGCCATGCCTGAATACAGCGCAATCCATCCAGCCTTATGCCCCATCACCTCAATCACCATCACACGCTGATGTGCACTGGCAGTTGAATGCAAGCGGTCAATCGCATCGGTAGCAATCGATACCGCTGAGTCAAATCCAAAGGAAACATCCGTTCCCCACACATCATTATCAATCGTTTTAGGAATAGAAACCACATTTACCCCTGCCTCCACCAGCTTGGCAGCTGTTTTCTGTGTACCATTTCCTCCAATACAAACAATGCAGTCTAGTTCACGCTCACGAATCGTCTTAAGTAACATTGCAGGCTTATCCTGTGTAACAGGATAAGCCGCTCTTTTCTTAAAAGGTTTTTCGCGCGATGTTCCTAAAATGGTTCCACCCATATTCAGCAAACCCGTCAGTGAATTTTCTGTCAAAGGAACAATGTCATCATCCAACAATCCGCGAAAACCGCTGTGAATACCATATACCTCCATACCATAATGGTTTATGGCTGTTTTGCACACCCCACGAATCGTAGCGTTAATGCCCGGGCAGTCGCCTCCTGAAGTCAATATTCCGATTTTCATATGTATTTAGTTTGTAAGTTTATGAGTTTGTAAGTTTATGAGTTTGCAAGTTATAGACTGAAGAGTTCTCTCTTAAACCTACGCGCTTTTTCTTTTCATATCTTTCTGTCGTAAAGGTAAGAAAAAACTGCATAAATGTCTTATTATAAGAAAAAATAATACAAAGCCATTCGGTTTTATGTAGAAAACCTCTACCTTTGTAATTTAAGGATTTGAAATGTTACAACAATGAATACCACAAAGTTAATAGGTAAAATATTCGAGCCAAGGCAGAAAGCATTAACAAGATATACATCCGAAGCCGAAGCTATTCAAAACCGGATTTTCCGAAAACTGATACAAACAGCCTCCTCCACCGAATGGGGAACCAAATATGACTATAAGCATTTAAATACCTACAAAGACTTTCAGCGTGTACCTGTACAAACCTACGAAGACATTAAAGGATATGTAGACCGTATGCGGCATGGTGAAAGTAACGTGCTGTGGCCGGGAAAAGTCGTATGGTATGCCAAATCATCGGGTACGACCAATGATAAGAGCAAATTTATCCCTGTCAGCAAAGACGGACTACACCATGTACATTATATGGGCGGAACTGATGCCGTAGCCCTCTACCTGCAACAAAATCCGCAGAGCCGTTTCTTCTCCGGGAAAGGACTGATTCTTGGAGGAAGTCACAGCCCGAACTACAACGTAAAAGATAGTTTAGTAGGCGACTTGTCGGCCATTCTGATTCAAAATATCAACCCATTAGTCAACTTTATCCGTACCCCGAGCAAGGAAATCGCCCTGCTCAGCGAGTTTGAAGAAAAAGTGGAACGCATCGCCGAAACCACCATCCATCAGAATGTGACTAACCTTTCAGGAGTTCCATCATGGATGCTGGCAGTCATCAAACGCATTTTAGAAAAAACCGGAGCAAAAACACTCAATGAAGTATGGCCTAACCTGGAAGTTTTCTTCCACGGAGGCGTTTGCTTTACTCCTTACCGCGAACAATACAAGGAGCTTATCCCGACCGACAAAATGCATTACATGGAGACTTATAATGCCAGTGAAGGTTTCTTCGGACTGCAGAACGATATGAGCGACCCTGCCATGATGCTCATGATTGACTATGACGTATTCTATGAATTCATCCCGCTTGAAGAATTTGACAATCCCAATCCTACGATTGTTCCCCTCAGCGGAGTCGAAATCGGACGAAACTATGCCATCGTGATCAGCACTTCATGCGGACTATGGCGATATATCTTAGGCGATACGGTGAAGTTCACTCAAAAGAATCCGTATAAATTCATCATATCCGGACGAACCAAACACTTTATCAACGCTTTCGGTGAAGAACTAATGGTAGACAATGCCGAAAAAGGACTTGCCCGCGCCTGTGCTGAAACCGGAGCACAAGTGCTGGAATATTCGGCTGCCCCCGTATTCATGGATGCCAATGCCAAATGTCGTCATCAGTGGCTCATTGAATTCAGTGTCATGCCCGATTCGTTAGAACATTTCCGCCATGTACTCGACCGTTCGCTACAGGAAATCAATTCCGACTATGAAGCCAAACGACATAAAGACATTACACTGCAAGAGTTGGAAATCATCGTTGCCCGCCCCAATCTGTTCCACGACTGGCTGAAACAAAAAGGGAAATTGGGCGGACAACATAAAG
Source organism: uncultured Bacteroides sp. (assembly GCA_900546645.1). Taxonomy (GTDB): domain Bacteria; phylum Bacteroidota; class Bacteroidia; order Bacteroidales; family Bacteroidaceae; genus Phocaeicola. The sequence continues at coordinate 27,248 of URDR01000001.1, read as the reverse complement.
TACCCCGCTTGAGTAATAACCGCGAGCATATTGAAGAAATGTTAGCACTGAATTAACCTTCATAAGGCGGCTAGGCTCTATATACGGGTTAACCAAAGAAAAGGCGGATACTCGTGTGTAGAGCCTGAACGGCTAAAAACTCAAAAACTTAAGAACTAAAAAACTAAAAAGCCAAAACATGCGTCCCATACCCAAATATATCGCTATCCTGATTGTAATCATCGGTTTCTATGCTTGCGCAAGTACAGGAATGCCCGACGGAGGTCCCTATGACGAGACTCCTCCCAAATTCGTGCGTGCTAATCCTGAACCTAATGCCATCAACAACAAGCGCAAGAAAATAAGCATCGAATTCGATGAGTTTATCAAGTTGGATAAAGCTTCCGAGAAGGTCATCGTTTCTCCTCCACAAAACGAAACCCCCGAAGTGAAAGTCAGCGGCAAACGCGTTTTAGTTGAGTTTTTTGATTCACTGAAAGCAAATACCACTTATACCATCGACTTCGGTGATGCCATTGTGGACAATAATGAAGATAACCCTTTGGGGAACTTTGCCTATTCCTTCTCTACCGGAGAAAGCATTGACACGATGGAAATATCGGGAACTGTATTAAATGCCGCCGACTTGGAACCGGTAAAAGGCATTCAGGTAGGTATCCATAAGGACCTGAACGATACAGCTTTTTCCAAAATACCATTCGACCGTATCTCACGCACCGACAGCCGGGGGCACTTCAATATAAAAGGAATTGCACCAGGTACATATCGGGTTTATGCTTTGATGGACGGAAACCAAAATTACCTGTTCGATTCTAAGACAGAAGCAATTGCTTATCTCGACTCTCTTGTAGTGCCGAGCATGGAAGGAGCTGTACGCGAAGATACCATCTGGAATGCAATCGACACGTTGGCTTACGACACCATTTATAAAATCAACTACACCCGCTTTCTCCCCGACAACCTTATCTTGCGTGCCTTTAAAGAAGAAAACCCTTTGCAATACCTAATTAAAAGCGAACGCCCACAACTCAACCGCTTTTCGCTCTATTTCAGTGCAAAGGCAGATACACTTCCCACCCTGAAAGGACTCGACTTCGATGAGAAAGACGCATTGGTTATCGAAAGTAATTTACGCAAAGACTCACTCCTCTACTGGATTAAAGACACAACCTTATGTGAACGAGATACCTTGACATTACAGCTCACTTACTTGGCTACCGATACCTTAGGACAGTTGGTTCCGAAAACCGATACCTTACGTATGGTGAACAAAATCAACAAGGAGCGGCGTCTTGCCATGGCTGAAGAAGCGCGAAAGAAGGAAGAAAAAGAGCGGAAAAAGCGTGCCCGCAAAGGCGATACCCTGCGCGTGAAAACCAAGTTCCTCTCCATGAATGTAGATGCTCCCTCGGCTTTCGACTTAAACCGCAACATAACCCTGAAATTTGAAGAACCCGTAGCCCACATTGATACTTCAGCCATCCACATGGCAGTCAAAATCGATTCGCTTTGGGAAGATATTCCTTTCATCTTCCAAACCGACAGCATTCTGCCGCGCCAGTACCAGATCTTGGCCGACTGGCAGCCTGGAAAAGAATACCGCATGCAGATTGATTCACTCGCCATACAAGGATTGTACGGACTTTATACCGACAAGGTAGAAAACACCTTAAAGGTGAAAACATTAGAAGACTATGGAACGCTCTATCTGAATATCACAGGAGCCGGTCCACATGCCATCGTACAGTTACTGAACAGCAGTGACGCCATAGTGCGACAACAACCAGTAAGCCGCCAAAATACTTGCGATTTTTATTTCCTGCAACCCAATACCAAATATTACATCCGCCTTTTCAACGATGATAATCAAAATGGAGTATGGGACACTGGAAATTATGAAGCAAAACGTCAACCAGAAGAGGTATTCTATTTCCCCAAAGTATGGGAAATGAAAGCCAACTTTGAGTTTGAAGAGACTTGGAACGTACAGGACATTCCGCTTGACAAACAGAAACTCGACGAAATAAAAAAACAGAAACCTGACGAAGCAAAAACCATTAAGGACCGCAACAAAGAGCGTGCCCGTAAATTAGGAAGAACACCATGATGAAGAAAGTAATGCTCTGCCTCTGCCTCCTGATAGGAAGCATAAGCACAATCAAAGCTCAGTGTGGCGCTGTAAATGATGCCATCCAGCCGGGAGAAGCCCTCTCTTATGAACTGAAGTTCAACTGGAAATTTATTTGGATTAATGCTGGATGGGCAAAGATGACAGTCAATAAAGATACCCTTCAGGGAAAGTCTTGCCTACGTACCGACTTGCAGTCATTCACGAATAAGCGAATTGACTTCTTCTTCAAGATGCGCGACACACTGACCTGTGTTACAACCGAAGACCTCGTTCCCCTCTACTTCCGAAAAGGAGCTGAAGAAGGGAAACGATATACGGTCGATGAAGTAAAGTTCAGCTACCACGGCGGAAAATGCATCGTCGACCAGCAGCGCACACTTAGCGGCAACACCAACAAGCAGCATGAAGAATCTCCCGTCTGCGTATACGATATGCTAAGTATCCTTCTGCAAGCCCGCTCTTACGATCCTTCCGATTATGAACCGGGACAGAAAATACGCTTCTCCATGGCTACCGGACGCGCCATTGAGAAACAGACGCTCATCTATCGGGGAAAAGAAAACTATAAAGCCGAAAATAAAGTAACCTATCGTTGTCTGGTATTTTCGCTGGTGGAATATAATGCCGAGGGCGAAGAAAAAGAAGTCATCACTTTCTATGTTACCGACGACCGGAACCATCTCCCCGTCCGTCTGGATATGTACCTGAATTTCGGATCAGCTAAAGCCTTCCTTACCGAAATCAAAGGAAATAAATATCCGCTGACTTCTGTAGTTGAAGAGAATTGATTGAAAGAAAGTTACTTCTACTTATTATTGAGAATCCCTGTTTTATTCGTATATGGACATAAAATAGGGATTCTTTTTATTCCCTCCTTTCTGACAGCAATTAAACAACAAAAGACTTGCATATTTCAAAATAAATTCAAAAATTGCAACATAAATTTAACGTATGAAAAACCTACTGCCTTTTATCATCCTGTTTCTGTCTTTTGTTACCGCCTATGCCAACGGGACAACTCAATATTCTTTCCAGCAAATTGACTTAAATAAGCTGAACAACCTGAACAACGGACTTTCACTGAACGTATCGTGTATGACAGTCAGTCATGACAAAGGATATGTATGGATTGGTACACGAACTGGAATAGGACGATTCGACGGCTATGAACTGAAAAAATATCTGCAGGGAACCATCATTACCAACCTCGCAGAAGACAAGGAAAATACCATTTGGGCCACTACCCGGAAAGGACTGTTCTATTACGACTACCAGACCGACCGTTTCATTCAAGCCACTACCCCGAACCAACAGGCACCTATAACCTACTCTACCGTACTCACAGAGAATGGAGTTTTATTCGGCGGACATGGGGTGATATTCCAATACACATATAACAATAAAGACAAGCATATTATCCCCCAATTTAAATTATCACCGCTTTTCCAGAGAAATATCACCCAACTCATCCGATGGGATGAGCAAAACGTGCTATGCGCCAACCGGTGGAGCCACGCTGTCTTGTTTAACCTCCACACCGGAGAAACCCGCCCCACCCCATTCAACTGCAACGAAGCTGTTGCCATCCTAACCGATTCAAAAGGGAACATCTGGGTATCACATTATAATAACGGAGTGAAATGCTATAACAAGCAAGGCGAACTGCTGCACAGCTATAACACCCGGAACTCACTGCTGAAAACCAACGTGGTGTTGGCTCTTGAAGAGCATAACGGAGAAATCTGGATTGCCACCGACGGAAACGGTATCTACATCCTGAACCCTGAAACCAAGAAGATGACGGTACTCCAGCATGTGCCGGGAGAGTCTTACTCTCTGCCTGCCAATTCCATTTCATCCCTTTATAACGACTCACAAAATCACATGTGGGCGGGCAGCGTGCGCAACGGACTAATCCGCATCAAGGAGGTCGGAATGCGGATTTATGGAGATGCTCTTCCTGGATCAAACTTTGCCCTGAGCGAAAAGTCCGTGCTCAGCCTATACCAAGACAGCAATGACGATATCTACATCGGCACCGACGGGGGAGGAATCAACCGCATGAATCCGGTTACACAAGATTTCACTCACCTCCTCTCCACCTATGGCGATAAGATAGCCTCCATAACCGGAGCCGACAAAGACCACCTCATTGTATCACTCTTCAGCAAAGGCGTTTTCTTCTTCAACAAGCAAAACAGAAGTTACCGCCCGCTGATTATCGTAAACGACAGCATCAACCGGAGTCTGTGTCTGAAAGGAAAGACGGTAAACGTACATCGGAATACACCCGAAACCATATTGCTACTGTCTGATACTCCTTATCTTTATCACTTGAAAAACCGAAGCTTCACACCCATTACGTGCGAAGATACCACCCAAGTTATTAACGGTCCGCTGCTTTCCGTACCCGGAAATTTCAGCGACACCACGTATCTCTATGACCAGACAAGCATTTATACCCTTCAAAGTCCGTCAAACCAAATCAAGATGCTCTACCAGACATCGAAAGACACCCTTATCAACAGCGTATCGGTCGATGAGAATCATCAGGTATGGATAGGAACTAACTATGGCTTGGCGTGCTACCGCCCTTCCAGTCATGCCTGTCAAACCATATCCACCTCGCTCATCAACTATGTATCATCGGTGTTATGTGACCACGAAGACCGGGTATGGATTGGAACAGAAGGACAACTTCTGGCTTATCTCCCGAAAAAGAACGAATTTATTATTTACGGAGAAACCGACGGCATCCACCCCAATGAATATTTAAACAAACCCCGCCTGCTTTCCCGACAGGGAGATATTTACATGGGAGGTGTGGAAGGGCTGCTGCGCATCAACCACCGGCTGCCCTATGAGCCCGAACGGCTGTCTAAACTGGAGCTGGCAGACGTATTGGTAGGGGGAGAGCGTGTAAACGAAATAAACCGCAAACATCCAGTACTGACAGTCAAAGAAAAGAGCAAGCCCATCACGGTAAAACTCATTGCCGTAAACAAAGATATGTTCCGCAAACCCGTATACAGATACACCCTTCAGGGTATGGACGGGCAAGTGATTTATTCGTATCTGCCCGAACAGACCTTCAACGGCTTACCTGCCGGCAAATACCAGGTGCTGGCAGCCTGTAACACCCGAGTGGGCGGATGGACCGAGGATTTCCCTATATTGGAGTTCCACGTGCACCTGCCGTGGTATAAAACCGGCTGGTTTTACCTGACTTTGGTCTTAGGAGTGTCCGGCATCCTTCTCTTTTTTATTTTCTCTTTCTTCCGCAAGCGCGAAAACCGCTTGAAAATGGCCATGAAAGAGAAAGAGAAACAGATATACGAAGAAAAGGTACGCCTGCTCATCAACATCAACCATGAGCTGCGCACTCCCCTCACCCTCATTCATGCGCCCTTGAAACAGTTGCTCATCAACATTCCCCCGCAAGACCGCAACCACCTCATCGTGTCGCGGATATGCAAGCAAACCGACCGCATGAAAAGTCTGCTCAATATGGTCTTGAACGTACGGAAAATGGAAGTTTCATCCACCTCCATCCGGCTCGAACCCGTCTGCCTGCATCAGTGGGTAGAAGAACTGATAAACGACTTCAAGCCGGAAGCAGAAGACCGAGGAATTACCTTCGCGTTCCAGCCCGACCCGTGCATCAACCAGCTTTGCATGGATAAAGAAAAATGTACCACAGCCTTAAGCAATCTGTTAATCAATGCATTGAAATACAGCCCCAACGGAGGAACGATAACGGTTTACAGCCGGTTGTCGGACGACGGAAATCACATACGCCTTTCCATAGCCGATGAAGGACCGGGGCTGAAAGATATAGATACCGAATCGCTGTTCAACCGCTTCTATCAAGCCAAGAACAGCCGGCCGGGAACAGGTATTGGCTTGTCGTATGCCAAGATTCTGATTGGCCAGCAAGACGGACGCATCGGAGCCTACGACAACGGAGAAAAACCAGGCTCTACCTTCTGGATAGAGTTACCCACCCGGAGAGAGTCGGGAGAGGTACAAGTGCAACCTCAGCCATATCTGAATGAATTGCTGGCATCAACCCAAGAGGTAGAAAGCGTTCCGCAAGCCCGAGAATCAGACAAAAGCCTGCTTGCCCCGCGCAGCATCTTGATAGTAGACGACAACCAAGACCTGACCGAGTATCTTCATGCCGAACTGAAAGAACGGTTCAGCAGAATATGGGTGGCAGCCAATGGAGAAAAAGCCCTGAATATTTGCAAAGAACACAAGCCCGACATCGTGGTCAGTGATGTGCAGATGCCTGTAATGAATGGCTATGAGCTTTGCCGGAATATCAAGCAAGATTTGGAAATCAGTCACATACCGGTCATCCTGCTCACGGCACGCATTGATGAAGAAAGCCGAATATTCGGATATAAAAACGGAGCAGACGATTATTTAAGCAAGCCGTTTGAAATTGATACGCTCTGCTCAGTTATCCGCAGTCTGCTGGCCAACCGCGACCGAGTGAAGGCACAATACATGGGGACTCTTCCCTTACCGCAACCTGAAGAAGCAACCTTCAGCACTGCCGATGAAGAGTTTCTCAAAAAACTGAATAGAGTAATTAACGATAACCTGAATCATCCCGAAATGGGAGTCGGCTTCCTGTGCAGTGAACTGGGTATGAGCCGGGCTTCGCTTTACAACAAACTGAAAACCGTTACCGGCATGGGAGCAAGCGACTATATTACCAAGCTGCGCTTAGAACAGGCAGTTTACCTGCTCACACACAGCAATATGAAAATCAACGAGATTTCCGACCACACTGGATTCTCTACCTCCCGCTACTTCAGTACAGCCTTTAAGCAATATATGGGCTGTACGCCCTCACAGTATAAGGAAAAACAGAGCAATGCCGGCAAGCTAAACGGATAACTGGTCACTCTTGATGCTGTAAAAAAATGCCGAAGCGTTTCATGCAAGACACTTCGTCTTTGTCAATGAAACGCTTCGGTATTCTTAATAGAACTTCACAGCCGGAGCCGGTGCACCCTGATATGCCTCGTTCACATACACGCGCACCCAGTCAATACACATATCCGGACCTCCATCCTTCTTCCACTCTGCCGGATTGATAACCCCGGGCCACGATTTCGGATTGGTGGAAATACCTGTACTGAATATCAGATAAAATCCGGCGGGGTCGCTCCACGGCCAGTCCAGATTGTCGTCGGCTCCCTTGGTATGCGTGAAATACGCCTTCCCGTTTACACCGCCCACGATGCGGTCAGGATACCACTCCAGCCAGTAAATATTCCATTCCGACATATCTTTCAGCTCGACGGTAGCCGTAACGCTCCCCTTGCCACCCATCACGCCGGCATAATGGTTTTCAGAGTGCAGAGTGAAATGCGCCCTGTTGTTCACCTTCTTTTTCGGATTTTCCAGCAAGTCGATTTCCCCGTTGGCAGGCCACGGACGGTCATTGTTTCCCATAAACCACAGTGCATCGTTAAAGCCCTGATAAGGAGTGCGCTTGAAACGTATCTCGATACGCATATTCTCCGTAAAGTTACACCACATTTCAGCCTCATCGCGCGGAGTAGCCGAGCGGTAACAGCCGTGTGAATACTTCACCGCCTTGCCGAAACCGTTATCTATCGAATCAGCCTCTTCTCTGGCATAGATATGTAACACCCCATCTTTCACCTCCGAGCAACAGGCATTATCGACCTTGGCACTGCGGCTCATATGCACGCCACGATGCTCCACAAATCCCTTGGGGAGCTTGCCTTCTGTATCACGGTCCAGAAACTCGTGTGCCGTAAAAAACTTCCATCCCTTTACCGACGGATGTGCATCACCCGGTTTCAGTACCAGCGGAGCCTCCGGTTGGGCATATATCCTTGTTTCATCATCTTTCGGCTGTAAGGAGTCGGCAAAAGTAGCCTGCACGGCGCATACCAGCAGCGAGGCAAACAACGTTCTTATTTTCATAGTTCATTTCATTTTATATTTTCATGTATTGTTTCATCCTATTAAGATGAAAATCAGCATGATTACTTGAAAGGTTTGATATTTTTCCATGTTCTATTCTATAACCCACTATTATGGGTCGTACGACTCACCATTATGGGTTATATAACTCACTATTATGGATTATACAGCTCATAATAGTGGGCAGTAAAAATTATACGCTCAAAAAGCAAAACTCCTGCTTTCTGTCTGGAAAAAGCAAAGCCCAATTAACCTCTTTACGAATAGTTAATCGGGCTCTTGCTCATGAGAAGTCAGTTTGTATTACAGTTTGTGCATGTTTCGCTTATTCTGTATTGATTGTAAAGGATGCAGAATACTTATTCTACAGGAAGAGCTTCAATTTTATCCTTTACAGAAGCATATTTATCAAAGTTCTTAAATGCTTCCACTTGATTTGCATGAACATAGATATGCTCTAACGCTGTACAGCCTGTAAATAAATCTGCACCTGTATTACCAGCAGGAGCTTTATCTACCAAGATTTTCACCCACTTCAATGCCTGACAATTCTTGAATGCATTTCCGAAAATCGCACAGTTAAAAGATTTTGGAAGAATAATCGTTTCAATTGTTTTATTATAATCGGTATCAGCTCCTGTCTTATCATTCATATAGAATGCATTAGAAGGAATAGCAATAGGATGCTGAAGTTCAGACAAATCAATATTCTTCAAAGTTTTGCATCTTTTAAGCGGAGTGCAAACATAGTCTGAGAAATAGGGGTTATTTCCTTTTGTCGTACCTGTAATCTTTACATTAACAGTTCCTTCCGGTACAACGATAGCCGTACCTTCTCCTTGATAATCAATAGTTATCCATGTATCCTCAGCACTTGCACCTACTTTAAATGTAAGTTCTTTTACAATGCTTAATGATTTTCCATCAGAGATGATGAATGCTATTGTTGCTGTTCCGGCAGAAGGATAAGTTACATTAATTATTGTAGCAGCACCTTTTCCTGTTACAGACATCTTCCATTCAGCAGGAGCATCATCCAACATTCGCATGATAAATCCTTCTGGAAGAACAATCTTATGAGCCATTTGCTGCCCCGCAGCATTACTATATTCAGGCAAGAAGTACTTGTCAAAATCAATATATTTCACCAATTCTTTCTTGGTATTATCATTCAAAGTAATGATAACCTTATCATCTTTCTCTTCTACACCTTTAATCGGGTGAGCACCTACAGCATTCTGATCAACTGTAACAGTATAGTCACCAATAGTCAAATCGAAGATTTCCGGATTTTCAGCATTCGGCTTCATAGAAACAGCATCGTTGCCCGATACATAAACCTTCTTGCCGTCTACCATCAAAGGCTCACCGTCCATAGTCCAGTAATACTTGTTGGTACCTTCTTCCTGAGCCACGCCTACAGAGCTGCTTCCGCTGATTTCGCCGCCTTCGTTATAATACAACGTGATAGGCTGTGCGTGTAAGAATGAAATTTTATATCCTTTTACTCCGTCTTTTTCTACTGCTTCTACACCGGTTACATAATCGGTAGCCGAGATAATACCCTGCAAAGCACCCAGCTGAGCTTCTACACTCTTCTGCCATTTTTCAAGAGCAGACAAACGTTCTTCCTGGCTGTTTACTGCATTCCACAATTCGCCATCATCGAAGCTACAGCTTCCTAATACAGTTGTTGCACACAAAGCGCACACTAAAGTTTTGATTTTCATATTCGTTAGGTTTTAAGTTTGTTTTAAATTAATAAAGAATGATGTCTTTACGGTAAGGCATTCCGTGATCTGAGTAAGTATCATCAATATAGAAACGTACCCAGTCGATTTCCATACGTGGAATCTTGGCATTCGGATTTACCTTCAGCAGGTTGCGGGCTGCCTTGTAGCTGTTATTCATATCTGTATTCTGCCAGATTGGGTCTTGTTTATGCAAGAACATCATGGTCAAGATGTAATACAAACCTTCCTTATTCACTTCATCGGTAAACGGCCAGCTAGCTCCTGCAGCCAATGCATCCGCCTTTTTAAGAACGATGGTGGTTTTACCGTTGGTACCCATGGTCACAGTTTCGTTATCGTTCCATTCTACCCAGTAAATCTGGAAGTCGTCGATGATGGTACCATCGGTTCCCTTCGGGTCGGATGCCAATTCAGTAATAGCTTCCGAAGGATGATGTCGGTCTCCCGTTCCCGGAGTGATACCTCCCAAGTGGAAGGTCTGCTCAACACCCCGTCTGTATGACAGATTTCCATGGAGGCTGTTGTTCTCCATCACATCGATTTCACCGAAGTCAGGCCAACGGTTCCATTGCGGGTCACCGCCTACCTGCTCATTACCCTGCAACCAGATACCCGGCAACATACGAGTACCTTCCATTCCGCGCAAGCGGGCACGGGTTTCGATACGCATACCCGGATAGATACGGATATTTGAAGAGTTCCACTGAGTACTGTTATCGTTACCTCTCATGAACTTACAAGAGTAGAAAGCAGAAGTACCAAAGTCGAACACCTTACCGCCGTTACCCGATTTCGCTTGTTCTTTCAAAGTCATCATACGAAGATAACCTTCATCCATCACGTAAGCATACTTCGCATTGTCTACCGCTCCTCTGGTTTCTACCGCACCGGTATTCTGGTCGGCAAATCCGAACGGATAATCCTGACTGGTATAGTCTCCCATCGGGCTGTCTTTCTTAGTGAGCAGTTTCGGAATCTTATGGAACTCATACGCACGGAAGAATTTCCACTTGTTAGCTGGCAATACATTACCGCTGTTGGGGTGCGGATCACCTTCTTTCATTACCACGTAGTTGGTCTGTCCCCACTTCTTCACGGCAGCTTCATTCTGCGGAGAAACAAAGAGCTGGTCGGGGTCTTCATACAAGTAGCGTTCTTCACGCACCGGAGTATCCATTTCTTTGTGAATATCTACGCGGTCAATGTCAATGGCATCTGCCATCAGCGGATAACGGCTACCCTCAGGTACGCTGAAAGTCAGCTTTACGGCTACATCCTGCTTCGTATCGGTGCTCTTTACCACTGTAACCGGTTCACTTTCCACGCTCTTTTCTCCGGCAGGAATCACCAGCTGAGCAGGCAGATTTTCAAACAAACCTATCTGGCTTTCATCGCAAGCCACTGAAATAGCAAGCGCTTCTTTCACGGTCGTGTTTGAAGAAGCTTCCAGCACAAAGGTCTGTCCTTCTTTTACCTTCCCATCGGCATTATTTTTGATACCTACCTTGATGTAGTGATAATCACTCACCGTAACAATCTGCATACCGCCTTCCAGCTTGTATCCACGTACGAAAGCAGAGATTTCAACCGGATGCTCCTTGTTCAGTCCTTCTTTCTTCACAGGCACTTCAATGGTCATGGTTTTCAGCCCAGCCTTCATCACAACTTCTTTCGGGAAACCGTCGAACAGCAGGCAGTCAACCGGCTTCTGAGCCGAAGTGGCGCCCAGCTTGATGTTGATATCTTCATTGGTAGCAGTTTTTCCTTCTTCAGTTCCGGTGACATCGAATGTAATCGCCAGATTTTCTCCCATCACCAAGTCGGTGGTGTTCACGCTCATTCGCAAAGGTACTGTTCCGGGAAAGCGGAGCATCTTTTCTTCCGAACAACCGGTAACGCCCAGTGCAAGCAGCAATAAACTGCTGCATATCGATGTAAAGTTCTTCATTCTAGTATTGTTTGGTTAAAGTACCGCAAGTCTCCTCTTTTCAGTATGACAAGCAAGTGGTAAACTTGCGGTACTACAATGTTTAATAATCAGTTAAATAACAGGTATTCTTTTTATTTGATTTCCCATCCCGGATTTTGAACCATTTCCTTGTTCAAGTCAAGTTCACTCGGCGGAATCGGAAGCAGGTAGTCACGGTTTTCTTTGAACTGGTAACCGCCAGGAAGCAATTCCTGCAACGGGTCGGTCCATCCGTTACCATCTACCAAGATAGTAGTCAGTTTTTCTTTTTGTTCATCGGTAAATGAATTGTAAAGCAACGATTCTTTGCCGAAGTAAGCTCCTCTACCCCGCTTACCTGCGAAAGCTTTTGCTCCGTTCCAGCGCATCAAGTCATCCAAGCGGTAACCCTGCAAAGCCAGCTCTACACGACGTTCACGACGGATTTCCTGCATCACCGGAGTCAACGGATAACCGTAATCGGTGAAATTCGGGTCAATTGCAGCAGGTTTCACATAAGTCACACCAGCACGTTCACGCAACGGTTTCAAGGTCTTGTTAAGTACATCATCGGTACATTGACCCAGTTCCTCAGCAGCTTCCGCATAGCAAAGCAATGCATCGGCATAGCGCATAATTACCAAACCGGTTTCACTCTGCTTTTCTACGTAAGTGGTATCCACGCCCAAACGGATGTGATAACCAGTTACACTTTTCGCATTTCCTTCAGTAGCCATGAACGGAGGATTAATATCTTTTTCTCCTGAAGCAACATCGGCCACTTTCAGCGGCTTACTTCCCTTCACGGTAGAACGGAATTTATAGCCAGTGCTCATTACTGTTTCAGTCAGACGAAGGTCGCGGTTTTCAAAAGTCTTGTTGAAATCTTTAAACTTCGCATCATTCGGATTAATCGGTGTACCGTCGGCATTCAGATAGGTATTCACCAAATCTCCAGAAACACCGGCAGGTCCGTCCTGGTCAACCACACCTCCAGCCAACAAGCCGTTCAAGTCATGGAACACCCCGTCTGCCACTGAATATTTCTTCCAGAAGATGGCTTCGCTCATCGCTGAATAATCTTTCTGATTGAACAGACGTCCGTATGCATCGCCCGGATTTACCACGCCTTTATCCGTATCTTTGGTATTCAGTTTCAAGCCACATTCGAATAACATGTCTCCCCAGCGCAACACTTCACCAAAGAACCAGTCCGACTGATTGGTTGCAGCTGCAAAAGCATCATCTTTATGGTATTTTTCCCAAGAGCCTTCATACAAAGCAACCTGCATGGCGAGCAACAAAGCTGCTTCACGCGAGATACGCAAGCCCGCATATTTGCTGCGGCTATACAACAGTTTTTCAGCACGGTCCAAATCTTCCAGGATGAACTTAGCTACTTCACCACGGTCTTTCTGCGGAATCTGCAAGCCGGCAATCGTTGCATTTTCATCCCAGAAAGCATCCATCACCGGAATGTCACCGAATTTCTTCAGCTGAACGAAGTGCCAGTAGGCACGCAAGAAGTAAGCTTCTCCCTTCAACGAACGAATTTCATCGGTTTCGATTGATTCAGGCACTTTATAATAATGGAAGAAGTAGTTTACATTACGCAGGTTCTTATAACCTGTTTCCCAAGCCTGGCTGCTTGAGAACGCGGTTTCTTCTCCGTTCAATCGCTTATCGTAAATTTCAGAAAGAATGTTGTCGCTGTTTTTATCTTCTCCACGCACGCCCATACCAAACTTCTGCAAAGAGGGAAGTGCGGTGTACAGACCGTTAATATATCCGCGTACCTGCGATTCACCCGAAAGGAACGATTCGTTATTAGGCACAGTAAGCGGTTCGCGGTCAAGGAAATCAGAGCATGAAGAGGTCAAGATGCCCATTCCCATTAAAAATGCAATATATATCTTTTTCATATCTTAGCCTATTTAAAAAGTGAAGTCAACACCAAATACAAAGTTGCGATTCATCGGATAAACCTTACCGTTACCGTTTTCGTTAGCGGCAGAAGTCAGACCCGGAGCAGTATCGTTGCTACCACCTGCCCAAGTATTTACCTGGTTCAGTGTTTCAGGATCGAATGCTTTCGGCAATGAAGTGATGGTAAACAAGTTATCGCAAGTGAAGTAAACGCGTAAGTTTTCCAGACGCAAGGTTTTCAACACTTTCTTGTCGAATGTATAAGAAACCATCAAGTTCTTCATACGCATGTAAGCGGCATTCACTAAGTAACGAGTCGTATTATAACCGGTATTGGCTTTATAATCCACCGTCTTTACGTCGGTCAGACGAGGCAAGTATGCTCCCGGATTTTCGGTTGACCAGTAATCCAAGTGTTCCTTGAAGTAGTTCTTTCCACCGAAAAGGTAGGTACTACCCGCCAAGGGGAAGTCGCGTTTAGCCACACCCTGCAACAGAGTTGAAACTGAGAATCCTTTATAACCTACATTCAAGTTAATACCAAATGAGTATTTCGGAGTGGTGTTACCGATGATGCGCAAGTCGCCGTGGTCGGCCAAGGTACCTTTACCCGGATCAACTTTACCATCGCGGTTCGTATCGAGGTATTTCAAGTCACCAGCCTGCCACAAGTTGTCGGCTTTAAAGAAAGAAAGGTCTTTGCTCTTCAGGTATTCGTCGACTTCGGCATTGGCCATAAACAAATCGTCGGCAACGAATCCCCAGATTTCACCTACGTCCATTCCTTCATAGTAACCTTTGTTACGGTCCAGACCGGTATGGTTGTTATAGATAATACCTTCAGGGTTGTTATATTTGGTAACCACAGCCTTGTAGTTAAATACATTGAAACCAATGCCGTAAGAGAAACCGTTTTTCAGTTTATCCGACCAGTTCACCGACAACTCCCATCCACGGTTACGCAAGGTAGCATTGTTGATTTTAGCACGGTCGCCCGGTGCGATACCGCTGATAGCCGGAATAGCTTCGGCAGGACCAATCATATCTTTCGTAGTACGCTGGTAGGCATCGAAAGTCAAAGAAAGACGGTCATCGAACAACATCAAGTCTAAACCGAGGTTGGCATTGTCAACTTTTTCCCATGTAATGAACGGACTGATCATTTTCGGAGTCAACGAAATGGTTCCTTTAGCAGGAGCTGCACTTCCGCTGGGAAGCAACCACGCATTTACGTTGTTCGGGTCAAGGCTCATTACGCCCAGATAATCGTACAGACCGGCACCGTTCTGGTTACCCAGACGTCCGTAAGATACACGTACCTTCAACTGAGAGATAGGCAACTTAAGTTTAGTAAAGTAATTGGTGCGGGCAATATCATAACCTGCAGAGAATGAAGGGAAGAATCCCCAACGGTTACCCGGAGCAAAGCGAGAAGATCCGTCGTAACGTCCACTGAATTCCAAGAAATATACGTTCTGATAGTTCCAGTTCAAACGAGCATACATACCCATGGTAGCCCAGTGGCTGCGTGCTTCACCGGCATACGGAGTTCCGTTGGCATTGTCGAATGAATAAATGTCTTCACTCATCATACCATCTTTATATAAGAACTCGCTTGAGTTTTTCTGCAATTCCATCTGATAACCAGCCATCGCTTTGAAGAAGTGGTCGCCCCACTGATGAGTATACGAACCAGCTACACTCGGTGACAGGTAGTAGTTGAATACGCTACCGCGTGTATAAGAACCGAACTGCGTGTTCTGCCATTTCATACCGGGGTAGTGATAACCCTGACGGCTACCAGATGATTCAACGATGGTTCCGTTAGGCTGTGCAAATGCATTTTTACGTAATTCAAAGCTGTTGTTTTCAACATCAAAGCGAGCTTTCATATCGGCCATGAATTCCAGTCCTTCGAGCGGGTTGATGATGGCAGAGAAAGACATCGCATCAGAAATACGTGTCTGATTGTAGGCTGATTTCTGCATATAGTACAATTCGTTCCAAGTAGGAGTAGCATATTGAGACTGTTCTACCGGGAGCTGAGTCACTCTACTCGGTGACATGTTGGCAATGGTACCGTAGAAGATAGTCTGGTTAGCCAACGGACGATCCAAGATATTCAAAGAGATGTTATTGTTGAAATTAAACTTCAACCAGTCGTTTGCACGGATAGAGAATTTGGTATTTACGTTATATTTTTCCAAATCATCCTGTACGCGGTCCATCAAACCTTCCTGATAGATATAACCTAAACCTACATAGTAAGTGCTCTTTTCAGAACCACCCTGAATGCTGATGTTATGAGAATGACGGAGAGCACGGTCGCGGAAGTAATAGTCGAACCAGTCGGTATTACCATACTGTGCGTTATCAGCCATTGCCCATCCATCGCCAGCCTGGTTCGGCTCGATACCGGGGAATTCTGCAGAATACGGATTGTTGATAAATCCCTGCATTTTTTCAATGGTCTGCTGCGTAACTTTCGGTGTACGTCCCATACTCAAGTCACGTTCATTGTTATAGCGTGCCCATTCCAAAGAACTCATCATCTGAGGCATGTTAATCGGAGAGCTCAAACCTACTGTACCACGGTAAGATACACGTGCTTTTTCTTGTTTACCGCTCTTTGTGGTAACCAATACCACACCATAAGCTGCACGCGCACCGTAAACGGCTGCTGCCGAAGCATCTTTCAAGACACTGATGCTTTCAATATCTGCCGGGTTCACATTCTGCATGCTCTGTTCGATACCATCGACCAATACGTACGGTTCACCCCCATTAATAGAACCGATACCACGGATGTTGAACTTGATTTCAGCACCGGTTTCACCACCTACTCCGTTTGCAGAAGCATCGGAAGCAAAGTTCAAACCGGCGACGTTACCCTGCAAAGCACTTGTCAAGTCGGTTACCGGACGAGAGGTAATGGCTTCCGATTTTACGGTAGCTACGGCAGCCGTAATGGTATTACGTTTCTGCTTGTCCATACCTACTACCACAACTTCTTCCAGAAGTTCTGTATCTTCCTTCAACGTAATAACGTTGCCCGTAAGTTTGGTGATTTTTACATCGATAGAAGAATAACCGATATAAGAAATAGTAAGCACATCGCCTACCTTACCCGGAACGGAGAACTCTCCATTAAAATCGGTTATACCACCGGTTGTTGTACCCTTCACAGCAACGGATGCTCCGATAACGGTTTCACCCAATTCATCGAAAACTTGTCCCTGAATCTGCTGCTGTGCTAACGCTCCTAAAGGAAATGACAAAAGGAGCAAAAGAAAAACGAAGCTAATCTTTTTCATAAGCATTCTTTCATGATATTAAAATTTACTGTTAACACATCTCTTTGCATCGGCATTCCCTGCCAAATGCACCGCAAATGTAGAAGTATCAGCTCCGATAAATGTTCAATAATCACTAATTTTTAATCCAAATCTATCTAAAACACCTTGTTTGAGGGTTTTAAGGTATTAAATTCTTGTGTCTGGAAGGTATGTAAGTACGTGCACTTGGAAGCCCTTAAGGTTTTTGAGGCTTGAAGAATTGGAGGTGAGTCCCTAAAAAACAAAGGTGGGGGTCACAGTTTGACCTCCACCTTTTTATTAAAACACTTTTGCTGTTTCAACCAGCAGTTCTCAATTAAGTCTGATTAATTCCAGTCTTTAGCACCTCTTTCTTTCAACTGCTTTGTAAACGCTTCCGCTTTTTCCAAAGCCGCTTTCTCATCGGCTTCCGAAGCATAAGCATGCTTATAGCCTTTCACCTTATTCCAGTCACCGCGAGTAAAGTCGGGGAAGGCTACCGGAGCACAGTTATGATCCATTGACAATTCGCCTAACTCTGCCAGACAGCACCATTCAGCCAAATCGTACACGTCCATATCAAGTGGCAATCCGTTCTGCAAGCAATAAATCAAACGACTGTCCATAATAAAGTCCATACCTCCGTGACCTCCTACTTCTTTCGCTGTTTTTCCGTATTTCTTCAAAATGGGGTGCTGATATTTTTCAACCAATGCTTCAACTTCCGACTGAGGAAGGAATCCGTGCGAATTTAAATTATCTACCTTCGGAGCTACACCCGACGCTGTCATCTGTTCAGCATCGAGAGCATACCCTTCTACCGGATATTTATTGGCAAAGCCTTTAGTACCTGTTAATTGATACAAACGGTTATAAGGCTGCGGAGTCATTACATTATGCTGTATTTCAATCACTTTACCGTTTTCAGTACGAATCAGGGTAGTGGTATGGTCGCCATTGCGGAATGCTTCACAAGCAGTTCCGGTTCTTTTTTCGACCAACTCCTTGCCGACTACAGACTTCGTATCCATTGCCACCAAAGTCTTCATGCGGTCACCACGATGAATATCTAAAGCCTGAGCTACAGGACCTAATCCATGAGTAGCATACACATCGCCACGATGCTTCATATTATAATCTAAGCGCCAGCCCAACTTATCGTTTTCACCCGTTTTCCAATAATAGTCCCAGAACTGACTTAAATTATGAATATAAGCTCCCTGAGCACGTACCACTTCACCGAATACGCCTTGCTGCGCCATATTCAATGTATTCATTTCGAACCAGTCGTAGCAGCAGTTCTCCAGAATAAAGCAGTGCTTACGTGTTTTTTCACTGGTATCAATCAATGACCAGCATTCTTTCAGATTCATAGCAGAAGGAACCTCAATTGCTACATGCTTTCCGTTTTCCATGGCACACATGGCTACCGGGAAATGATGCAACCAGTCGGTTGCTACATATACCAAGTCGATGTCATCGCGTTTACATAATTCTTCATACCCTTTCTCACCACTGTAAACAGCTGCCTTAGGCATTGAAGCTCGCTTTAAGTATTTCTGACATGCTTCGGCTCTTTCTTTTTCATAATCACAAATGGCTACGATTTCAACTCCCGGTATATGGGTAAAACGTTCCACCGCACTTACTCCACGCATTCCTACACCTACGAAACCTACTCTTACAGCTTCCAACTTAGGGGCAGTCATACCCAAAGCACTTTCTTGACCTGCCGGACGCTCCGGACTTTCAACTACAATCGTCCCGTTGTCCCAACTCCAAACAGTTCCTTTTTCCGTTACCTGCTGGCCGCCTTCTTGCTGAGCTGTACAAGCTCCTAAAAACAGACATATGAATGCCACCAGAAAAGCAAGATTCTTCATAAATAAAAGATTTGATGATTAAATTAAAAAATAATTTCTTTATTACAACAAGGCAAAAATACAAAAATAAAAACTTATACGCAAAATAAATAAAAAATTTAATTAGCATCTGCCTCAAAAATATTTTCCGCAAACAGGTGACAAGGTTTCAGAAACGAAAGCTTTTTAAAGCCTAATCAACTAGTCAACTGATACCCAGTCAACTTATAAAAAAGCCTTGTCAGCCTGAAAAAACAGATAAAAAAGTACAGAATAGCGATTTTTGGAGTTTTTTTAGCAGAAATAGAACATCATTTTCTAATTAAATCAGCATTTTTGCATAGTGAATAGTAAGTATCTGTTCACCCTTGTTATAAAACAAAACAGCTTTCACCTTAAATCGAATCTGTCTAATCGCAACCCGGTTATACTGTCGGTTTTCATGCAGTGAGACTTATAAAAATACTCGGTCAACAAATTAAAAACATATAAAATATCGTATCATGAAAACGATTCAGTTACTTTACTCCATGGCTGGTGTTGCCGCTTCAGCACCGCTATTCTCTTCCTGCCAAAGCAAGAAGGCAGAAGAACCCAAACCTTATAACATTGTTTATATCATGACCGACGATCATACAGCCCAAATGATGAGCTGCTATGATACCCGTTACGCAAAAACCCCAAACTTGGATCGTATTGCTGCCGACGGAGTTCGGTTTACCAACAGTTTTGTTGCCAACTCACTGAGTGGTCCCAGCCGTGCTTGTATGCTTACCGGGAAGCATTCATGCGCCAATAAATTCTATGACAACTCTACTTGTGTATTCGACAGCGCACAGCAAACCTTCCCTAAATTGCTGCGCAAAGCCGGCTATGAAACTGCCATTATCGGAAAATGGCATCTGGAAAGCCTGCCTACCGGATTCGACCACTGGGAAATAGTACCCGGACAGGGTAATTATTATAATCCCGACTTTATTACAATGGAAAATGATACCATCCGGAAGAAAGGCTATCTCACGAGCCTCATTACCGACATGAGTATTGACTGGATGGAAAATCAGCGCGACAAAAACAAGCCGTTCTGTCTGCTTATCCACCATAAGGCTATACATCGAAACTGGTTGCCGGAAATCAAAAACTTACCGCTTTACGAGGACCAGACGTTCCCACTGCCGGAAACTTTCTACGATGACTATGAAGGACGCCCGGCTGCTGCGGCTCAAGAGATGAGCATCTTAAAGGATATGGACTTGGCATACGACTTGAAGCTGCTGAAAGACGGAAAAGAATCGCGTCTGAAAAAAAGCTACGAAAATATGCTGAGCCGAATGGATCCGGAAGAACGCAAACAGTTTGAAGACTTTTACAAACCCATTACAGAGGAGTTCTACAAACAGAACCTCAAAGGAAAAGACTTGGCTGAATGGAAATTCCAACGATATATCCGTGACTACCTGAAGGTGGTGAAATCACTGGATGACAACGTGGGACGTGTGTTGGATTATCTGGAAGAAAAAGGGATGATGGATAATACACTGGTGGTTTATACTTCCGACCAAGGTTTCTATATGGGCGAACACGGATGGTTTGACAAGCGATTCATGTACGAGGAATCTATGCACACTCCTTTGATTATGCATCTTCCAAAAGGTCTGACCGCCAAAGGAGATATTACAGAAATGGTACAGAACATCGACTACGGACCTACCTTCCTGGAACTGGCAGGTGTGGAGGTTCCCGAAGATATGCACGGGGTTTCACTGTTGCCACTGCTGAAAGGGGAGCATCCTGCCGACTGGCGCAAGGCACTGTATTACCACTTCTACGAATATCCGGCAGAACACATGGTGAAACGTCATTACGGCGTACGTAACGACCGCTACAAACTGATTCATTTCTATAATGACATTGACCACTGGGAACTGTATGATTTGAAAAATGATCCGAATGAATTACATAATTTATATGGTGAAGCAACTTATGAACCGGTTGTAGCAGAAATGAAACAGCAGATGCTTCAGTTGCAAGAACAGTATAATGACCCTGTTCGTTTCTCACCGGAGCGCGACCGTGAATAAACAGAATTAAAAGCATTTCAAATAAAAAAACAGACATGATAAAAAATGACATGATAAAAAAATGGGCAACATGCTGCTTGATAGGAATGACAGTCGGACTTTCCGGCTGCCATTCTTCACAAAGCATGGATGACCAAGTGATTATACCCACTCCGCTGGCAATGGAAAAGACAAACGGATCGTTTACTTTTAATGCTCAGACGGTGATTGCAGTGCCGAGTGAGAATGAAGTGGGAGTAGCTAACTTATTTGCCTCTCTGTTTACCGGAGCTGCAGGATTTACCCCGGAAGTGAAAGTAGGTACAGAAGGAAACATTGTATTGGAAATCAATGATGCACTGAAAGAAGATGCATACGAAATGACGGTGGAAAGCAGCCGGATTACACTGAAAGCTGCAGATACCAAAGGGTTCTTCTATGCTTTGCAGAACTTACGCTTAATGCTACCAGCCGCTATCGAAGGTAAAACAACCAGTCAGGCAGACTGGACGGTTCCGGCAATGACCGTGCGTGATGAACCTCGCTTCGGCTACCGCGGATTTATGTTAGACGTAGCTCGCTTTTTCATGCCGAAAGAAGATGTTTTGCGCATGATTGACTGCATGGCAATGCTGAAACTTAACCGCCTGCACCTGCACTTGAGCGATGACAACGGATGGCGACTGGAAATCAAGAAATATCCTCGCCTTACTGAAGTGGGAGCCTGGCGCGTGGACCGTCCCGGTATTCCCTTCCCCGCACGACGCAATCCTACCAAAGACGAAAAAGCAACCGTAGGGGGATTCTATACACAGGAAGACATGAAGGAGATTATCCAATATGCCACCGAACGCCAGATTGATGTTATCCCTGAAATCGATATTCCGGCGCACTCGAATGCGGCTTTGGCTTCTTATCCGGAATATGCCTGCCCGGTAGTAAAAGAGTTCATCGGAGTACTTCCCGGACTTGGAGGCAGAAACGCTGAAATTATTTTCTGCGCCGGCAAAGAGGAAACATTCCGCTTCTTACAGGATATATTGGATGAGGTGATGGCTTTGTTCCCTTCACGCTATATGCACTTGGGAGGAGATGAAGCAACCAAAACCAACTGGAAAAAATGCCCGCTTTGCCAGCAACGCATCCGCAAGGAGCATTTAGCCAATGAAGAAGAATTACAGGGCTATTTCATGGAACGCATGAGTGCCTACGCACGCAGTAAAGGCAAAGAGGTGATGGGATGGGATGAACTGACCAACAGCAAATTACCCAAAGATGCTATTATTTTCGGATGGCAAGGTATGGGAAATGCTGCCTTGAAAGCCGCCGCCCAAGGACACCGCTTTGTGATGACTCCTGCCAAGGTAGCTTACCTGATTCGCTACCAGGGACCGCAATGGTTTGAACCGCTGACGTACTTCGGAAACAATACACTGAAAGGGTTATTCGATTATGAGCCGGTACAAGACAGCTGGAAGCCTGAATATGAAAACCTTCTGATGGGATTACAAGCCAGTATGTGGACCGAATTCTGTTATAACTCAGACGATGTGTTCTATCTGGTATTTCCCCGTCTGGCTGCGTTAGCTGAAATTGCATGGGTACCGAAAGGAGAACGAAACTGGGAACGCTTCTTGAAAGGACTGGATAACTATACCGCACACTTAAAACAGAAAGGGGTGGTTTATGCACGCTCTATGTATAATATCCAACATAAAGTATCTCCCGACAGCCTCGGTAAGCTGGAAGTGAATCTGGAATGTGAACGCCCGGATGTAGAAATACGCTATACAGTAGATGGTTCGGAACCTACTTCTGCCTCTACCCTTTATACGCAACCTTTCGGCTTAACTGAAAGCACTACGGTAAAAGCAGCTACCTTCAACGGAGACCGCCAGATGGGAAAAACCTTGATTCTTCCTGTTGAGTGGAATAAAGCTACTGCCAAGCCTTTGCTCAAAGCAAATGCCGACATGCAGATTCTGGTAAACGGCTTGCGGGGAAGCTCTCGGCAAACCGATTTTGAATGGTTTACCGGAGGAATGAACAAGCCTGTATCGTTCACCATTGATTTACAAAAGAACGAATCGCTGAAGAAATTCACGGCAGGATGTATCACCAACTATGGTATGGCTGTACATAAACCTCGCAGCATGAAAGTGGAGGTTTCAACCGACAACCAATCATTCACTGAAGTGGGAACTTGCACGTTTGCTGATAAGGACATTTATAAAGAAGGTACCTTCATTGACAATATCACGGTTGCATCGGATGGCGCAGAAGCACGCTTTGTGAAGTTTACTTTCGAGCCTTCCGGAAACTGCCCGAAAGACCATAACCGGCCAGGACAGGCTTCACGCTTCTATATCGACGAAATTATCATAGAATAAACCTCATAGCATACGCGGATAAACGATTTTTTTCTTATCTTTATCCGCGTAAACTTTTTAAAAATTAAAACGAATAGTATGACACGCAGTATTCTTATTTTTGTGATAACCTTACTGATCGGCGGACTGCAAAGCGTTTCCGCACAAGTGAGTTTTGCCAAAGACAAGCTTTACAACATCTTCCCTGCATCACAGCCGGAGAAGGTGATTGCCTATCAAAAAGGGGATGCGAAACCGATTCTGGTTGCCCCTCGTGCCAAAGACAAGTTCCAACAGTGGAGCATTACCGACTTGTCGAGCAGTTTCCGTTTCATGAACCCATTCGATAATCAGGCCTTGCATGCCCGTACAGATAACTCTTTGGGCGTTACCGAGAACAACGGCTCAGATGAATCGCAACTGTGGACCGTGAAAAAAAACGGAGAAGTGTATCAGATTTTTCCGACTAACAGCCCGGAACTGATTCTGGCTTGTAACCGGGAAGGCAAACTGATATTACTTGCCAAGAAAAAAGCTGCCAAACTGCCGGAAACATTCTTCCAAATCAAAGCCAGCAACATGCCGATACCCGCAAGTATGCTCTACAATCTGGCAGACCGTCCCAAAGTATACTGGGAAGATGAAACCCGCTTTGCTGAAAATAAAGAAGACGGACATGCCACTTATTTGCCTTACCCAAATGAACAAGCTATGGTGGACGACCGCGCCTTTTATGACACACCGTGGGTAGCTAACCGGAGCGAAAGTTTCCGCTCACTGAATGGCGACTGGCGCTTTCACTTTGTTCCCGAACCGTCGCAACGCCCGACTGATTTCTATAAGGAGGACTATGACGTATCAGGCTGGGCTACCATTCCGGTTCCATCAAACTGGGAAATGCAAGGTTATGACCGCCCGATTTATGCCAACGTAGAATATCCGCATGCCAATATTCCTCCGTTTATCGATGCCCGCCGAGGCTTTAATGATGGAGGCAAGAATTATGGAATCAACCCCGTAGGCTCGTATGTACGTACCTTCGAAGTTCCCGAAAACTGGACGGGCAAACGTACGTTTATCCACTTTGGCGGTATCTACAGCGCAGCATTCGTTTATCTGAACGGAAAATATGTGGGATATACACAGGGAGCAAACAATGTAGCTGAATTCGATATTACCTCTTACTTGAAACGGGGTGAAAACCGTCTGGCGGTACAGGTGTTCCGTTGGAGCGACGGCTCGTATCTGGAGTGTCAGGATATGTTCCGCATGAGTGGTATCTTCCGCGATGTTTATCTCTATAATACACCTCTTGTTTCAGTACGCGACCATTATATTACAGCCTCACTTGACAAGCAGGCAGCTTACCGAAATGGAACCATGAAGGTTCGCCTTGCCTTAGATAACCGTGACCGCCTGAAAGGTACTAAAGAGGTTATGGTACGCTTGTTTACTCCAGAAGGAAAGTTGTTGACAGAAGCTGCAAAAAATATCCGCTATACGGATACACAGACTTTAAGCACAGCCGAGTTTGAATTTCCTCTGAATAATCTGACCTTATGGACAGCAGAAACCCCTGAACTGTATACGGTGCATGTGGTACAACGGGCTGCCGGCAAAGACGAAATGGCTTTTTCTACTAAATTCGGATTCCGCGATATTGAAATCCGCGGTTCGCTGGTTTATATCAATGGTCAGCGTGTCTTCTTCAAGGGAGTAAACCGCCATGACAGCCATCCGCTTTACGGACGTGCCGTAACTACCGAATCGATGCTTCAGGATGTTTTGCTGATGAAACAGAATAACATCAATACCATCCGTACCTCACATTATCCGAACGATGCGAAGATGTATACCATGTTCGACTATTTCGGCTTATATACCATGGATGAAGCCGACTTGGAAGACCATGCCAACCAGTCAATCAGCGATATGCCTTCATGGATTCCAGCATTCGTTGACCGTATTGACCGCATGATATTGCGTGACCGCAACCATCCTTCAGTCATTTTCTGGAGCTTGGGTAATGAAGCCGGCGGCGGAAGCAACTTCCAGGCTTGCTATGATGCTGCCAAGAAACTAGACAGCCGCCCCGTACATTATGAAGGCACGCGCGATGAAAAAGCGTACGGAGGAAACCGCTTCAGTGACCTTTACTCAAAAATGTATCCCGGAATGAAGTGGATGGATGAGCATGTCAACTCATTCGACAAACCGATGTTTATCTGTGAATATGCTCATGCCATGGGGAATGCCATCGGCAACTTGAAGGAGTATTGGGAAAGCATCGAATCGAGCACCTCTACCATCGGTGGAGCTATTTGGGACTGGGTAGACCAAGCCATCTACGAACCGAATGAAATCAAGAAGGGGATTTACCGCCTGCATACCGGATATGACTTCCCCGGTCCGCACCAAGGTAACTTCTGTTCAAACGGTATTATTCCTGCAACCCGTGAGGAATCGCCGAAACTGAAAGAGGTGAAGGCGGTTTATCAGTATGTACACTTCGGAAACTGCGACATCAACCCGAAAGGAAAAGAAGTAACCGTACATCTTTGCAATACATACGATTTCCTTTCACTTGACCACTTCTACCTGCGATGGAATGCAGTGGTTGACGGAGTGGAATTGCCTGCCGACAGCATCAACTTATCGGCTGTGGCTCCCGATGACTCGTTAGCCATCAACTTGAAGCTGAACGGAATCACCGTGAAACAGGCTGCCAAGAAAGGACAGGAACTGATGCTGAACGTAGCTGTCTGTCTGAAAGAAGCGCAGCCATGGGCTCCTGCCGGACATCTGTTGTCGCATTACCAATATACACTGAATGAAGGAACAGCAATGGCTAACCGCCCGTCAACAATAAAAGGTAAGTCTACTTACCGCGTAGAAGAAAACGAAAAGGAAATCGTGATAACCAACGACTTACTGAAAGCGGTGTTCCAACGCTCAACCGGACGCATGACAGAACTGGTAATGAACGGGGTATCTTTCCTCAGCCACGGCGAAGGATTTATCTACGATAATCACCGTTGGATTGAAAACGACCGCTTCACTCAGACTACAAACGGACTGGAGGAAACTGGTACTTGCAGCGTTTCCGAAACTGACGGAAAGGTAGTTGTTACTACAGGACGCAAAGGCTCGCTCTGTGGAACTGATCTTGTTTATACCTTCTTGCCTAATGGCACTATGGAATTGAATGCCCAGTTTACACCGGTAGCTAATCAGTTACGCCGTTGCGGGCTGGTATGTGGCGTGAACTCGGCTCTGAATCAAGTGGATTATTATGCTTATGGCCCTTGGGAGAACTATTCCGACCGCAAAGAAGGCTGCCAAGTAGGCCGCTATGCCACTACGGTAGAACAGATGGATGAAGCTTATGTGAAACCTCAGTCTATGGGTAACCGTGAAGGCTTGCGTGAACTGAAACTGACTGATGCTTCGGGCAAGGGTATCTGCATCCGTACAGAAGGAAACGTTTCTTTCTCTGCCTTGCGTTATACTGACGAAGACTTGATGAATACCAACCACATGTGGGAGATGAAAGCCCGTCCTTACACGGTTCTTCACCTCGATGTAGCCGTTCGCGGAGTAGGTAACGCCAGTTGCGGACAAGATGTGGATACACTTCCTGTATATCAAGTATCTCCACTGCCGTTAAGTTATAAACTCCGCTTTGAACCTTGCGGAAAATAAAGTAGCTGAACTAATTTTCTAAATATCAATAATCCCTGCCTTCATCTTCACTGGGTGAAGGCAGGGATTACTTTTTTCGATAAGCATTCGCGTATAATCTCTGGGATTAGCGGGATGCATAATATTCCTGTTGACCAGACAATGAATCTATTCTATACCCCAGAACTGCTTCGTTTACTTGAAATTCCCTCCATGATATTCCATCTTTTCCT